>VBHQ01000161.1 GCA_005880395.1 Chloroflexota bacterium
GCCGCGGCGCGCGTAAAGTCGTGCTCGCCGCACCGGTGGCGCCTCGAGACACGGCCGAGTGGCTGGCCTCCCAGGTTGACGAGCTGATCTGCACGGAGACGCCCGAGCCGTTCTACGCGGTTGGCAACTTCTTCGAGGAATGGCCACAGGTCACCGACGACGAGGTTCGATCCCTGCTCCTGGCCGGTAACACGTTGTAGCGGCCTGCTTCAGACGGCAAGGTCGGCCTGCCCGCCCCGGTTACAGCGGTGTGAAGCTTTTCGCCAAAGGCAAAGCTGATGCCGCGCCCAAGGCGCCCGCCTTCAACCCGATCGATCGCGCCAACTTGCTCGGCCTCCTGGACCAGGTTGTCAACACCGGCCAATCCGGCGTTCTCGAGCTTCATGAGCCGCGCGGCAACTGGATCTACGCCTTCCAGGCCGGCGCGCTCACCCATGCAAGCGGCGGTCGAGTTCGCGGCGCCCGGCAGGCCTTCGACCTCCTCTGGGAGTTCCAAGCCGGGGAGTTCACGTTCACTCCCGGCGTGAATCCGAGCCTCGCCGGCAACCTCTACATCGACAAGAACCGGCTGCTTGATCTGCTGCGGCGCAGCCAGGCCGTTCTCCAGGGCCCGTCCGCGCCATATATCCCGCCGGACCAACAGCGGCCAATTGCCCCGGTGCAGCGGCCATATACGCCGCCCTCGCCGAGCCAGTTGCCCCCGGCCTGGCAACCGGGGATGCAGCAACAGCAGCCGCAAGCGTGGCCTCCGGCGGGCCAGCCAGGCATGCCCCAGGGGCAGCCTGGGATGCCCCCGCCACAGGGATGGCCGAATGGGTATCCCCAGCAGATGGGCCCCCCGCAGCAGCCCTATCCAGGCGCTCCCGGCCAGCAGCCGTATCCGGGCGCTCCCGGCCAGCAGCCCTATCCGGGCCAGTTCCCGCCTGCTGGGCAACCGCAGCCGCCGCAGGGATACCCACCTGTCCGGGGCAATGTTCGCCCCCAGGGGATGCCGCAGACGCCGGTCTATCCCAACTACCCGGCGCAGGCTCCCACGCAGCCGCCGGCGATGCACCAACAGAGCATGCCGCAGCAGCCCATGGCGCCCCAGGCGATGCCTTACCCGGCGCCAGCCCAGCCGATGCAGCCGCAGCCAATGTCTCCTCAGGCAGCCCCGTTTGCCGCGCAACGGCCGGCTGCCCCGGCCCGTCCGCCGACGCCGCCGACCTTCAACGTGCCCCCGATGGCCATTCCAAGGAAGACGCAACCGGCTCCGATGTATCAGCCGCCTGCCACGGCTCCGGTCCCAGCGCCGGAGCCGGCCAAACCTGCTCAAGACGACCTCGCTGCGCTACGGGCGAGTCTGGTGGCCCAGGCACCCGCTGCCAAGGCCGTCCCGTCACCGGGCTGGGCGGTTCGCACCGCGGACGGCAGCATCGCCCCGCCGGCTACCGCCGATCCGAAGGGCAAGGGCAAGCCAAAGGGCAAGGACAAGGCCAAGGCCAAGGAGAAAGGCAAGAGCAAGGGCGACTCCAAGCTGATGACGTCGATCAAGGTCCAGCTGATCAAGTTCCTGCTCTGGGCGTGCGAGCGTCGCTATTCCCCAGACGACCACTGGACGCTGAAAGACGCCTTCGAGGTCTCCACAATGGAACTGCGCGAACAGTTCTTCGGCGCCTTCTCACAGACGTTCGCCGCGACCAAGAAGAAGCAGCAGGACGACGACGAGGACGACATGGCCGCCGGTCGCATGCGGGGCCGCGGCCGCCGGCACTAGACGGGAGGGCCCCCACCCGGACCCTCCCCCAGATGGGGAGGAGAGACCACGGGCTGGGTAGACTTTCGGGTGACCTTGGCATCCACCCCCGCCGCGACTGATCGCGGTGTCGACCTTCTTGCCGGCCTGAATCCGCCCCAGCGCGCGGCCGTGACCGCCGATGATGGCCCGCTCTTGATCTTTGCCGGCGCCGGCAGCGGGAAGACCCGCGTACTGACGCATCGGATCGCCTGGCTGATTCAGCAGGGTCGCGCCCAGCCGAGCGAAATCCTTGCCGTGACGTTCACGAACAAGGCCGCACGCGAGATGCGCGGCCGGGTCGAGCAATTGCTGAACCTGACCGCCGGGGGAATTTGGATGGGCACGTTTCACGCCATCGCCGTCCGGATTCTGCGGCGCGACGGCAGCGCCGACGGCATCGACCGGCATTTCCTCATCTACGACGAAGCCGATCGGCTGTCCGTGATCAAGCGGGTAATGAACGAGATGCGGCTTGACGAGAAACGCTATCCGCCAGGAGGCATAGTGGCGTTGATCTCGCGTGCCAAAGACGAGGTGATGACCGTCGAGGAGCAGGCGAAGGCCGCAGGGACGCACAACGAGGAGCTCGCTGCCCGGATCCGGGTGCCGTACGACCGCTTCCTGGAGCAGAACAATGCGCTCGATTTCGACGATCTCCTGATGCGCGCCGTCTGGCTCTTCGATCGCCACCACGAGGTGCTCGAGAAGTATCAAAAACGGTTCAAGTACGTGATGGTCGACGAGTATCAGGACACGAATCGGGCCCAGTACCTGATGGTGCGACAGCTGGCGGGCAAGCATCGCAACCTGGCGGTCGTGGGCGATGACGACCAGTCGATCTACAAGTTCCGCGGCGCCGACGTGCGCAACATCCTGTCCTTCGAGCATGACTATCCGGATGCCCAGATCGTGAAGCTCGAGCAGAACTACCGATCCACGCAGGTCATCCTCGACGCCGCCTACCACGTCATCAAGGCGAACCCGAACCGTGCCGACAAGCGGCTCTGGACCGACCGCCCGGGCGGGCCCAAGATCGTGATCGGACAGACCTACGACGAGCAGGAGGAAGCGCAGGCCGTGGCCCGCGAGGCGCTTCGGCTGGTCGCCGAGGGCGACTACCGGCTGGGCGATCTCGCTGTTCTGTATCGCACCAACGCGCAGTCCCGCGCGCTCGAGGAAGTCCTCCTCCGGCGCGGCGTGCCATACCGGCTGATCGGCGGGCTTCGCTTCTATGAACGGCGTGAGGTCAAAGACGTCATGGCGTATCTGCGCTTGATCGCCAATCCGCAGGACACACTGAGCTTCTCGCGCGTGGTCAATGTTCCGCGGCGAAAGCTGGGGGAGAAATCGCTGGCGCAGCTTGGCTATTGGGCCGACGCTCACGGCATGTCGGCCTGGGATGCGCTCGGCCGCCTTGATGAGATGACGGATCTGACGAACTCGGCGCGGCTGGCGCTCGGGGAGTTTCGCGATCTTATCAGCGAAGTCCGCGCCGCCAGCCAGGAGCGCCGGCTGGTCGAGGTGATCGACCTGCTCTTGCTGCGAAGCGCCTACGAGCGCTACGTGAAAGAGAGCGGGGCCGACGGCGATGAGCGCTGGGCGAACGTCCTCGAGCTTCGCGGCCTCGCCTCGGAATATGACGGCCTGCCGCCCGGCGAGGGGCTGCAGGCCTTCCTGGAGGAGACCGCTCTGATGAGCGACGTGGACACGATGCGGGACGAAGCCAAAGGGCTGACGCTGATCACCCTGCACATGGTGAAAGGCCTTGAGTTTCCTGTGGTCTTCATGCTCGGCATGGAGGAAGGGCTCTTCCCCCACAGCCGCAGCCTCGACTCAGCGGAAGACCTCGAAGAAGAACGGCGGCTGGCCTACGTCGGAATGACCCGCGCCAAAGACCGGCTATATCTGTTTCATGCCTTCCGCCGGCACCTATGGGGCAGCGCCAACCTGAATGTGCCGTCGCGATTTCTGAAGGACATCCCGGCAACCCTTGTCGATCGGCCGGAGGGCATCCCGTCCGGCGTGGATGAGCCCGGCATGGCGCCGGCTCGAGTGATCGAGGCCGCGCGTCCGGCGGCGCCGCTGAACTTGCACCAGCGCTACCATCCCGGCGACAATGTCGAGCACCGATCCTGGGGTCGCGGCCGCGTCCTGAAGAGCACCATGACGCGCACCGACGAGGAGCTGATCGTCAAGTTCGACAAGGTCGGCGTGAAGATCCTCGCCGTCAGCCTGGCGCCCATCGTCAAGTTGTGAGCAACGCCTCCCAAACGCCTCAAACGCTCGCATCGCACGTTCCGCGCGGCTCGCGTGGGCCGGCGGGCCCGGAGGACGCGCAGGCGCGCATCCTCGAGCTGCGCACGATCATCGATCGAGCCAATCGGCAGTACTACGTTGACGACAACCCTGAAATCACCGACGCGGAGTACGACGCGCTCTTCCGTGAACTGGTCGACCTCGAGACGCAGTATCCGCAGCTGATCACCTCCGACTCACCAACCCAGCGGGTCGGCGGCCCGCCGTCCGATGCGTTCGCCAAGGTCACCCATCGGACACCAATGCTGAGCCTGGCCAACGGCTTCAAGCGTGACGAGGTTCGTGAGTTCGACAAACGCGTCCATCGCGGGCTGGGCGACGTGCAGGTCGAATACGTCACAGAACTGAAGATCGACGGCCTGGCGATGAGCCTGCTGTACGAGAACGGCCAGTACCGGGTCGGCGCGACCAGGGGTGACGGTTATGTCGGCGAAGACGTCACGCCCAACGTCAAGACGATTCCCAGCGTCCCGCTCTCGGTGACGATTCCGGCTGAGTTCCCGCAGACCTTCGAAGTCCGCGGTGAGGTCTACATGCCCAAGCGAAGTTTTCAGCGCCTGAACAAGGAGCTCGAAGGCGAGGGCAAGGCGCCGTTCGCCAACCCACGCAATGCCGCCGCCGGCGCGGTCCGGCAGCTGGACCCACGCATCACGGCGCGGCGCCGGCTTGACACGTTCATCTATGCGCTCGATCCGGCCGGCGGCGCAAGGAGCCAGGAACAAATCCTCGACCGCCTCGCCGAGATGGGCTTCCACGTCAACGAGAACCGGCGCAGACACGCCGATATCGAATCCGTGATCGGCTTCCTCGACGAATGGCAGGAGAAGCGTCATGGCCTGGACTATGAGATCGATGGCATCGTCATCAAGGTCAATGACCTGGCCCAGCAAGCCGAGCTCGGGTTCGTCTCCCGCAGTCCGCGGTGGGCCCTTGCCTTCAAGTTTCCGCCGGAGCAGGCAGAGACCGTCGTCGACGACATCAAGGTCTACGTCGGCCGCACCGGGGCGATCACGCCGGTCGCCTGGCTAACGCCGGTCCAGATCGGCGGGACGACCGTCAGCCGGGCGACGCTGCACAACGAGGACGAGGTCGCGCGCAAAGACGTGCGGACAGGGGACCACGTCATCATCCAGCGAGCCGGCGATGTGATCCCGGAAATCGTTCGTGTCATCGCTGAAAAACGCCCGGCAACCAGCCAGCCGTGGCACATGCCCAGGACGTGCCCTGAATGCGGGACCGACCTCGTCCGGGAACCGGGTGCGGCCATCACCCGGTGCATCAATGCGAGCTGTCCCGCCCAGGTCCTCGAGCACCTGCGGCATTTCGTCGCGGCCATGGACATCGAGGGATTCGGCTACGCAACCCTCGCCCAGTTGACGGACCGGAAAATCGTTCACGATCCGTCGGACCTGTATCAGCTGACGAAGGACCAGCTCCTGAGCCTGGACGGCTTTGCGGACAAGTCCGCGCAAAACCTCCTGGATCGCCTGGAACGGAGCAAGACCACGACGCTGGCACGTTTTCTCGTGGCGCTCGGGATCCCGCACGTCGGCTGGACCATGTCGTCCGTGCTCGCCGCGCATTTCGAATCGATCGACCGCGTCGAGGGGGCCGGGATCGACGACTTGCGAAACGTCGCGGGCGTTGGCCCGATCGTGGCAGAAGGCGTGTACGACTACTTTGAGCGGGCGGAGTCGAAGCGCCTGATTCAGCGCCTGCTCGACGCCGGAATGATGATGAAAGCCCCCGACCGGCGGGAGGGACCACTCAGCGGTAAGACATTCGTGCTGACCGGCAGTCTCGGCTCGATGACCCGCGGCGACGCCGAGGAACGGATCAAGGCCCTCGGCGGCACGATTGGGTCCAGCGTTTCCAAGAAGACCGATTACGTCGTCGTCGGCGCCGACCCCGGCTCCAAGCTCGAGCGAGCGGAAAGGCTAAAGATCCCGGTCCTCGACGAGACCGCCTTTCTCGCGCTCCTCGAGCAAGAGAAAGATGGGTAGCTCCCATCCGGATCTGCGGGACCGTGAGGAAAGCGGGTAGTTCCCCTCCCCCTCTGGGGTAGGGTCAGGGTGGGGGATAACGCCGAGTAACGGGTATCACAAGCTGTAACGGATTGGCGACAGCGACTTAACTTTTCTTTCCCGTCGGGCGACGCATATTGCGCGCATGGCCCTTCCGCCGCGCGCGCTGCTGGTAGCGCTGACCGGGGGCGCCTTGACCGTGATCGCGGTGCTGGGTGGCATCTTGCCCCGATCGACCGTGCCGCTGGCCTGGTATGTCCCGGCGATCGACAGCGTGATCGCCGCGACGCTGCTCTTCGTCCTGGTCCTCGCCGCCTCCGACGTAGTCGTGCGCCGCCATGCGCGGCTCTTGCCGGTCGCGGTCAGCAGCTTGGCGCTTGCCCTGGTCTGGCTGGCTCACGGCCTGACCTTTCCCGGCGTCTTGCCCATCAGTCTGGCGCTCACGATAACCCTGGGTGGCACCTCCCTGGCCATCGTGGCGGTCGCCGTGGTAGCGCCGGTCCTTCCGGCGATGACCGAAGCGGGCCGTTTCACCCTGCTGAATACCTCCGTGCAGGTGATGCCACTGCTGGTCGTCGGAATCGCCGCCGCGATTTATCGCCGAGGACGGAACCCCGACCGTCGGGTGGAGACCGCCGTCATCACCGGGCTGGTGCTCGTCACGATCGAGGCGATGACGTTCATGTTCATGCGCCGCGAGTATGACGGCTACTGGTACCTGGGCCACGGGTTGCTGGTGCTTCCCTACGCGGCGCTCTTCGTCGGGGCGCTCCGACTGCTCATCGCCGCGCGGCGCGAGGCGGAGGTGCAGCTCCGGATCGTGCAGACGCTGCGAGAGTCACAGGGCCGGCTGCAGGTCATCATCGATACCTCGCCGAGCGCCGTGATCACCGCCGACGAGCAGGGGATCATCACCGGCTGGAATCGCAAGGCCGAAATCATGTTCGGCTGGTCCCATGATGAGGCGGTCGGTCGCACGCTGAGCGGGACCATCATTCCGCCTCGATATCGTGATTCACATCAACGAAGCCTGGCGCGCTTCAACGAAACGGGCCAGGGGCGGATCATTGGTCGTACGGTCGAGCTCGCTGCGCTCCACCGCGACGGACGCGAATTTCCTGCCGAGCTGTCGGTTTCAGCCACGTCGCGAAGCGGCCCTCACGTTTCGTTCGTGGCTTTCATCAGCGATATCAGTCAGCGACGGATGGCCGAGCGGATCAGGACGGTGCAGTTCGCCGTAACCCGGCCGCTTGCAACGGCCGCCAGCTGGCAGGAGGCGGCGCCCCAGGTGCTGCAAGGGATCTGTGAAACGCTCGGCTGGGTGGCCGCCGAGTGCTGGGCCGTCGACGCGGCTGACCGAACGCTGCAATGGCAGTTCGGTTGGTATCGCCCGACCAAGGAGCTGAGCGTGTTCGACGCTGCCAGCCGCGAACAAACCTTTGCGCGAGGCGTCGGGTTGCTCGGACGGGTGTGGGCAACCGGTAAGCCGGCGACGATGCAGGAAACGGCCGACGAGAAGTCGCCGCGGGCGGCGATTGCCGCGAGGGCCGGCCTCCATGGTCAATTTGCGTTTCCCGTGACCAATGGCCAGAAAGTGACCGGCGTGATCGCCCTGCTCAATCAGCACCGCCAGTCGCTCGACCGCGCGACCCTGCGGGTGATGGCCGATATCGGCAGCCAGATCGGTCATTTCATCGAGCGCCGCCGTGCCGAGGATGAGCTGCGCCGCAGTGGCGAGCGTATCCGTGCGATTCTGGACAACGTCGCCGATGGCATCATCACCGTCGACGAGCGCCTCGTGGTCCGCTCCTATAACCCGGCGGCAGAGCGACTGTTCGGGTATGGACCGGACGAGGTGATCGGCAAGGACTTCGTGCGTCTGATCGCCGAACCCTACCGCGGCGAGATGAAGCCCCAGCTACGAAGCTACCTGCATTCGACGCAACCGGACGTTGTGGTAGGCAGACACGAAGGCTTTGGGCGGCACAAGGACGGGAGCGAGTTCCCGCTCGAGTTCAACGTCAGCCGGCTCGGCCCCCAGCGCCTGGTCATCGGCAGTCTGCGCGATGTATCGGAGCGAAGGGCCGAAACCGAGGCGCTTCAATACCAGGCGCTCCATGACCCGCTGACCGGCCTGCCGAACCGGACCCTTCTCGGGGAACGCCTCCAGGAGACGCTGCGAGCGGGCGAGCGCGAGATCAAGCCGTCCGCGTTGCTCCTGCTCGACCTCGATGGCTTCAAGAGCGTCAACGACTCGCTGGGTCATGAAGCTGGGGATCGGTTGCTGCAGCAGGTGAGCCAGCGCTTGCGTGGCGTCTTGCGGAAGGCAGACACGGTCGGTCGATACGGGGGAGATGAGTTTGCGGTCGTCCCCTGGGGCGCCACCGACGTCACGCGAGCCGTGTTGATCGCGGAAAAGATTCTGCAGGTGATGAACAAGCCGTTCACCATCGATGACCAGCCCGTCGACGTCAGTCTGAGTATCGGCATCGCCGTGTTCCCGCAGCACGCCGAAGACGCCGATGCCTTGATGCGGCGGGCCGACGTCGCGATGTATGCGGCCAAGCGAGCGCAGAGCGGGTTCAGTGTGTACTCAGCGGATCAGGATGGCGGCGAGCAGGGGGACAAGATCCCCTTGATCGGCAAACTGCGCTATGCGATCGACCAGTTTGAGCTGCTGCTCCACTATCAGCCGATCGTGTCGGCGAGCGACGGGCGGCCGGCGAAGGTCGAGGCGCTCGTCCGCTGGGGACATCCGAGCCACGGGCTGCTGCCCCCGAATGACTTCATTCCCTCGGCCGAGCAGACGAACCTGATCAAGCCGCTGACCGCCTGGGTACTGAACGAGGCGATCGGCCAGGCGCACGCCTGGGCCAAGGCCGGCATCGACATCGGGATCTCGGTCAACCTGTCGGCCCGCAACCTGCTCGATGACGAGCTTCCGGATGCTGTCGCGCAGCTCTTGCGGACGTGGCAGGTGCTCCCCGAGAAGCTCAGCCTTGAAATCACCGAGAGCATCCTGATTGCAACGGAGGCCGAGGCGACGCTGCAGCGCCTGCGCGAGATCGGCGTCCAGATTTCGGTCGACGACTTCGGCACCGGGTATTCGTCGCTGGCGTATTTGAAACGGCTTCCGGTGCACGAGATCAAGATCGACCGGACTTTCGTCCAGGACATGGCCACGAACTGGGACGGCGCCGCGATCGTCCGTTCAACGATCGATCTCGGTCACAGTCTCGGTCTGAAGGTGGTCGCTGAAGGCGTCGAGGATGAGCGCACCGCCGAGTTGTTGCGCGAATACGGGTGCGACTACATCCAGGGGTTTCACATCAGCCGTCCGGCATCCGCGGGTCCCCTGGGACCCTGGCTGCGAACGCGATTCGGGCTCAACGGCGTCGTCCAGGGATCGTTGACCGCCTGATTGCTTCGATAAGCTATAGGCCTTGCCCGAGCCAAACGCTGAGCTTTCGTCTCGCCAGGTCGAACATGTCGCGCGACTCGCGCGGTTGGGGATTACGCCGGATGAGGTCGATCGCTACCGGGATCAGCTGCGCAAGATCCTCCACCACATCGAGGCGCTGAACCGCGCCGATACGACGACCGTCCCGGCGACGGCACACCCGCTCGAAGAGCGAAACGTGATGCGCGACGATGTCCGCGAGGCCTGCCTGCCGGTGGAAGCGGCGCTGGAGAACGCGCCCAGCCGGGAGGACTCGTACTTCAAGGTCAAAGCGATCCAGGAATGAGGCTCTTCCAGCGCACGATTCACGATCTGCATCAAATGCTGGTCGATCGAGAGATCTCGTCCGCTGAGCTCACCGAGTCGGTCCTGGCCCAGATCGAGGCCGTGGGCGAAAAGACCAGGGCCTACCTGCTGGTCACCCGCGACCTGGCGCTGCGCCAGGCGAAGGCAGCCGATGAGCGATTGAAGCGCAAGCGGGACGTCGCGCCGTTGACCGGCATCCCGATTGCGCTGAAGGACGTGCTCTGTGTCAAAGACGTCACCTCGACCGCCGGCTCGAAAATCCTGAAGGGATTTCTCCCGCCGTACAGTGCGACCGTCGTCGAGCGCCTGGAGGCGGATGGCGCCGTGTTCCTCGGCAAAACCAACTGCGACGAGTTCGCGATGGGCTCGTCCAACGAGAACTCCGGCTACTGGCCGGTTCACAATCCCTGGGCGCTCGATCGGGTACCCGGCGGCTCGAGCGGCGGCTCCGCGGCCGCCGTCGCATCCGGCGAAGCGATCGCTGCCCTGGGAAGTGACACGGGTGGCTCGATCCGGCAGCCGGCGGCGCTGACCGGAATCGTCGGCATGAAACCGACCTACGGCCGCGTCAGCCGCTATGGCCTGATCGCCTTCGCGTCATCGCTGGACCAGATCGGCCCGATGACCCGCGACGTCGTCGATTGCGCGGTGCTGTTGCAGGCCGTCGCCGGCCACGACCGGCGTGACTCCACCAGTTCGCAGCGGCCGGTGCCCGATTATCTGGCCACGCTGCGAAACGGCGTGAAAGGCATGAAGCTTGGCGTCCCGAAGGAGTACTTCGTCGCCGGCATGGAACCGGCGGTCGAGCAATCGATCCGCGACGCGATTGGCCTGTTCGAGCAGCAAGGCGCATCGATCGAGGAAGTCAGCCTGCCGCACAGCGATGTCGCGCTGCCCGCGTACTACATCATCGCGCCGGCAGAGGCCAGCTCGAACCTGGCGCGCTATGACGGCACGCGCTACGGCTTCCAGGCCGGCAGCGGGCGGAACTTGATCGACGAATACATGCAGACCCGCGAGGAGGGTTTTGGCGCCGAGGTGAAGCGTCGCATCATGCTCGGCACGTACGCGCTGAGCGCCGGCTACTACGACGCCTATTACCTGCAGGCTCAGAAAGTTCGCACCCTGATCATCGAGGATTTCAAGCGGGCGTTCACCAGGGTCGACGCGCTGCTGGGCGCCACCTCGCCGACGGTCGCCTTTCCGCTCGGCGCCAAAACCCAGGATCCGGTCGCCATGTACCTCAACGACATCATCACGATTCCCGCCAACCTGGGGAATGTCTGCGGCGTCTCGGTTCCCTGCGGGTTAGTGGACGGTTTGCCCATCGGCCTGCAAATCATCGCGCCCGGCTTTCGCGAGGAGGTCGCGCTTCGCGTCGCGTACGCGTTCGAGGCGGCAACGGAGTTCCACAAGGCGCAATCCCCCCTGTTGGGCGCCGCGGCATGAGCGCAATTGCGACGCGGTATGAAGTCGTCGTGGGGCTCGAGGTCCATGCGCAGATCCTGACCGAGAGCAAGATGTTCTGTGGCTGCTCGACGGACTACCTCATCGCGCCGCCGAATGCGAACACCTGCCCGGTCTGCCTGGGGCTTCCCGGATCGCTGCCGGTGATCAATCGCAAAGCCGTCGAGGCGACCATTCGCACCGCGCTCGCGCTCAACTGCGAGATCCCCGAATTTTCGAAATTCGACCGCAAGAATTATTTCTATCCCGACCTGCCCAAGGGCTACCAGATCTCGCAATACGATCTGCCGTTTAGCCGCCGCGGATATCTCGAGTTCGACATCAAGGGCGAGACCCGACGTTGCGGCATCACGCGCGTCCACCTCGAGGAAGACACCGGCAAGCTGCTGCACGCCGGAACGATCGACGAGGCGCAGTCCTCACTTGTCAATTTCAATCGCGCCGGCGTCCCGTTGATGGAGATCGTCTCGGAGCCAGACATGCGCAGTGCGGACGAGGCGCGTGAATACGTCATGCGGCTACGGGCGATCCTGCAGTACATCGGCGTCAACAATGGCGACATGGAATCCGGTCAATTGCGCTGTGATGCGAACGTCTCGCTGCGGCCAGAAGGCGCAACCGAGTACGGGACGAAGGTCGAGGTCAAGAACATGAACTCCTTCCGGGGAATTCATCGGGCCATCCAGTACGAGATCGAGCGCCAGAGCCAGGTGCTGGATACGGGCGGGAAGCTGGTGCAGGAAACACGCGGCTGGAACGACGCCCGCGGGCTGACCGTGTCCCAGCGCACGAAGGAGTTCGCCGAGGACTATCGCTACTTCCCGGAGCCGGATCTGCCACCGCTTGACGTGAGCCGGGAGTGGGTCGACGAAATTCGTGCCACGCTGCCCGAACTGCCGGCCGCGCGGCGCGATCGCTTCATCCACGCCTACGGGTTGAGTCCCTATGACGCCTCGCTGCTGACCTCGGCCCGACCGATGGCGGAGTACCTCGAGGACAGCGTGCGCCGCGGCGCACCGGCCAAAACCGCCGCGAACTGGATCCTGGGCGATTTCAGCCGGTTGCTCAACGCCGACCACAAGGAGATCCAGGATTCCGCGATCGAACCGGAGCACCTGGCCCAACTTATCCAGCTCGTCGACTCGGGTGCGATCAGCGGGAAGATGGCGAAGCAGATCTTCGAAGAGATGTATCGGGCCGCTGATCCTGGGCCTGCGCTCGAGCAGGCCAAAGGCTCGTCGCAGATCAGTGGCGACGCGGAGCTCGAGCGGATCGCTAATCAAGTCATCGCCGAGAACGAGAAATCGGTCATGGACTTCAAAGCCGGGAAAGAACAAGCCCTCAGATTCTTGATCGGCCAGGGGATGAAAATCTCCAAGGGCCGGGCGAATCCAGGTCGGCTGCAAGAGGTGCTTGCATCGAAACTCGTAAATCCCAGGTGACCGCATCTATTAGTCTTCCACGCACCTTCGGCGTAGAACCACATCCACGCGCGCTGATCATGGGTTTCGACGAGGCTATTACCGGAAGGCTTCAGCGCCTATTCCCGACATCTCGGGTTATAGACAACGTTCACGAAGTTCAGCCGCTCGAGTGGGATCTTCTTGTGACGCACAAGGACCCAGTTAATATTCCCGATCACTTATTCGTCGTGGCCGTGGCTGAGGACGCTACTCCGCGCTTTGGCTTTGCCGAAAAGAAGTTGCGGACAGGGTTGACCGTCAGCGTCGACTATGACGGCGTCTCGCGTGCCTCGGAGTTCACTATTCCCGGTGGTCTAACCCACCGCATTGATCAATTGGTTGAGCAACAGCTGCTGCCGGTTGCACGGATGTTGCAATGGAACCTGACGCTGCGCCCGACGTTTGTCCTGCGCCCGTTCCTCGTAACCAGCGACGGAGGCGTCCTCGCCGGATCCTTTGTTCGGCTGGGCGGAAAAGCTGAGTGCTGGTGCCTACCAAGCTATGTGGACGGGCCGGAAGACTGGGTTGCTGCTGCCTTGGACGTCTGGCATGAGCAAGACGCGGTCCGGTTTCCGAAGCGAGATTGGCTGCGAGCTAATGAATGGATGACGTCCACCGAGAGGCTTCTGGGTGAGCGACTCGAAGCTCTGGAAAGCGAGCGGGGTGACCTCCTGGCTGCCTTAGCCAAGGAGGAACAACAAATTATTGTTGCCCTACAAGCCGCGCGGCAAGAGGCTGACGCCACTCATCGGACGCTGTTAACAGGACAGGGCAACGAATTGGTCAAGGCAGTATCCTCAGCGCTTTCAGCTTGTGGATTTCAAATAGTAGATATGGACCAAATCTGGCCTCAGAACAACCGCCGCGAAGACTTGCGAGCGACGGTCAAGGGCGACAGGGGCTGGACTGCCATAATCGAGGTCCGCGGCTACGAAAAAGGCGCGGCTCTGAACGACCTTGTTCGGCTGCATGGCCGATTTCGGACGATGTTTCTGCAGGAGACTGGTCGGCTTCCGATTCGCTCGTGGTATGTCGTAAATCAATTCATCCGACAGCCACCCCGGGAGCGTCCGGCGGCACTTGCATCTCAAGCGCGAGAGCTTGACGCATACGCGGAAGACGGTGTCCTTGTCATTGACACAGTGGAGCTCTTAAAGCTGCGAGGCGCCGTGGAAACGGGCATTATCACGGCCGAAGCTGCGCGAGATCTATTAAAGGAGCAGACGGGCCGACTCGAACTTCAGCGTGAAACGGCGCGGCACGCAAGCGGCGTGGGATCACGAGAGAAGACATCGTCGTGAGGCTGACGGTTGGCGAGCTTGCCCATGGCGGGGCGGCGGTCGCGCGCGTCGACGGCCGCGTCGTGTTCGTTGAGGGCGCGATCCCGGGCGAGACCGTGGAGGCCGAAGTCACCCATCGCCGCAAGGACTTCTGGCGCGCGCAGGCAATATCCGTCGTCGAGCCGGCGCAGGCGCGCGTGGAGCCACCCTGCCCGTTCTTCAAGCTCGGCTGCGGCGGATGCCAGCTCCAACACGTCGGCTACGAGGAGCAGCTGGCGCAGAAGCGGGGCGTGCTGCACCACCAGCTCGAGCAAGCGAAGCTCGACTTTCCGTTCGATCGCATCGATGCCCTTGGCATGGATGATCCATGGCGGTACCGACTCCGCGGCGAATTTCATGTCCTGCATCGAGATGGCACGGTCGCGTTGGGGTTCTATCGAAAGCACACCTACCGGACGCTGCCGATCGATGCCTGCCTGATTCACGCCGAGGCGATCGAGCACGCGCTCCCGGCCTTCGCGCACGCCGCCCAGGATCCGGCCGCCGAGAACGTCACCGCGCTGCAGTTCACCTGGGCGCCGGGGACCAATGACCTTCTATGGGCGCCGTATCCGCCGGGTACCGCCGATCCCGGCTTCGGCGCGCGGGCCGCCGGCTGGATCCCCGAGCTCAACCTCAACGATGACTCCATCGGCATCGACGATGCCGGGCGGCATTTCCGGGTCCGTCCCGAGGTCTTCGTCCAGGTGAATGCTCGCCAGCGCAACGTGCTTTACGAGCGCGCCGTCGCCTATTCGGCCTTGCAGCCGACCGATCAGGTGGTCGATGCCTACGCGGGAATTGGGATGCTGACCGCTCGGCTCGGCGAGCGCTCGCACCTGGTCACCGCCATCGAGGAGAGTCCCTATGCCGTGCGGCTAGGCGAACTGAGCATGCAGCTGAACGGGGTCGACAACGTGCGCTACCGGCGTGGCAAGGTCGAGGACATCGTCCCCAGCTTGGACGAGCGGGTCGACGTCCTCGTGCTCGATCCGCCGCGGGCCGGCTGTGCCGAGGCGGCGGTGGAAGCGATGGCGAATCTGCGGCCCGAGCGCATCATCTATATCTCCTGCGAGCCCTCGACGCTGGCCCGCGACGTGAGTCGTTTTTCCGCAGGTGGACGGTATACCCTTGCGGAGGTGGCTTTCGTCGACATGTTCCCCCAGACGTACCACATCGAAGCTGTCGCCAAACTGCAGCGGACCGCGTGAGTTTCGTCCACCTCCACACGCATTCCGAATTCAGCCTGCTCGACGGCGCGAGCCGGATCTCGGAGATGGTCCGCCACGCCGCCGAAACCGGGATGCCGGCGATCGCCCTCACCGATCACGGGGTGCTCTACGGCGCGATCGATCTTTACCTGCAGGCAAAAGCTGCCGGGATCAACCCGATCATCGGTCAGGAAGCCTACGTGGCGACCCGTTCGCGCCATCAGAAGGAAGGCCGCGCCGACCGGGAGCCCCATCACCTCATCCTGCTGGTCAAGGACCTGACCGGGTATCGCAACCTGATCCAGCTCGCGAGCCTGGCGCATCTCGAGGGCTATTACTACAAACCACGGATCGATAAGGCACTCTTAGCCGAGCATGCGCAAGGCCTGATCGCGCTCTCGAGCTGCCTTGGTGGGGAGGTGGCCAGCCGGCTGCTCGAGGGTGACGAGGCCGGCGCCGAGCACGCGGCGCTCGAGTACCAGCGGATCTTCGGGGAGGACTTTTTCCTCGAGATCCAGGACCATGGGATGGAGGAGCAGGCCCGGGTGACCGAGGGCCTCGCCCGATTGTCGCAGCGTACGGGGATTCCGCTGGTCGCCACCAACGATACGCACTACACCCGCAAGGACGACGCCGAAGCGCATGACATCCTCCTCTGCCTGCAGACGGGTACGGTCGTCTCCGACACCAACCGCATGCGCTTTCACAACGACGAGTTCTATTTGAAGACGCCGGCCGAGATGGAAGAGCGCTTTCGGGACTTTCCGGAAGCCGTCGCCAACACGGTGCGGATCGCCGAGCGCTGTCACCTCGAGCTGGAGACCAAGCCGCTGCTGCCACGCTTCGAAGTTCCCGGTGGCGAAAGCGCCGAGTCGTATCTCCGGCGACTGGCCGAAGAAGGCCTCAAAGCCCGTTATCCGGAGATGAACCAGGTGATTCGCGACCGCTTTGAGATGGAGTTCGCCGTCATCAAGGACATGGGCTACGCCCCGTATTTCCTGATCGTGAGTGACTTCACCGACTTCGCGCGCAAGAACGGCGTCGCGGTCGGCCCCGGTCGCGGCTCGGCCGCGGGCAGCATCGTGTCATACGCGCTGGGCATTACCGAGCTCGACCCGCTTCACCACGGGCTGCTCTTCGAGCGGTTCCTCAATCGCGAGCGCATCTCGATGCCGGATATCGACATCGACTTCGACGATCGCAATCGCGACCGGGTCATCGACTACGTCGGCCGCCGATACGGCCAGGATCACGTCGCCCAGATCATCACCTTCGGCACGATGAAGGCGCGCGCAGTCATCCGCGATGTGGGCCGTGCGCTCGATGTTCCGCTACGCGAGGTCGATCGGCTGGCGAAGCTCGTGCCGCCGCAGCTGAACATGACGCTCGACAAGGCGATGCAGATGGTTCCCGAGCTGGCGGCGGCGGCGACCGATCCGGACTTCGCGCGGCTGCTGAAGAACGCGCGCAAGCTCGAAGGCCTCACCCGCCATGCGTCGACCCATGCGGCGGGCATCGTCATCACACCGGAACCGCTGCAGCGTTATGTCCCGTTGCAGAACGCCATCACCCGCGGAGAGCGCAACGGCCAGGAAAAGCGGGCAGTGATGACCCAGTACGAGATGAACGCGGTCCAGAAGATCGGCCTGCTCAAGATGGACTTCCTGGGCCTGCGCAATCTTTCGATCATCGTAGACGCGCTGAAGAATCTGGAGCAGACCCGCGGGCTCAAACTGGATCTCACGCAGATCCCGTGGGACGACCCGGCGACCTTCAGGCTCTTGCAGGCGGGCGATACCAACGGCGTCTTCCAGCTCGAGTCGGCCGGGCTGCGACGGCTGCTCCAGGACATGCGGCCGACCGCCTTCGAGGACATCATCGCGGCGAACGGGCTATTCCGTCCGGGACCGCTTGAGGGCGGCCTGGTCGACCAGTACGTGAAGTGCAAGAACGGCGAGCAGGAGATCGTCTATCCGCTACCCGAGCTGGAGCCCATCCTCAAAGAGACCTACGGGGTCATCGTGTACCAGGAGCAGGTGATGCAGATCGCCTCCAGGCTCGCCGGCTTCAGCCTCGGCGAAGCCGACATCCTGCGCGCCGCTATGGGCAAGAAGAAGAAAGACGAGATGGCGCGGATGCGAACCAAGTTCATCACCGGCGCGGTGCAGCGCGGCGTCACCGAGCCGAAGGCGACCGAGATCTTCGACCTGATGGCGTTCTTCGCCGGCTACGGCTTCAACAAGTCGCACAGCGCCGCCTACGCCGTCGTCTCCTACCAGACCGCCTACCTGAAAGCCAACTACCCGCTCGAATACCTGGCCGCGCTGCTCAACAACGAGGGCGGCAACTATGACCGCGTCGCGGCCGCCGTGCTCGATTGCCATGCCCGCGAGATCGAGGTGCTCCCGCCGGACGTTAACGGCTCGGAGGCAGGCTTCTCGGTGCAGGACGGCAAGATTCGCTACGGACTGGCCGTGATCAAGAACGTCGGGACCCATGCCATCGAGTTACTGCTCAAGGAGCGCCGCGCGAAGGGCCCATTCAAGTCGCTACTCGACATGACCGTGCGCGTCGACCCGCGGGAGCTGAACAAGCGCGTCCTGGAAAGTTTGATCAGGTCCGGCGCGACCGACTGTCTCGGCGAGCGCGGGCAGCTGCTGGCAAGCATCGATCGCATCAGCGATCGCGCCGCGCAGATCATTGACGAGCGCGAAAGCGGGCAGACCTCGCTGTTCGGGCTGCTGCCGGAATCGGACGAGCTCGATGATGCGAACGCGGGCTTGATCGCTGGGGTCCCGCCGATGCCGGATGAGGAGCGGCTCAAGGGCGAGAAAGAGCTGCTCGGCCTGTATCTGTCGGATCATCCGCTCAAGCGGATCGAGCAGGAACTCCACGCCAAAGTCGACACCTACGTCAACCAGGTCACCGCCGACATGGAGGACTTCGAAGTTCGCATCGGCGGCGTGATCAAAGGCGTCCGGCCGGTCGTCACCAAGACGGGCAAGGCGATGGCCTTCGTTCAGCTCGAGGATCTGACGTCGACGATCGAAGTCATCGTCTTTCCGAAGGTGTTCGACGAGCGCCGGCATCTGCTCCTGTCAGACACGGTGGTGATCGTGCGCGGCAAGGTCGATGCGCGAGCCGGGTCGGGCGACGACGACGATCGCGCCGATGTCCCCAAAGTCATCGCCGACGAGATCATGGCATTCGACGATGCCGGCCACGAGAGCTGGGTCCGAAATCAGGTCGTGCATCTCGATGTCCCGGCGGAGGCGACGCCGGAGCAGATGGCGGCGCTCCAGGACATCCTCGCTCGCTGCCCGGGACCGGACCGCGTCGTGATGCACCTGCATCGCGCCGACCAGGTCGTCGACATGGACCTTGGCGACAAATTCCGGGTGCAGGGCGGTGGCCTGGCGGGCGATCGGGCCCAGCGCGAGATCGACGGCCTGTTCCTCAGGCCGGTGTGGCGGATCGAGGTCATCCGGCGCCGCGCGCCCGAGCGTCAGGCTAACGGCAGCCGCCAGCCTCGAACGCTGGTCGGTTCCTCAGCCGGCGGCTAGCCCAGGCCGAGGCGGTAGACGTTCGTGACGAGCACGTAGACGACGAGCACGACGACGAAGGCCGCCACCGGCGCCCAGTCGAACCCGCCGTGGCGGGGACGGGGAAAGAAACCCCGGAAGGGGCGCGCGAAGATTTCGGTGCTCTGCATCACCATCTGCGTGATCGGGTGCCAGGGATCCATCTTGAAGAAGCCGAAGAAGATTCGAACCAGCAGCAGGATGATGATGAAGACGAGCGCGTAGCCGATCACCGTGACCAGGGCGCTGATGATGCTGCCCGAGCCGAGAAAAACGGACAAGGCATAGAGGATCACGATCCCGACCAGGAAGGAGATATCGAGGCCGCCGGCCGGTGGGATCACCCGGCGAATCGGCGCCAGGTACCACTCGGTCGCCACCAGCACGATGCGACCGGCTTCGGTGTACATCGCGCCCGGAAACCAGGAGAGGATCGCGCGCACGATCAGCACAAAGATGAAGATGTTGATCAGCAGGAGCAGGATTCCGGTTATCGGGCCAAGCATCGGACGCTAGTTTAAGGCGTTCCTCATAAGCGTTCGGTAAGCCGTGGGGTCCCCACCCAAACTAGCGGCGCCGGCGACGTGCCAGCAATTCCCCGGTGGGATCTTCAGGCTTCTTCTTCGGCGCCCGAGGCTCGGCCGCTCGAGCTGCCCGGATCCCCTCGACCCGCTCGCGCAAGCGCGTCACCGTCGCCTCCGCCGGAACCGGCTTCGCGCGCGCTGCTCGCTGTGGCCGGATCGCCGCCTGCCAGGCGGGGACATCTTCCAGCCGGAAGACGAGGCGGCGGAGCGCGACGTCGATCGGGAAGAGCACGATGGCCAGGATCAGGAGCAACTCGCTGATCGGTTGGGCGGCTTTGACTGGCGGCACCGGCAGCTGGAACGCCCTGGACAGGTCGGTCAGCACCACCCCACCACCCGCCTGGGCGATGGCGCGCAGGCTGGCGGTATCCGTCCCGAGGTCGCGATACTCGGGCGAATAGGGCACGACCAGCCCGGCGGTCGTCGTATGTCGAACCACGCCGCCTGCGGACTGGCTGACGTGGAGCAGGTAGCTGCCGACCTGGTCGGTGGGGAGGTCACCCTCGAAGCGGCCGGGGCCGGTGGGGGAGAGCGTGAGGCTGGCCCCGGCGAGGTCGGGGGTCAGCGCATTCACGGCGACGCTTCCGCCAGCGGTTGCGGGCGCCGTCACCAGCAGGTGCGTGTGGTCGCCCTGCACGCGGGTTTCGACCGAGAGCGCCGGATCGCCGGGTTGGGGCAGGCTGGCGTGGACGATGTCGCCGAAGAACGTGTTGGCCTGCGCCCACTGCAGCAAACCGGCGGTCCAGCGTCCCTGGGCGTCGCTGGTCCAGGCCATGACCCGTCCGCTGGGATCACATCGGCCAGCGAGCTGAGCTGTGGCGCGATCTTGCCCTCCACGACCCAGGGCTTGAGCGCCTCGCGGGTCTCTTTCAGGAAGATCTGCGGCACGTCTGACAGGCTGTTGCTCTGATAGAAGCGCCCGTGGCCCCAGCCGGCCATCTCCTGCATGACCGCCGCATCGGAGAACGCCGACGCGATCGCGACCGTCGACACGGTGATCCCATGCGCATGGATGGCGGTGATCACCGGCTGGTAGTTGTCCGGCGCATCGCCGTCGCCCAGCAAGATGATGTGCTTGATGGCGGCGGTTGCGCCTTTCAGCGCCTGGTCGGCGGTGTTGAGGTCGGGCGTATAGCTGGGCGGATCGCCAAGCGACATGCCGTCGATCGCACGCTTGACGGCCGTCTTGTCTTTCAGCGGCGCGAGCGGCACGACGAACGCTGCGCCGGTGCCATTGGTCACGCCGACCAGGTCCCGCGGCGTCAGCTGATCGACGACCGCATCGGCGGCGCCGCGCAGCACCTGATCGCCGTTGCCGCTCTCCGTCGATTCGAGGACGAGCACGACCGCGACCGGTGGCTTCTGCATGTCCTGCGGGATCTGGATCTGGACCGGCAGGGCGGTCTCGATCGGCGTGCCGGCGTATCCGCCCGGGCCATAGCTGTCCGAACCGCCGATCACCACCAGGCCGGTGCCGAGGTCCCGCACGGATGCCTGCAGCACCGACATCGCCTGAGTGCCGAGGCTGGCAGCCGGGATGTTGACTAGTACGACCGCTTGATACGCCGCCAGGTCCGCCGCCGCGTGGGGCAGTTGATCGGGGGTGATCGCCGCGGTGCCGATGCCGGTCGAGCGGAGCGCCGCCTCGAGGCTCTGCGCCTCGCCGACGGTGTTCTCCACGAGAAGGACGCGGGGCGGGCCGACCACCTGGATCAGCGCCTCGCCCAGGTTGTTCTCCGCGTAGGTATCCCGGACGGGATCGATCACGATGCGGACTGCGTGGAAGCCAGGATCCGTTGGTTTTACGCTTTGCTGCACCGTCGTCTCGCCGACCGGCAAGTCCATCGTGCTGGTGTCGAGCAGGGTGCGATCCAGATACCAGCGGATGGTCACGTGGGTCGCGCTGTTGGTGACGATCAACGCCTGGGCGTTGGCCTGCTGGCCCTGCGTGAGCGAGCGTGGCGCATCAAGCCGATCGACGTAGGCCTCGGGACCGATCGTCACCGGGAGGGCGACCGTATCGACTCGGACGCCCTCGGCGCGCAGCAGCCGCGCCTCGGCCACCGCGTCGCCAAGGTTTTGACGCCCGTCGCTGATCACGATCAGGTGCTTGCGGCTGTCATCCGGCAGGATCGACCCGCCCAGCTGCAGCGCCGATGCGAGGTCGGTGTAGTTGGCGTTGGGCTGGCTCTGGAATTCGCCGAACTGTGGAGTCTGGCTGATGTTGACCTCGACCTGGGGATCCCGGCCGAAGCTGAGCACGCCGGCCCGGTCCTGGCCCTTGCGCTGGTTAAGAATTCGGCGTACGGCGGTGGCCTCGCTGTCGAGCGAGCTCTGCACGCTGGCTGACAGATCGGCCGCGACCAGCAACGCCTGGTTCGGTGGCCGGGTGTCGACCTGGAGGCCGGCGAGCGAGAGGGTGAGCAAGACGACAATCAGCACCCGAAGCGCCAGTGATACACGCGAGCGTCCCGGTGACAGCGGCGGAGGAAACACGCGCCAGATGAGGACGATCAGCGCCACGGCGATGACGCCGGCCCCGACCAGCAGGGGCCGGGTTAGTTCAAAGCCCACGGTGAAAGGCCAGCCATTCGGCCGCGATGATGCCCAGGGCGGCCAGCGCGATCCAGGGCCAGATCTCCAGCTGGCCCGGATGCGTCGCCTGCACGGCAGTCGGCCGGGTGGGCGGAAGGGTCAAACGGTCCGGAGGCTTGAGCTGCGAGATCGAGTCGGTGAATAGATTGACCGTGAACCAGGACGGCTGGACTTTGCCGCCGATCGTTTGCTCGACGGTGTAGAGGCCGGCTGGATCGGTGTCCGCGAACGTGCTGATCGAGCCCGCGGTGAGCGCGCGCCGGCTGCCGTCCGGACGGATGACGCTCACGGCGGTCGCGCCGGCATCCGGAACGACGGTCACCGGCTCATCCGGATGAAAGCTGCGGCTGGGCACGCTGGGCGGCAGCATCCACTCGCTGAGGTTCTCGACCAGGATGGGAAAGGCGATCCGCAGCGGGAGATCCGACTCGTGAATGTCGAAGCCGAAGAGTGCCTGGCGGACGGGTTCATCGCGCACCATCACCAGTGGGGTTTGCAGGCTCGTGATCAACGGCCGGCCGAAGGCCGACGTGCGCAGGTCCTGGCTGCGGGCGATATGGACATCTTGCAGATCGACGTTCGCCAGCAGCGGATCGGCCGCATCGGCGGCGCGGACGCGGCCGATGCCGATCGCGGCCCCACCGGCTACGGATGAGCCCGCTGGCGGATCGACGATCAAGGTTGGCCCATCGGGCATGGCCGCCGGTGTAAAGCGGTCGAAGATCGTCATCGCGTAGGCGGCGCTGGCCCGATAGGCGGCCGGCGCCACGACATCGACCTGCAGGTCGCTGCGCAGGCGGAGGGCCTGCTCCAGGAAGACGTTGCCGGGCGTGACCAGCAGCACGCGAAAGGCGCGCGGCGTCCTGGCCACGGCGGTGGCGACGTCGTCGAGCGCAAACAGGTCACTCCCGGCGAGCCGGGCCGTCACCGCGGTGGCGTCGCCCGGGATCGGGAGGACGAGGTCCTGACCCTGACCGGCGGCGAGTGTCAGCGGTCGCAGGTCCAGCAGTCGCCCGTCGGCGCGCCACTCGAGGCTGACCGGGTGGGATTGCTGGCCGAAGTTTTGGAGATGCAGGTAGGCGGCGCGGCTCTGGGCGCTGGTCCGCACCGTCAAGGAGGTCAGCCCGACGTTCTCGCCCGAGATGCCGACCCGGTGATACTCGAGCGCAAACGGAAGCCCGGTCGAGAGCGACGCCCGCAACGGCTCGATGATCCCGTCGCTGAACAAATACGCCTTGGCGTCATCGCCAGGCCGCACCAGCCCGGCCGCGAGCGCCAGCGCCGAGGACAGGTCGGCGGCGCCGTTGCTCACTGCCAGGGCATCGAGGGCGTGATGCAGGGTGTCATGGTCACCGGTGACCGACGCGAGGACGCGCGCTGACGGGCCCACGCCGATCAGCGTCATCCGGTCCTGCGGGCCAAGCTGGTCGATGAGCGCAGCTGCCTGGCGTTTTGCCTCGGCGAGCCGCGACGGCTTGACGTCGGTCGCCTGCATCGAGGCCGAGCTGTCCACCAGGATCAGGGTGTGTCGGGCGAGCGCGGCGCCGGCTGGTAAGGCCGGTTGAAGGGCGGCCGCCACCAGGAACGCGGCGGCCAGGAGCTGCAGGAGCAGCAGCCAGCTCGGCCGCAAGCGCTGCCATGGAACGTTCGCCTGCCGATCCCGGATCTGGTTGGGCCACAGGTGCAGCGCCGGAACGATGCGTGTCGGCCGCCGGATCTTGAGGAAATAGAGGGCGACGATCACCGGCAGCGTCACGCCGAGCACGGCCGCCGCCGGCGCCAGCAGGCTCATCCCAGCAACCCAATCTGGCGAAGCGTGAGCTGCACCATCTGGTCGATTGGCTGCGCGGTCGAAAGGCGGGCGTACCGCAAGCCGCGCCGATGGGCCAGCCGTTCGACGTCCTCCGATCGCTGCGTCAGCGCCCGAACGTAGGCTGCCTGGGTCAGTGGCGTCGCCGTGAACTCACGCTCCGCACCGCTCTCCGCGTCCTTGAGCCGGGCATCGCCGGCCCAGTCGGGCGTCATCTCCTGTGGCGCCAGCAACTGCAGCACGGCGCCTTCCTGATGAGCTCGCTGAACGGCGCTCAGTGCCTCGTCGATTCCGGGCTCGCCCAGAGCATCGCTGATGATCACGGTCATCCCGGGGCGCTGGCGGCCGATCGGCCAGACCAGCCTGGCGTAATTGGTCGGCCCGCCAACCGGAAAAGATTGGAGGCGGGCGAACAGCTCCCCGGCAGCGCGACGCCCGCGATATGGCGCGCCACCGGAGGTCGGCCCTTCGGCGAACACGGTGAGGCGGACGCGGTCGAGCGCGCTGAGGGCGACGTAGGCGATCGCCCCGGCCAGGCGCCGGGCGGTTTCGGCCTTGTTGGGCGTGCCCCAATCCATCGATCCGCTGAGGTCGACGAAGATGCTGAGCGGCAACTCCTCCTCGGCGACGAAGAGGCGCAGCATGAAGCGATCGAGCCTGGCATAGGCATTCCAGTCGATCAGGCGGTAGTCGTCGCCCGGGGTGTAGCTGCGGAAGTCCGCGAACTCGACCGACTGGCCGCGACGGCGAGAGCGGCGTTCGCCGCCCATCTGGCCGCTGACCGCGCGCCGAACCTGCAGCGCCAGTGCCTCGAGGCGGCGGAGCAGTGCGGGCTCCAGCAGCGGGACCGCCATCTCACCTAGTCCCGAGCAGGTTCCTTGACGGTCTGCTCCAGGATGTCGCTGATCACGCGGTCGGTCGTGATACCGTCGGCTTCGGCTTCGAACTGCAGAAAGACGCGATGACGCAGCGCGGCGGGGGCGACGGCGTTGACATCGTCGAAGGCGACATTGAAGCGGCCCTCCAGGAGGGCCCGGACTTTGCCGGCGAGCACCAGGGTCTGCATGCCACGCGGGCTCGCGCCCCAGCGGACGTACCGCTTGACGCTCTCGACCGCAGTCCGATCAGGATGGGAGGCGCTGATCACGCGCGCCGCGTAGCGGAGAACGTGCTCGGCGATCGGCACTTCGCGGACGACGCGTTGCGCGGCGAGCATCTCGGCGGCGTCGGCCACCGGCTTCAAGCGCGGCGCCGACTCACCCGTCGTGCGCCGGGCGATCTCGAGCAGGTCCGGCTCACTGGGAAACGGCACGAGGACCTTGAAGAAGAAGCGATCCAGCTGGGCCTCGGGTAGGGGATAGGTCCCTTCGAGCTCGATCGGGTTCTGGGTCGCCATGACGAAGAATGGCGACGGAAGCGGCCGTGTCTGGGTGCCGACCGTCACCGTGCGCTCCTGCATCGCCTCGAGGAGCGCGCTCTGGGTCTTTGGCGTCGCGCGGTTGATCTCATCGGCGAGCACCAGGTTGGCAAAGATGGGGCCGGCCTGATAGCGGAATTCACGGCGTCCCTCGTCCTCGACGATGACGTTCGTTCCCACGATGTCGGCCGGCATCAGGTCAGGGGTGAACTGAATGCGCGCAAAACTCATCGAGAGCGTCTGGCCAAGCGAGCGGACGGTTTTTCTGGCCGACGATCAGCCGGGCGAGCTCGGTCTCCAGGCTTTGGGCCAGGTCGGTGACCCGGGCGGCGTCCACGCGCGGTTCTTCGGCGATCATGATCCTCCCTGATTTGGCTCGCCAAGCTGCGAGAAGTACTGATGGATGAGGTCCCGTTCACTGCCTGGAATCAGGCTCTGGTCGGTCGCGTCCTGGGCGGCCTGTTGATAGCCCTGGATGACCTGGTTATAGGGAGTCAGCGGAACGTCCTGGCCGGGGCCAAGCGGCGTCGGGTCGTTCTGTGTCTGACCGGGCACCGGCTGCCCGGGCACGTAGACGCGCTCGGTACTGCTGGTCCCCGAGCCGCTGCCGCTCCCCGACCCCTGCGAACCGGTCCCGCCGGTGCCGCCGCTTCCGCTGCCATTCCCTGAGCCATTGCCGGACCCATTCCCATTCCCGTTGCCGTTCCCGCTGCCGTTCCCGCTGCCGCTGCCGTTGCCAGTGCCGTTGCCAGTGCCATTGCCGCTGCCACTGGCATTGGCGCCGGCGCTCCCGCCGGCCGAGGCGCCCGGGATCGCGTTCGGCTGCCCGCCCTGGCCGCTCGCATCGCGGTCGGCCTGCGAGGCCAGCTCCTGGCGGGCGGCCTCCAGCCCGTTGATGGCGGAGGCGACGGCCTGGTCCGTGTTCTCCTGCTGCTGCAACGAGTCGAGCTGACTCGCGGCGTCATTCAGCGCCTGCTGCGCGGTGGCGGTGTCGCCGCTCTGCAGGGCCGATGAGGCCTGGCTCAGCGAATCACGCATCTGGCTGTTCTGCGCCTGTTGCGACGCCTTGCCGAGCGCCTGCGCGAGCTGCTGCCGGTCCTGCGGCGACAGGTTCTGCAGTTGCGATCCCAGGTTGCGAACCGCCTGCGCGCCCTGTGCCGGGCTCGAGCTGATCGCTTGCGCCGCGTTCCGGCCGGCGGCCGTTCCGCTGAGCGCATTTGCCAGGTTCTGCGCGCTGCTGCTCAGGGCGGGCGTCCCCGGATCGCTCAACCGCTGCAGCTGCTGTTGCGCCGGCGTGATCGACTCGAGGGCCTGGCGCGGGCCAGTCGCCTCGCGGATTTTGGTCTGGGTGTCCTGGAGGATCTTCTGCACCTGGGCGTCCTTCGGCGAAGGACTGCTGGTGGTCGCAACCTTCTTTTGTGCGGTGCTCAGCGCCTTCGCGGCGCGCGCCTGGCTTGCCTGGTCGGCCCGCCGCTGGGCCAGCACCTGGTCCATCGGGTTCGGCAGGACGGAAAGGCCGAGCGCAAAAATCGCGAGGATCGCTATCAGCGAGGCCTCGCCCCGGTTGACCCGGATCGGGAAGGCACTCGCCAGCTTCGCGCTTTCGGCGCGGCGCAGCGCGTCTTGCCTGAGCGCTGGATCGAGCGGGCCGCTTTCATGGCGACGCTCCCACGCGGTCGATAGCCGCTCTTTGAGCCCCAGTCGAAGATCCGCGATCGCCATCAGGACGCCGGCGGTGGGCCGGCGGACGAGCCAGGCGAGACCGGCAAGGAGCGCCGCGGCCGCGATCCCGATCAGCGCCAGGAAGGCCCGTCGGTCGAATGGGATCACTCGGGCGACGAGCAGGACGCCGGCCACCCAGACGAGCGCTCCGGCCAGGGCATGGACGCCGTAGCGCGCGGCCCGCGTCCGGGACGCCGCGCGGCGGAGCTCCCGAACGACCTGGTCCAGCGAGCTCATGCGTTAGGCCCCGACCCAGTCTCCCCCAGAAGGGAAGGAGATGGATGGCGGCGGCCCCAGGGCAGCCGCCGGACCGGCGGTAAGAGCAGGGCGCTGATCACCAGGGCAATCGCGGAAACTACCAGCCATTCGACGATGCTGGCCTGCCAGTATTGCCAGCCGGCGAAGAGGCCGCTGGGGATCGACGTGCCACTCTGCTGGAAGGGGGGATAACTCGGCGGCTGCCCGACGAACGCCTTTCCGATTGGCGCCCCGTTCGCGGCCGTCGCATAACACACCTGCGGCCCGCCGTTGTTGCTGGAGCAGCTGTAGCCGCCGGAACCGACGAACGGGCCGTTGCGGACGCCATACCCACTGATCGACTGGTTCATGCCGATGGTGATCAGCGGGATCAGCGGGCTCAAGTAGGTGATCGCGGGCGGTGCCACCGGCTTGCTCCCGATGATGCCGAGTGTCAGCGCGGCGACCGCCGTGACGAGGAACGCGCTCGCCAGCTGATCGAGCTCGATGCCGCCAAAGAGGAAGACCAGGCTGAAGATCGGGACTGAGAGCAGCAGGAGCAGGAGCGCGAAGGACATCGAGGCCAGCAGCTTGCCCCAGAGGATCGAGAACGGAGGGAGGCGGGTGACGAAGAGCAGGTCCATCGTCTGGCGCTCGCGCTCGCTGCTGATCGCCCCGGCGGTGAGGGCGGGCGTGATGAAGGCGAGCAGCACCATCTGGAAGATGATCAACCACAAAAAGAGGCTCTGGCCGAAGCCTGCCGCCTGTCCCGGGTTCAATGAATTCTGAGCCGACGATGCCTCGGAGCTGAAGATCGCCCAGCCGAGCCCACCGAGCAGCAAGATATAGACGGTCATTGCCGCCGGCGAGCGCCAGGTCCGCATGCGCGAGCGGTATTCCTTCTCAACGATCGGGTTCCAGAGCGCGACCGCAATCCGGTTCATCCGATGCCCTCGGTGGTCACCTTCAGGAACGCGGCTTCCAGGCCTCCTTCGAGCTGGGTGAACCCGGACACCTTGATACCGCCCGCGATCAGGGCCTGCAGAATGCCGGCGGCGGTCGCCTCATCGCCCTCGAAGGCGGCTTCCAGGGAGCCGTTGCTGACGTCGACCTCGCGCACCGACGCCAAGCCCTTGAGCAGGGCGATCGCTTCCTCGCGCTGTCCGAGCACCGTGATGCGCAGCCGGCGGCCGGCGGTCAGCTGCCGAATGACGTCCTGAACCCGGCCGGTTGCCCGGAGCTGCCCGTGGTCGATGATGCCGATCATGGTGCAGAGCTCGGTGAGCTCCGGCAGGATATGGCTCGAGATGACGATCGTCTTGCCCATCTGCTGCAGCTCTTTGAGGATCTCGCGCATTTCGACCCGCGCCCTCGGGTCCAGCCCCGAAGCGGGCTCATCAAGCAGCAGGACGGCCGGATCATGAACCAGCGAGCGGGCCAGGCAGAGGCGCTGCTTCATGCCACGGGACAGCGTGTCCACCGACTGGTCACGCCGGTCCGCCAGTCCCACCAGCTCCAGCAGATCGTCGGCAATCTTCCGGCGCCGCAGCTTCGGCTGCCGGTAGCAGGCGGCGTAGAAATCCAGATACTCGCCGGCCGTGAGCTGGTCGTAGACGCCGAAGAAGTCCGGCATGTAGCCCAAGCGGTCGTGAACGCGGTCGGGATGCTGGACGACGTCTGCGCCATCGATGAAGGCGCGACCGGCCGTCGGGTCGAGGAGGGCCGCCAGAATGCGAAGCGTCGTCGTTTTTCCCGCCCCGTTCGGACCGACGAAGCCGAAGATCTCGCCCTTCGGCACCTCGAATGACACCGCGTCAAGCGCCCGGCGGTGCCCGTAGATCTTGGTCAGCCCTTCGACGGCGATCATTTGACCGTCCCCGAAACCGTCAACGAACCGGCCAGGAAGCCGCCGTTGGTGGTATTGATACGCAGCCGGATGAGTCCGGTGCTGGGGTTGACCGCAGCGTCCGGCAGCGTCGTGATGCCGTTGTCCTGGTAGTTGATGTTCGTCCAGGTCGAGGCGGTCCAGTCCCAAGCCTGTCCCTGGATGCCCGGGCTCGTCGAGGCGGAGCCGCTCGGTCCGACGAACTTGGCACTGTAAGGGTTCTGTGAGGTGACCGACACCCCGCTCAGCTGCGCCCCTGGTGCCAGCGGCGCAGCGAACTCAAAGGTGACGCTGCCGTTTTGCAGCACGAGCATGCCGGGAGGTCCATTTCCCTGGCTGTCACCCACGACATCAACGATGCGCGAGTTGACCACACCGGCCGGCAACGAGCCGGTTCCAATCTGGTCGACCGGAAGCGACAGCACCACGGCGGAAAGTGCCGTCGATCGCGGTTGGCTGCCATCGATGGTCACCGGCTGGAAGGTTTGGTGGGTCCAGGCGACCAGCGTCGGATTGACGTAGTTGGCCGAGCCTTTGAAGCTCTGCCCGGTCGGCAGCAGTGAGAGCACCTGTGACTTGGTGGTCGATTCACGGTCCGCGGTCGATCCGTTTGAGGGGCCGCCGTACTGACTGTTGGCATAGATGCGGGTGAAGAGCGGCTGGCCGAAGGGATTGGCCGGCTTCGGCGCCAGGCTGACACTGGTCGTTCCGCCCGGCTTCAGTGCGCGGAAGATCTCAAAATTGTCGCCGGCGATCAGGACCGCATCGCTGAAGGTCAGGTTCGAATGGTTTTCGATCGTGCCGATGAGCGTGCCGTTGACCAGCCGGAGCTGCGCGGTCAGCTGCGGCGCGCTGGTCATGCCCTCGGTGGCAAAGCCCCCGAGCGAAAAGGCCGTCATTCCGCTGAGCGTCACCGCGTTGCTGGCGAGGTCCACCTGCATGCCGGTGTTGCCACTGCTCGGGCCGTAGCTGTTCACGATCGGGCTGATCAGGAGCCGCTCTCCGCCGACCGTCGCGACATAGTCGCCGCGGCCAGGGGGAATCACGCCCGTATAGATCTCCTGGTAGGCGCGGTCCCATCCGGGCTGCGCGTGCACGATTGCGACCTGGTTGATCTGCACCGACCGGCCCTTGGTGATGAGGCCGGTGCCATAGGCACCTCCGGCGGCCAGCAGGGCGATCAGTGGAATCGTGACCCAGGCGAGCGCCCGCCGGTGGATCGCGCCGAGAACGAAGTAGTTCACCGGGCCGACGAGCACCACGTAGAGGATCACAAGCGCCGCGGTCAGTTGCAGCGACGGCAGGTTCAGGCCGGGAAGGTTGCCAAGCACCGGCGTCAGGGATCCGCTCTTGGTGGCGACCGACGATTGACTGCCGGCCGGGAAGGGACCCCCCGGCCCGCCGCCCAGATACGTCACATTCTGGCCGCCGCCTCCCGCGTCGAAGACCGAGCGGGCCATCACTTGCCGTAAGACCGTATGGGTATTGCTGCCCACGGCAACGGGCTGCTGATTCCAGTCGAACGTGGCCAGCGTGACCGTGCCCTGGCCCACGGAGCGATCGATCAACAGGGGCCGCGCGTCCGGGCCGAGCCAGACGTGGCCGCCGGTGAGCTGGCCGGACGCGATCTCGACCGCGGACGCGCCGAGCGCCGTCGTGTCGATCACGTTGGTGCCCGTGACGGCCATCGGCAGGATGGACGGTGGCAGCCCGGCGAGCGTCTTGTGCCATGCGGCGCCCGTTCCGATCAGGAGATTCCCGCCGGCATTGACGAAATCCGTGATTGCCGCTCGCTGTGCCGCCGTGAGACTGTCCGTGGCGAAATCGTCGATCGCCAGGATGTCGAACGCGCGCAGTGGTACGGCGGCGTCGGGTAGGTCCTCGCCTCGCAGATGCACCACCCGCGCCGCGACGCTGCCGGGATGGATCGCGGCAAAATCATCGAGCGTCGTCGACTGGTCGGAGAGGACGCCGATCAGATAGCCGGTGCTGCCCCCCGAAACGGAGTCCCGGGAGGCGATGACGTGGCCGTTCTGGACGATGCGGGCATTGACCGTCGCCGCCGTATTGTCGATCTCGACGAAGATGCGCACGCGCTTGCTCGCCCCACTGGCAAGGCTGATTGGCTGCCGATAAAGCGTTAGTCCGGTGACGCCCGGCTGGGCGTTGAGTGACTCCTGGACTTGCAGGACTCCATCGATGGAGACGCCGCTGTTCCGGGCATCGATGGTGACCGGCATCCACTGGCCCGCTTTGATCACGTCCTCGTAGCCCGCGTGCACTGTCAGGGCGACCCCGCCGGCCGCGTCAGCGGTAACAGCCAGCAGGGGCAAGGCCAGCGCGGCGACGATCCCGGCCAGGAAACAGCGAGCGGGCAGGCGGAAGGAGGGCCGCATCTACCTCTCTAAGACGCCTGGCGCGATGAAAAGTTCCGTTCTTGCCTCTGAATGGACGGAGAGTGGCAAATTGCCGGAGGAGGGACTCGAACCCACACGGACTTACGCCCAGGCGCTTTTGAGGCGCCCTCGTCTACCATTCCGACACTCCGGCGTGCCGGGCGAGTATATCCAAGGCAGGGCGTTGGGAACTTATGAGAAATGGTTGCGTCTAAAGGCAGGAAGCGCTGAATGAGCGATCGCGACCTGGTGGCGCGAGCCCGCCAGGGCGATTCGGAGGCGTTTACCCAATTGATCATGCAGTATCAAGTGCCGCTCTTCAACATGGCGCTCCGGATGGTCGGCGAGCGGGAGGACGCCGCCGACATCGTCCAGGAGGCGTTCGTTCGCGCCTGGGAGAAGATCCGGACATTACGCGACGCGCCGTTCAAGTCCTGGCTTTTCCAGATCGCCGCCAACCTTTGTTACGACCACTTTCGTCGTGGTCGGCGGCTGGGCGTGATGCCCGAGGAAGATCGGGGCGGCAACGCCGTGGCGCTCGGCATCGCCACCCCTGATCCGCAAGATCGCGCCGAGGCGAACGAGCGTCATTCGATCATTCGGGCCGCGATCGCGGCGCTCGAGCATGACTTACGAATGGCGATCATTCTTCGAGACGTGAACGGGATGGCGTACGAGGAGATCGCAGCCGTGTTGCGTCTGCCGCTCGGCACCGTCAAATCACGGATCGCGCGGGCCCGCGCCGCCATGCAGGAGAAGCTCGGCCGTCATCCCGATCTGTTTCCAGCGGCTCGCCGGGAGGATGCCCATGCCGAGTGAGCCGAGGACCGAGCCGACGCTCGAGGAACTGTCCGCCTACGTCGACAATGAGCTCGACGCCACCACCCAGGGACGCCTCGCCCAGCACGTCGCGGGCTGCCAGGCGTGCCGGCAGCAGCTCGAGGGCCTCCGCCAGGCGGCCTCGGCCATCCGGGAGCTCCCAATGGAGACGCCGCCACGGCGCTTTACCATCCCCGAGCGCCGCCGCCAGGCATGGCGCTGGGCGCCGATCGGTTGGGTCGCGAGCGCCGCCGTGGCCGTGCTGGTTGTGGGCGTCGGCGTGTCGCATCTGTTTGGCGGCGGCGGCGCAAGCATGACGGCGGGCACCGCCAGCCTGAGCCGAACCAGCAACGCCTACGCGCCGCAGGCGGGCTCCGGCGCGGATGCGGCCGGGAAGCTTTACGCACAAAAGGCGGCCGCGCCGTTTTCCCACGGTGCCGCGGTTAGCGATCCACACAACAGCGCCCGCACGCTGGTGCTCGGTTCCGACTCGTCGGTGTACGCATCGACGGGAACAATCCGGGTGCGAATCATCCTGCAGGGCTCTCCCGCTTCGGTGACGAGCGCCAGTGGCCAGGGCCTGTCAGTCGTGCTGGTGCGAAGCGGTTCCGGGGTCGCGCTCGGCAGCCTGACCGGGGTCAGTAGCTCGGATGGAACACCGGTTTTTGGCGGCACCTACGCGATTGCGGCCTTGCCGCTGAGCGATCCGCGTCCCGGCGATTACACGCTCGTGGCGAGCTGGGCGATTCCGGATGGCTCGGGACGGGTGCTGCAGGCGAGCATCCCGATCAAGATCACCGGCTGACCGGTCGGGTCAGCTTTTTTCCGGCGGCGGTCCTTCGAGGTCGGGGAGGTCCATGCTGTTGATCAACTCTTTGAAGATCGACAGTTTCTCGTCTTCCTCCTCTTCTTTTTCGGGAAACACGCCCGCCTTGTCCAGGACGTCCTGGGAAACCATGATCGGACAGGTCATGCGCACGGCGAGCGCGATCGCGTCGCTGGGCCGGGAGTCGATCTCGACGTCCTTGCCGTTGACGCCCAGGAACAACCGCGCGAAGAACACCTCGTTGGTCAGTGAGGTCACCTGGATTTTCTTCAAGCGCATGTCGGCGCTCTGCAGGATGTTGGCCACCAGGTCATGCGTGATCGGGCGCTCCGGCGTGATGCCGGTGATCTTCAAGGCGATTGCGTTGGCTTCGTAGATGCCGATCCAGATGGGCAGGTAACGATCGGTCTCTTTCTCTTTGAGGATCACGACGTGCTGGCCGCTGGGCATGTGCACGCGGATGGAATCGACCTGCATCTCCACGAATTTAGCCATGCCGAATTCCTGCCCATCTTACCATCGGATTCTCGACGGACGGCCCAGTTTTCTGCGCGTTCTGCTGCCTGCTGCATCGATACACTTTGATGGTGAGCGCGCCCGAAAAGAAGGAGCGGCTCGTCCTCATCGACGGCCACTCCCTCGTCTACCGGGCCTTCTTCGCGCTGCCCTCGCTGACGGATCGGGAAGGTCGTGTCGTGAACGCCGCCTACGGCTTCACCTCGATGTTGCTGCTCGCCCTGCAGGAGCATCCGGATTACGTGCTGGCTTCGTTCGATCTCGGCGGCCGGACATTCCGCCATGAAGAGCTGGAGCAGTACAAGGCGACGAGGCGGCCGACGCCGCCCGAGCTGTCACCCCAGTTTCCACTGACCAGAGAGATCGTGCGCGCCTTCGGCATCCCGATCTACGAGGTCCAGGGCGTCGAGGCCGACGACGTCATCGGCACGCTCGCAACCCAGGCGCGGGCTCGCGGCTTGCACAGCACCATCGTCACGGGTGACCTGGACGCGCTGCAACTGGTCAACGAGGACGTGTTCGTCCTGACGAGTAAGCGCGGGGTTTCGGAAACCGTGCTCTATACGCCGGAGCGTGTGCGTGAGCGCTACGGGCTGGAGCCGGTGCAGACGGTCGACCTCAAGGGCTTGATCGGCGATGTTTCCGACAACATCCCCGGCATTCGCGGCATCGGCGAGAAGACCGCCATCAAGCTCATCCAGGAGTTCGGGTCCGTTGAGAATCTCGTCGACAATCCATCGAAGGTGGCGCCGCCAAAGGTCAAGAAGCTCGTCGAGGAGTTCGGCGAGCAGGCGTTGCTCAGCAAAAGGATGGCAACGATCGTGCGCGACGTCGACATCACGCTGGATTTGAGCCACGGCTCGGCGAAGGACTACAGGCCGGATGCCGCCCGAACGATGCTGGCCGACCTCGGCTTCCGCAGTCTGGCGGCTCGGGTCCCGACCACCTGGCGCGATGCCAGCGCCATGTCGGCGCCGCCGATCTTCGCCCCGCTCGGCAACGGCTCGACTCGAGAGCCGACCCAATCGACGCTCCCCCTCGAATCAGCCTCCTCCGACGCCGTGACCATCGTTCGAACCGAGGCGGATCTCGAGCGCGCCATCACGGCGATCGCCGGCGCGGCGGTCGCCGGCCTGCAGATTGTCACCGTCGACGAGGTGCCGCGGCACGGACGGATCGCCGCCCTCGTTGTCGGGCTTGATCAGCGCCAGGTCTGGTACGTGCCGGTCGTGCACGAGCAAGAGGCGTGTCTCCAGCTCAAGGACGTCCTGAACCGCTTCAAGGGATTCTTTGAGGCCGCGCGCCCGTCGAAGATCGGGTTCAACCAGAAGGCGGACTACCTGGCGCTGGCGGCCCACGGCATCCAGCTGCAGGGGATCGACTGGGATCTGCTGGTGGCCGCCTACCTGCTCAATTCCGGCGTGCGCTCGCCGAGCCTCGAGGCGCTCGCCTCCGATGTCATGCATCGGACCATCGAAGGGAGGGAGGCGCTCTTTGGCACCGGGAAGACGGCGATGACCTGCGACCAGGTCGAGATCGCCAGGGCGGCCGCCTTCTTCGGCGAACGGATGCGCGTCACCCTGGAGCTGCAGCCGCTGCTCCAGGCCCAGCTGGTGCGTCTCGGCAATGCCGAGCTCTTCCGGGACCTCGAGATGCCGCTCGTGCCGGTGCTCGCCGAAATCGAAATGGCCGGCGTCGCCGTCGACCTGCCCTACCTGCAGCAGGTCTCGCGCGAGCTGTACGACCAGCTCAGGCGGCTCGACCAGGAGATCGAAGACGTCGCCCACGGGCCGATCAATGTGAATTCCCCGCAGCAACTGGCGCGATTCCTGTTCGAGGATCTGAACCTGCCGGGCGGCCGCAAGACGAAAAGCGGCTACTCGACCGACGCGACCGTGCTCGAGGGACTGCGCGAACAGCATCCGGTGGTCGGCAAGATCCTCGAATACCGGCAGCTCAGCAAGTTGAAGGGCACGTATGTCGATGCGCTGCCGCTGCTCGTGGATTCCAGGACGCACCGGGTCCACACGTCGTTCAACCAGACGGTGGCGGCGACCGGCCGCCTCTCGTCGTCGGACCCGAACCTGCAGAACATCCCGATCCGGACGGAGGTTGGGCAGAAGGTCCGGCGCGCCTTCATTCCCGGCCGGACCGGTGACCTCCTGCTTTCCGCCGACTACTCCCAGATCGAGCTGCGGGTCCTGGCGCACATGACGGATGATCCGGTGCTGGTCGACGCCTTCGCGCGAGGCGAGGACATCCACGCGCGGACCGCCGCCGAAGTCTTCGGCATTCCCCAGCCCGAGGTCACCGCGAACCAGCGGCGGCTGGCCAAGGTCGTCAACTTCGGGCTCTTCTACGGGCTGAGCGACTTCGGGCTGGCGCGCGATACCGGGATGTCGACCGAGGAGGCCCGGGTCTTCATCGACGCCTACTTCCGCGCCTATAGCCGGGTCCGCGAGTTCCTGGAGGGCATCAAGATCCAGGCGCGCGAGCAAGGCTACGTCGAGACGGTGCTCCACCGCCGCCGCTACATCCAGGACATCCGCTCGCCCAACCGGATGCTGCGCCAGGCCGCCGAGCGGATCGCGATCAACATGCCGGTGCAGGGGTCGGCCGCCGACATCATGAAGCTGGCGATGATCCGACTGCAGCGCTACCTCCAGGAGCAGCACCTGGAGAGCCGCATGATCCTCACGGTGCACGACGAGCTGGTCTTCGAGGTGCCGCCTGCCGAGCGCGACCACTTAATAGAGGTTGTTCCTGACCAGATGGCGACCGCCTACCCGCTGACCGTGCCCGTCCAGGTCGACCTGAAGCTGGGTCCGAACTGGCAGGACATGGAGCGCGTTCGGCTGGTGGCGGCGAAGGCCTAGCGGCGCCCGATGCCGGAACTTCCGGAAGTTGAGACCGTCGTTCGTGATCTCCGCCCACAGCTCAGCGGTCGCCGGATCGTGGCCGTCGAGCTCGGGCGTGATCCGGCGGCGCTGGCCAGGGTGATCCGCTATCCCGCGCCGCGGGCCTTCGGCCGGCGACTGCGCGGGCAGACGATCGCCGCCGTCGAGCGGCGCGGCAAGTACATCGTGATGCCGCTCGGACAGAACGGCCGGCGCTTCATCGTCCACCTCGGTATGACCGGGCATCTTCGCGCCTGGGAGCCGGAGGAAGCCCCGGTCAAGCACACGCATTTCCGGGCTCGGCTCGACAGCGGGCTCGAGCTTCGCTACGACGATTCGCGGCAGTTTGGGCGCCTGTTGCTCGGAACCCATGAGGAATTGGTGGCCGCCCGGGCGTTTCCCGCGCGGCTGGGACCCGAGCCGATCCACGGCGATCTCACCGAAGCCGAGTTCGAACGGCTGGTCAGGGCGCGGCGCCGCCCCGTCAAATCGGCGCTATTGGATCAATCGTTTCTCGCCGGCGTCGGCAACATCTACGCCGACGAGGCATGTTTTCGGGCGGGAATCCGTCCTAGCCGGTGGACGCACCGCCTCACCGTCCGTGAACGGCGGGCGCTCTACGCCTCGATCCAGGAGGTGCTGGAAAACAGCATTGCGGCGCGCGGCTCGTCGATCATCAATTACGTCGACGCCTTCGGGTTGCGCGGCGGCAACCAGGAGAAGCTGCTCGTCTACGGCCGCGGTGGGGAGCCCTGTCTGAGATGCGGGACGCCCTTGCAAGCCACCCGTCTGGCCGGCCGCGGCACGGTGTACTGCCGCAAATGCCAGCGCTAGCCCGACCACGCTGGCCGCGCCTGAGCCGGCGGCTGATGATCACCGCGGGCATCTTCCTGGCGGCGTTTATCCTCCTGACGATCCTGGTGCTTGCCGGCGCCTTTACCACGCTCGATCTGCGGCTGACGGACTACCTCCAGCATCGCGGGAGTTATGGTCAGGACCTCGGCCTCGGCCTGTTTGCGTACCTGGGCAGCATCGAAGTCACGCTGCTGGTCGCCGTCATGCTTGGGTTCGCCCTTTTTCGAGGGCTGCGCCTGCTCGCCGTCCTCCCGGTCGCCTTCATCCTGGTGGCATCAGGCCTCGAGGCGCTCGGCAAGCAGCTGCTGCCGATCCCAGCACCGCCCCACGCACTGAACCGGTTTCCCGAGATCCTTCCAGCGTTGACGCACAATGTGGGCTTCTATTCCTACCCGAGCGGGCACGTGCTGCGCGCGACGGTGGCCTACGGCCTGGTGCTCTACCTGGCCGAGCGGTGGGACCTCTTCGGCGAAAACAGCTCACGGCTGAGTCCGGTGCTGGTTGTGGCCACCTTCTTGATCGGCTATGGCGTCGTCTACCTCGGTTGGCACTGGTTTTCCGACGCCGTCGGCGGCCTTCTCCTCGGCCTGACCCTGCTCTTCGGCTTGATCGCCTATCTCGAACGCAAACGGACCGTCAATCCCGGTCACACCCAAGCCTTGGACTGAGGACTGGCGCTGAGCGCAAGCGGTCAGCCATCGTCGGTGGTCAGCTGGCAACCGAGCCGGCGGTTTGTCGTGGTGATCTCCATACTGGCTGTGCTTCTCTTTTTCGTCGGATTGTTTCTCTACGGGCTGGCGGCCGCCCTGACACACGGCTCCGCTCCTAGGATGACCGTCGGCCTGTTCGATCTGGCGGTGACCCTCGGGCTGCTCGCGGCCCTGATGGTGGGCCACGAGGGAATCCACGCGCTGGCGATGGGCGCGCTTGGCGCGAAACCACGGTTTGGCGCAGCAGTCGCGGGCCGATCCCTCCCGGTTCTGTACGTCGCGGCGCCAGGACACCGCTTCACCAGAGCGCAGTCCTCAGTGCTTGTCGCTGCACCCGGGATCCTGATTTCACTGCTGGGCCTCGCCGGTGTCAGCGCCCAATGGGGAACAATCCTCGTGGTCCCGCTCGCGGCACATCTCGCCGGCTGCTGTGGGGACGCCGGACTTATCTGGCGCGTCGCCCGACAGCCACGCGGAACGATGGTTGAACATCGCGGGGAATGGCTGGTTTTCCATCCGACTTCCGCGACTCAAGGACCGCCGCTCAGCCCGTAGGCGACGTAGTCGTCGGCTCCCACCTTGAGATAGACGCCCATGTCGCAGGGTAGTGGAGCGCCGGAATACCTGTGCCGAACACTGTCCGGAAGTGGCCTGGCGAAGATGGGCTTGCCGTCCGCGGTGTTGCCAACCTGCCGGAACGCGAAGACGCCAAAGGCATTGCCGATGGCCTCGATCTGGGCTCGGTTCACGTGGGGACCCGGCAAGTACGTCCGATCGCAGTAGGGGATCCGCGTTGGCAGCGCCCTGGGATCCCAGGTCCCAAAGGCGGCCCGGCTGTAGACCGAGCGGCCGAAGAGCAGGGCGACAGCGACGAAGAGGGTCGCGGTCACGACCGCCGTTAGTCCGGGCCACAACCAGCGCCGCATACCCGTACAACGGCGCCCGCCCGCAACCCGTTCCGCTCGCCAGCCGGCCTGGACCCTGTAAATTTCCGGCTTTCCAAACCTACAATTGGGGCATGCCCAGGTTCGCGTTCACGGCTGGTTTCTCGCCCGCGGGAGGCCAGCCGGAGGCCATCAAAAAGCTGGCCCAGGGAGCCCAGAATGGCCTGAAACATCAGGTCCTGCTTGGCGTGACCGGCTCGGGCAAGACGATGGTCGTCGCCCAGATGATCCAGGAGATCCAGCGTCCGACCCTGGTCATGTCGCCGAACAAGACGCTCGCGGCCCAGCTCTGCAGCGAGTTCCGCTCGTTCTTCCCCAACAACGCGGTCGAGTACTTCGTCAGCTACTACGACTACTACCAGCCCGAGGCCTACATTCCCCGAACCGATACCTACATCGAGAAAGACTCCTCGCGCAACGACGAGATCGATCGCTTGCGGCAGTCGGCGACCCGGGCGCTGCTGACCCGGCGGGACGTCATCGTGGTCGCGAGCGTCTCCTGCATTTACGGCGTCGGCTCGCCCGAGGACTACCTCGGCGAGTCCGTCGAAATCCACACCGGTGAAGGCTTCCGGCGCGACATCTTTCTGCGCAAGCTGACCAATCTCCAGTACCAGCGCAATGACGTCGACTTCGGCCGCTCCCGGTTCCGCGTCCGCGGCGACACGGTCGACGTGCAGCCGTCCTACGATCAGATCGCGACCCGCGTCCAGTTCAACGGGGATGAGGTCGAGCGCATCGTCCAGCTCGATCCATTGACCGGCGAGATGATTGGCGACCTCGAGATCTTCCAGGTCTTCCCCGCGACGCACTACGTCACCCCGCGCCAGAAGCTGCTGCGCGCGCTCGACGCGATCAGCGATGAGCTAGAAGAACGGGTGGCCTGGTTCGAGTCGCAGGGCAAGCTGCTCGAGGCCCAGCGGTTGCGCCAACGAACGATGTTCGACATGGGGATGATGCGCGAGACCGGCAGCTGCGCCGGGATCGAGAACTACTCGCGCCACTTGACCGGCCGCCGGCCCGGCCAGGAGCCATACACCCTGATGGACTTCCTACCTGAAGACACGCTGGTGGTCGTCGATGAGTCGCACGTCGGTGTCCCGCAGGTCGGGGGCATGTACGGGGGCGACCGGTCACGGAAGATCCCCCTGGTCGACTACGGCTTCCGCCTGCCCTCGGCGCTCGACAACCGCCCGCTGACGTTTGCCGAGTGGGAACGCAAGGTAAAACAAGTGGTCTACGTCTCGGCGACGCCCGGCCCCTATGAGGAGCAGCGCTCGCAGCAGACGATCGAGGTCATCATCCGGCCGACCGGGCTGGTCGATCCAACTGTGGAAGTCCGGCCGACCAAAGGGCAGATCGACGACCTGCTGGGCGAGATTCGCAAGCGCGTTGACAAGAAGCAGCGGACGCTGATCACGGTGTTGACCAAGAAGATGGCGGAAGACCTCACCGACTACCTGCGCGAGATGGGCATCAAAGTCAACTACCTGCACTCCGACGTCGACACCCTCGAACGGGTCGAGATTCTTCGCGACCTCCGGCTCGGGGTGTTCGACGTGCTCGTTGGCATCAACCTGCTGCGCGAGGGGCTGGATCTTCCTGAGGTCGCCTTTATTGCCATCCTGGATGCCGACAAGGAGAGTTATTTGCGCGACGCGCGCTCGCTGATCCAGACGATTGGCCGGACGGCGCGCAACGTCGAAGGGCACGTCATCCTCTACGGCGACAACATGACCGGGTCGATGCGACGGGCGATGGACGAGACCGACCGGCGCCGGACGATCCAGATCGCCTACAACGAGGAGCATGGCATCACGCCCGCCACCATTGTCAAAGCCGTCTATAACCTGGAGCGTCAGCAGGAGAAGGCGGTCGAGGAGACCATCGCGACGCTCGCCTCCGGTCTGCCGCCGGATGAGATCGAGCGGCTGATCAAGGACCTCGAGCGGCAGATGAAGAAGGCGGCGCGCGACCTGCAATTCGAGCGAGCGGCGGGGCTGCGCGATCGGCTGGTCGCCCTGCGTCGCGACGCGCTCGAATACCGGCATGCGCTGACCCCGGCGGCCGCTGCCGAGTCCGGCCAGTGGCGCAAGCCGAAGACGAGCCGCATGAGGGCAAAAGTGCATGGCTAAAGGCAAGGGCAGCGACAAGGCTTCGATCCAGCACACCGAGATCGTCATCCGGGGGGCTCGGGAGCACAACCTCAAGGACATCGACCTGACGTTTCCGCGCGACAAGCTGGTGGTCTTTACCGGATTGTCGGGCTCGGGCAAGTCGTCGCTCGCCTTCGACACCATCTATGCCGAGGGGCAGCGGCGCTATGTCGAGTCACTGTCCTCCTACGCCAGGCAGTTCCTCGGGCAGATGGACAAGCCCGATGTCGACCAGATCGACGGCCTATCGCCGGCGATCTCGATCGATCAGAAGGGCGCCAGCCACAATCCGCGGTCGACGGTCGGCACCGTCACCGAGATCTACGACTACATGCGCTTGATGTGGGCCCGGATCGGCCATCCGCACTGCCCGATCAGCGGTCACGAGATCACCCGGCAGACGACCGAGCAGATCGCCGACCGGATTCTCGAGATGCCCAAGGGCACGCGAATTCGGATCATGGCTCCCGTTGTGCGCGGGCGCAAAGGCGAGTATCAGGACATCTTCACGGAAGCCAGGAAGGCCGGCTTCAGTCGTGTCCGGGTGGATGGTCAATTTTATGAGCTCAACGAAAAGATCCCACTGGAAAAGAACAAGAAGCACGACATTGAAATCGATGTCGACCGGTTACCGGTTGATCCGGCGTCCGTAAGCCGGCTTCGCGAGTCCGTCGAGACGGCGGCAAAGCTCGCCAATGGGCTGGTGCTGGTCACGCCCTATGAGGGGAAGGGTGCAGAAGAGTTGTTCAGCCAGAATTTCGCTTGCCCTTACGACGGCTTCTCGATGGAGGACCTCGCGCCGCGGAACTTTTCCTTCAACAATCCACATGGCGCGTGTCCGGCCTGTACCGGACTGGGCAGCAAGCTCGAGGTCGATCCCGACCTGGTCATTCCCGACAAAGACCGTGCGCTGGGCGATGGCGCGATCCGGACCTGGGGTCGGTCATCCTACTTCTACAACGACCTGGTCGAAGCGGTGGCCGGTCGCTACAAGATTCCGATGAACAAGCCGTTCGGTCGGCTGTCCGTCAAAGATCGGCAGATCATCCTGTATGGCAATAACGGCGATCCTCTGCGTGTGAAGTACTACAACAGCGAAGGCCAGCGCCGCTGGTACGAGACCTCCTATGAAGGGATCGTGCCGAATCTCGAGCGGCGGCATCGGGAGACCGAGTCCGAGTTCATCCGCGCCGAGATCGAGCGGCTGATGAGCACGAAGCCTTGCCCGGTCTGCAAGGGCAAGCGACTGAAGCCGGAGTACCTGGCGGTCACCGTCCAGGACAAATCGATCATGGATGTCTGCGAGCTGTCGATCTCGGCGGCCCAGCAATGGTTCGCCACCCTCAAGCTGTCGGAGCGCGAGCTCCTGATCGCGCGCGGCATCCTGAAGGAGATCCGCGAGCGCCTTCAGTTCCTGGTCGACGTGGGTCTCGACTACCTGAACCTGGCCCGGTCGGCGGAGTCGCTCTCCGGCGGCGAGGCGCAGCGGATCCGGCTCGCGACGCAGATCGGCTCCAAGCTGATGGGCGTTCTCTACATCCTCGACGAGCCTTCGATCGGCCTGCATCAGCGCGACAACCGGAAGCTGATCAACACGCTGCTGTCGCTGCGCGACATCGGTAACACGGTGGTCGTCATCGAACATGATGAAGAGACGAGCCTTCCTGCGTGGGGAGCGAGCGATCCCCTTGCCGGCGCATCGCCGCAAAGGCAGCGGACAGATGCTGGTGGTGCGGGGGGCGGCCGAGAACAACTTGAAGACGATCGACGTCTACTTCCCGCTGGGCAAGTTGATCTGCGTCGCCGGTGTCAGCGGCTCCGGCAAGAGCACGCTGGTCAGCGACATCCTCTATCGAAGGCTCGCCCAGCATTTCTATCGCGCCAAAGACCGGCCGGGTCGCCACCGCGAAGTTTCCGGCCTCAACTTCATCGACAAGGTGATCAACGTCGACCAGTCGCCGATCGGCCGGACCCCACGCTCGAATCCCGCAACCTACACCGGCGTCTTCACCTACATCCGCGAGCTGTTCTCTGAGATGCCCGAGGCCCGGGTCCGCGGCTACAAGCCGGGCCGTTTCAGCTTCAACGTCAAGGGCGGCCGCTGCGAGAACTGCGAGGGCGACGGCATCATCAAGATCGAGATGCACTTCCTGCCCGACGTCTACGTGCCCTGCGAGGTCTGCAAGGGCAAGCGCTACAACAAGGAGGCGCTCGAAGTGACCTATCGCGGCAAGACGATTGCCGACGTGCTGGACATGAGCGTCGAGGAGGCGACCGAGTTTTTCGACCGGATTCCGCGGATCAAGCGCAAGCTGCAGACGCTTTGCGAGGTTGGCCTCGGGTATATCCGCCTCGGGCAGCCGGCAACGCAACTGTCCGGGGGCGAGGCTCAGCGGGTGAAGCTCACCGAGGAGCTCAGCCGCCGCGACACCGGGAAGACCTTTTACATCCTTGATGAGCCGACAACCGGATTGCACTTCGCCGACATCGAGCGCCTGCTCAACGTCCTCCATCGCCTCGTCGACGCCGGCAACACGGTCGTCGTCATCGAACACAACCTGGACGTACTGAAAACCGCGGACTACATCATCGACCTGGGCCCGGAGGGCGGCGACAAGGGCGGCGAGGTGGTGGCTTGTGGAACGCCCGAGGAGATCGTGCGCAATCGCCGCTCCTACACCGGCCAGTACCTGCGGCGCGTCCTCGACCCGGAGCTGGCGATAGCCTGAGGTCGTGGCGACCACAACGCAAAGGGCGGCTCCGATCACGGAGCGGCCCGACTATCTCAAAGAGCGACTGAAGGCGCTGCCCGAGACGCCCGGCGTCTACCTGATGCGCGATGCGCAGGGCCGGGTGATCTACGCCGGCAAGGCGCTCAGCCTTCGCAACCGGGTTCCGAATTACTTCCAGGCCTCGAGCGTGCTGCCCGAGCACATTGCGGCCATGGTCGCCCGGGTCTACGAGTTCGAGGTGATCACCACGGCGACGGAAAAAGAGGCGCTGGTCCTCGAGCAGACGATGATCAAGCGTCACCGGCCGCGCTTCAACATCCGGTTGCGGGACGACAAGAACTACCTCTATATCAAGCTGCCGCTCAACGAGGACTTCCCGCGGATCACGCTGGTCCGGCGTCCCGGCACCGACGGCGCTCGCTACTGGGGGCCGTACACCCACGCGATCGCGTTGCGGACGACGCTCAAGACGGTGCGGCGGGTGATTCCCTACCGCAGCTGCAAGGACTCGGAGTTCGCGCTCGGCCGGCCGTGCTTTTATTACCACCTCAATCTGTGTCCTGCACCCTGTGCCGGATTCATCAACCGCGAGGCGTATCACGAGCAACTGGAACAGGTGGCGAGCTTTCTCGACGGGCGGTCCGACCAGGTGGCTCGCCGGCTGAAGCAGCAGATGCAGACGGCGGCGGACAAGCTCGAATACGAGGCGGCGGCGCGCTATCGCGACCGGCTGGACGCGATGGAGCGAATGGCGGAGCGCCAGAAAGTCCTGGCGATGAGCCGCTACGACCAGGATCTCTTCGGGCTGGCCCGCGCCAACGCCCAGGGATCGGTCCGCGTGTTCAGTGTGCGGGAGGGGCGGCTCTCCGGATCGGAGAACTTTGACCTCGTCGGCCTCGGTAAGGAGCAATCGAGCGGCGACATCCTCAATGCCTTCGTGAGCCAGTACTACGCGAACGCCACCCATATCCCAAAGGACGTGTTCGTCCCGGAGGTGCTGCCCGATCGTGAGCTGATCGAGCAATGGTTGAGCGAACGTCGCGGTAGTCAGGTCACCGTGCGCGTCCCGCAGCGGGGCAAGCAGCGAGAACTGCTGCAGCAGGCGGCGGCCAACGCGCAAGAGACGATGCGCCAGATGCGCATCACGCTCGATTACGACGCCGCCCGGACCAGCTCGCTGCTCAACGACCTGCAGGCGAAGCTGGAACTGCCCCAGCTGCCGGTTCGAATCGAGTGCTACGACATCTCGAATATCCAGGGGCAGTCGCCGGTCGGTTCGATGGTGGTCTTTGAAGACGGTCGCCCAAAGCCGGCTCACTACCGGCACTTCCGGATCAAGACGGTCCAGGGCGCCAATGACTTCGCCATGCTGCAGGAAGTTCTTCGCCGGCGCTTCGGCCGGCTGGCTCGCTCCGAAGAGGGCATCCCGGAGGAGCCGAGTTTCAGTCACGTCCCGGACTTGCTCCTCGTCGACGGCGGCAAGGGGCAGCTGTCGGCGGCGCGTGAGGTCATGGAGGGGATGGGGGTGGCCGATGTGCCAACCTTTGGGCTCGCGAAGGAGCAGGAGGAGCTGTTCGGCCCGGGACAGAGCGAGCCGATCCGGCTGCCGCTCGACTCCGAGGCCATGTTCCTGGTGCAGCGGATCCGCGACGAGGCGCACCGTTTTGCGATCACGTTTCACCGGGTGGTGCGCAAGAAGCATGCCTTCGAATCGGTGCTCGACGGGATCAGTGGCCTTGGGCCGGTCCGGCGCCGGGCGCTGCTTCGCCAGTTCGGGAGCGTGGAGAGCATCCGGAGCGCAAGCGTCGAGGAGTTGATGGCGGTCAAGGGCATCACCCGCCCGGTCGCGGTCGCCATCAAGGAAATCCTCTGAGATAATCGTCCCGTGGAGCACCCGGTCAACCGCTGCTCGTTTTGCAACCGGAAGCAAAGCGAAGTCCGCCGGCTGATCGCCGGCCCCGGCGTCTACATCTGCAACCAGTGCGTCGCCCTCTGCAACGAGGTGCTGGCTCAGGAGTTGCCCCCCGACCAGCCAGGGGCCCCCAAGCCTGGGGGTGGCTGGATCGGCAAGGTCTTCAGCCACCGCTAGCCCGCAAAGAGCGCCAGCCTAGCCACGAACCGGCGTTATAGGGGCGTGCCGGACTCGGCCGAACTGTCCAGCGCCCTCGGCCAGGCCCTCGAGCAGGGGCGCCAATTCGTGGCGCGCCTCGAAGCGGTGAGCGGAACGGTCGCGGCGGAACTGGCGCGCCATGAGCAGTCCGGCCAGGCATGGGGCGCCGAGCGTCACGCCCTTCAGGAGGAAACGGCCAAACTCCACCAGCAGCTGGACGGCGTCAATAGCGCCCTGGCCGGTATTCGGGACACCGTCCGCCGCCTGGAACAGGAACGGGACCAGGTTTCAGCCGACCGAGACCAGCAGCGTCACGCCCGCGAGGCGGCGGAGCAGGAAGTCGCGACCAGCGCCGCGGACCTGGCCAAGCTGCGCGAGCAGCTGGGGCTGGTGACTCGGGACCGGGACGCGTTACAAGCCGACCAGATTCAATGGGGCGTGGATCGCGAACAGCTGCTGGCGGAGCAGCAAAAGCTGAAGGAGCGGGCCTCCGCCCTGGAGGCGGATCTTGCCAGCGAGCGCACGGAGTACGAGGCCCTGCAGACCCAGCATGCGGAGATGACGGAGCAGTCGAACAAGCTGGCAGCCGATTGGGCCGTCCGTCGACAGGCGCTTGCGACCGAGATCGCCGCACAGAACGAGGAGATGGAGCAGGTGCGCAAGGCCCTGCAGGGGGCTGAGGAGCGCAGCCGGCGCCCGGCGCCCGCACCCGTCGCCCTCAGCCATGCGGTTTCCGGGCTTTCCGCGGAGACCAGCCACATCATCAATTCCCGCCTGAACGCCCTGATCGGGTTCTCGAGCGTCCTGCTCGACGAACGTGCCAATCCGCTTAGTGTCGAAGAGCGGCGAGAGTACATCAAGTACCTGCACGACAGCGCGGTCAAGCTTGGCCAAACGGTGCATGCCCTGACCGGAAGCCGCCCGGCGCCGGCCGAAGCAACGAGCACCGTCGTCGACACCGATCGGCGGCCGCCGGACATCCTGGTTGCCGACAACGACCAGGCGTCCCGTCAGCGCATCGAGCCGTTCCTCAAGCGAGCGGGCTACGAGGTCGTCTACGTCGAGAGCGGGCCGCGCGCCCTCGAGAAGGCGGGGCACCTGCAGCCGCTGGCGATCCTCATCGATGGCCAGATCCCGCCGAGCGGAGCCCAGGCGCTCGTCCGCGAGCTGCGCAAAGACCCGCGGACGAGGGAGATCCCCATGGTGCTCCTCTCATCGCCGAACAGCCCGCCGCTGGCCATCGCCGAGTGCGAGGTCCTCCTCAAGCCGATCGACCGCCAACAGCTGGTGCAGCTGATGGTGCGCTTCGATCTGATGGCCGACACGAAGCGGGCGCGCAAGATGCCCGCGAACGTGCTCGTCGTCGACGACGATCCTCAGGCGCTCACCCTGGTCAAGGCGATCTTGAAGCCATTCAACGTCCGCGTGGCAGCCGTCGATGGGGGGAAGGCCGGGATCGAGCAGGCGCTGCGCAACAAGCCGGATCTCCTGATCGTCGACTTGCTGATGCCCGACGTGGACGGCTTCGAGGTGGTGACGGCGCTGCGCCGCGATCGCGAGATGAGCCGGATGCCGATCCTGGTGCACACCGCGAAAACCCTGACGGCTGAAGATCGCCAGCGCCTCGAGGGCAAGGTCGAGTCGATCGTCGAGAAGGCGGAGTTTCAGCCCGAGCGCTTTCTCGAACTCCTCCTCAAACGGGGGGAGCGTCGGAAGAGAGCGGCTTAGCGGCGCGCCGGACGGCTGCGCGTCGGCGCGCGCCGGCTACGCTTCGCTAACGACTTCGCCGGCGGGCATGTTTGCTTCAGAAGGCCGCGGCTCCGCCTTTCGCGCCCGTTGCTCTTGTCGTAGTAGATAGGCGATGATCGGGAGCGTCAGGACGATCACGACGATCGCGGTCACCTGCGCCTGCTTCAGCCCGCCGAGGATCACGATGTTCTCGCGCAGGAAGAAGATGAAGAACTGGCTGACCGAGTAGAGCAGGATGTAGAGCATCGCGAGCATGCCTTCCGGATGGATTCGCTTGCGGAGGCTCCACAAGATCAGGAAGAGGGCCAGGCTGATCAGCAGCTCATAGAGACTGGCCGGCTGCACCGGCGTGTTGAGCGGACCGAACGTCTGTTGGTTGGTGTATTCGAAGCCCCAGCCGTTCGTCTTGTAGCCGACGATGTCGCCGTTGATGATGTTGCCAACCCGACCGATCGTCTGTCCGATCGTCATGCCCAGCGCCCCGACATCGAGCAGGCTCCACACCGGGATCCGCCAGCGCCAGGCCGAGATGATCAGGGCGAGCGCGCCGCCGAACATGGCGCCGAAGAAGGCCATACCGCCCTGCCAGACGGCGATGATCTCCACCGGATGATGCAGATAAAAGGAGGGGTTGTTCTGCACGACGTAATACAGCCGGCCGCCGAGGATGCCGAGGACGGCGGCCAGCAACGCCACGTTCATCAGCTGGTCGCGGCTGATGCCCCGGCGCGGTGCGTCCGCCAGCGCGACCTGGATCCCGGCATAGAGCCCGAGGGCGATCATGATCCCGTACCAGTGGATCTTCAGACCCCCGATCGTGACCAGGACAGGATCGATGCCGATCTTGATCAGCACCGGCCCAGTTTAATGTCTACGCGTGCGAGATAAGCCCTCGTTTACCGACGAAGTCAAGGCGGAGCTGGCCAACGTCCAGCCCGCCCGGCCCTGCTGCCAGGAAGCGGAATTGGCGGCTCTCGCCACGGCGTTTGCCGGGGTTGCCGATGGGGCCGCGCTGCGCCTTCGGATCCCGCGCAACGCGGTCGCCCGCAAGATCGTCCATCTGGCCAGGACCGCGGGCGGCCGGGTCGACACGCTCCAAAAGGGCTCGACGGAGAAACGACCGAGCTATCAGCTCCGGCTCACCTTGCCGCAGGGGCGGGGCTCGGCCGACGCCTGTTGCGCTCGGGCGATTCTTCGGGGCGCCTTTCTCGCGCGCGGCGTCATCGGTAACCCGGCGGACGCCTATCACCTCGAGATGGCGCTACCCTCCGGCAGCGTGCTCCTCGAGGCAGCGGCGACGCGCGCCGAAGTCGGCTTTCGCCGCGTGAGCCGCCGGGGTCGCTGCGTCTATTACCTCAAGGGAGCCGATTCGATCTCTCGCCTGCTTCGCCTGATGGGCGCCAACCGTGCCGTGATGCGCTTCGAGCACGACCGTATCCTCCGGGACATGCGCGGGCAGGCCAACCGCCGCGCCAACAGTGAAACCGCCAACGTGGACAAGCAAATGCGGGCCGCCCTCCAGCAGTCGGCGGCGATCCGGCGATTGAAGGCCCGCGACCGGCGTCTTCTGACCCTACCGGCCGCTCTGCGCGAGGTTGCCGAGCTGCGCTCGACGCATCCCCGTGCCAGCCTCCGGGAGCTGGCCGACCTCTCGCAGCTGAGCCGGGCCGCCGTCGCCAACCGGTTGCGCCGGCTGCTTGCCGTGCCGATTTGAAATGGTCTAATTAGATTCGGCTCACACGCAGCCGAGCGAGGAGGCTTTCATGCCGGTGAAGGTTGGCATCAACGGGTTTGGCCGGATCGGGCGCAATGTGTATCGCGCCGCGTTTGGGCGCCGCGATCTCGAGATCGTCGCCGTCAACGACATCACGGATCCGCCGACCCTTGCGCACCTGCTCAAGTACGACTCGATCCTGGGCAACTTCCAAAGCGCGGTCAGGGCCGAGGGCGACGCCCTGAAGGTGGACGGTTCCAGCCGCGAAGAAGGTGATCATCTCGGCGCCGGCCAAGAACGAGGACATCACGATCGTCCTCGGGGTCAACGGCGACCGCTATGACCCCAAGCAGCACCACGTGGTGAGCAACGCCTCGTGCACGACGAACTGCCTGGCGCCGGTGGCGAAGGTCCTGCATGACAGCTTCGGGATCGAGGCGGGCCTGATGACGACCGTTCACTCCTACACGAGCGACCAGCGGCTGCTCGATGCACCGCACAAAGACCTGCGTCGGGCCCGGGCAGCGACGCTCTCGATGATCCCGACCAGCACCGGCGCGGCGACGGCGATGGCGCTGGTGATGCCCGAGTTGAAAGGCAAGTTTCACGGCATCTCGCTGCGGGTGCCCACCCCTGACGTGTCGATCGTCGATCTCGCCGTCATGACCCGCGACGCGGTCTCGGTGGAGACCATCAACGAGGCGCTCAGGGAGGCGGCGGCCAGCGATCTGGAAGGCATCCTCGCGGTGACCGAGGAGGAGTTGGTCTCGAGCGACTTCAAGGGCAATTCGAATTCGTCGATCGTCGACGCGCCGCTGACGATGGTCGTCGGCGACCGCCACGGGAAGGTCTTCAGCTGGTACGACAACGAGTGGGGGTATTCCTGTCGAGTCGTTGACCTTGCCGTCTTCATGGGCGACCGGCTGAACTGAGCGCCCACGCCACGACGAGCGGCGGGCTGCAGAAGGCCACCATCCGCGACGTCGACGTGGCGGGACGGCGGGTCCTGGTTCGAGTCGACTTCAACGTCCCGCTCGAGGACGGTCGCATCCTCGACGACACCCGCATCCGCGAGGCGGTGCCCACCATCAAGGACCTGGTCGAGCGCAATGCGCGGGTCATCCTCATGACCCACCTCGGGCGGCCCGACGGTGAGGTCGATGAGAAGGCGCGAACCACTCCGCTGGCCGAGCGCCTCAGCGAGCTGATCGGCAGGCCGGTCGAGCACCTCGATGATTGCATTGGCGCGCAGGTGGAGCAGGCCGTAGGGGCGATGCATGACGGCGACATCATCATGCTCGAGAACGTCCGTTTTCATTCCGGCGAGACGAAGAATGACCCCGAGTTCGCCAGGCAGCTGGCCTCGCTCGGCGACCTGTACGTCAACGACGCGTTTGGCACGGCCCACCGCGCACACGCCTCGACTGCCGGCATCGCGCATTACCTGCCGGCGGTGGCCGGGCTCCTGATGGAGCGCGAGATCCGTACCCTGGGCAAGGTCATGTCCGACCCGCCGCATCCACTGGTCGCGATCATCGGGGGCTCGAAGATTTCGACAAAAATCGGCGTGCTGCGGAGCCTGCTGGAGCGGGTCGATCGGCTCTGTGTCGGCGGCGCGATGGCCTGCACCTTCTTGAAGGCCAAAGGGCTCTCGATGGGGCGCTCGCTCGTCGAAGAAGACCAGCTCGAGGTGGCGCGCTCGCTCCTCTCGGGCGGCTCCGGGCGCGCCGGTGGCCTGGTGTTGCCGCTCGACGCCGTGGTTGCCGAGGACGCGCGGGCCGGGGTCAAGACCGAGACCGTCGCCATCGATTCGGTGCCGGCGGACATGAAGGTGCTCGACGTTGGTCCAATGACCGTCGAGCGCTTCTTGCAGACGTGTGACGGCGCGGCGGCGGTGGTGTGGAATGGCCCGCTGGGCGTCTATGAGGTGCCGCCGTTCGACCATGGAACCGATGCGCTGGCGCACGGCCTGGCTGGGAGCGACGCCGAGACGATCATCGGTGGCGGCGACCTGGTGGCGGCGCTCGAAAAGCAGCATCTGGCGGAAAGGATGTCGTTCGTCTCGACCGGCGGCGGCGCGACGCTCGAGTTCCTGGAAGGGAAGACGCTCCCTGGGATCGCCGCACTACAGGACAGGCGGCCCGGATGATCGGGGTTGCGGGATTGCCGCATGATGCGTAGGCCGCTGATCTCGGGCAACTGGAAGATGCACTTCACCGTGCCGGAGGGGCTCGAGTATGCGCTTCATCTGCGACAGGACCTCAGCCCCTACGCCGCACTCGTCGACGTGCTGATTCTTCCCCCTTCGGTAATGCTCTGGGAAATCGCCAACGCGCTGCGCGGATCACCGATCAAAGTCGGCGCGCAAAACGCTGGATGGGAGGACCAGGGCGCGTTTACCGGCGAGATTTCGCCCAAGATGCTCGCCGGCTGGTGCGAGTACCTGTTGATCGGGCACTCCGAACGGCGTCAGGTCTTCCGCGAGACCGACGAGGAGCTGAACCGCAAAGTTCGAGCCGCCTTCCGGCATCGTCTGAAGGTGATCCTGGCCGTCGGGGAGACGCTCGAGGAATACGACGCCGGTCGCACAGCCGACGTGATCACCCTGCAAATGACGGCTGGTCTTTATCAGGTCGAGCTGCAACATCCAGTCGACCTTTCGATCGCCTACGAACCGGTGTGGGCGATCGGCACCGGACGGGCGGCCACGCCCGAATATGCCAATGAAACGATGGCGCTCATCCGCCGCCTTCTGGTTCGCAATTTCGGCGAGGCCGCCTCGGCGATGCGCGTCATTTACGGCGGGAGCGTGACGCCGGCTAACGCACGGAGCTTGATGGCACAGCAAGAGATCGATGGCGCGCTGGTGGGGGGCGCCAGTCTCAAGGCCGGCGATTTCACCCAGATCGTCAAGGCAGCCGCCGAGGTGACCGAGTCGCAGCGGGTGTAGCCAGGGCGGCGCTCGTTCTGGTCATCATCGACGGTTGGGGTTACCGCAGGGAAACGGCCGGGAATGCGATCGCCGCCGCGAACACGCCGAATTGGGATACGCTCTGGAAGCGCTGGCCGCACACCGTCCTTGCGGCGGCCGGGGAACCGGTCGGCCTTCCCGCCGGCCAGCAGGGAAACTCGGAGGTCGGCCACCTGAATATCGGAGCCGGCCGCATCGTGTATCAGGACCTGACCCGCATCAACCGCGCCATCGACGACGGAAGCTTTGAAAAAAACCCGACGCTGATCGCTGCGATGCAGTCGGCGGCGAGCGGCCACGCGCTGCACCTGATGGGCCTGGTGTCGCCCGGCGGGGTCCATAGCCTCGACCAGCATCTCTATGCCCTCTTGCGAATGGCGCGCCGATTCGGCCTCCGCGACGTGTACGTTCATGCCTTCACCGATGGGCGGGATGAACCGCCGACCAGCGCGGCCGGTTACGTGCAGGCGCTGCTCCAGCAGTTGCAACAGATTGGGACCGGCCGGATCGCGTCGATCAGCGGGCGGTATTACGCGATGGATCGGGATAAACGTTGGGACCGCACCGAGCGCGCCTACCGGACGGTGGTCGAGGCAACGGGCCCAACGGTCACCGACCCGGTCGCCTTCATCAAGCAAAGCTATCAAGCCGGCAAGACCGACGAATTCCTGATCCCGACGCGCATCGAACCTCCCGGCGGTCACCCCGTGCCGCCGATCGCCGACGGGGACAGCGTGATCTTCTTCAACTTCCGGCCCGACCGGGCACGGCAGTTGAGCCACGCCATCGCCGATGACGAGTGGCAGGCATTCGAGCGCAAGCGGCGACCGCGCCTGGCGCACTTTGTCACCTTCACCGAGTACGAGAAGGGTCTTCCGGCCGAAGTCGCGTTCGCCGACGAGCCGCTCGAGGGCGTGGTAGCCCAGGTCGTTTCGGATGCCGGTTGGCACCAGTTCCACACCGCCGAGACCGAGAAGTATGCGCATGTCACCTATTTCCTCAACGGCGGGCGGGAGGCTCCGTTCCCGGGTGAAGACCGCCTCCTGGTTCCGTCGCCTAAGGTCGCGACCTATGACCTGAAGCCGGAGATGAGCGCCCGGCCCGTCACCGACGAGCTGCTCGACCGCTGGCGGCAGGGAAGCTACCGATTTGTGGTCGTCAACTTTGCCAACCCGGACATGGTTGGCCATACGGGGCTGTTTCCGGCAACGGTGAAAGCGGTCGAGGTCGTCGACGCGATGTTGGGCCGCATCGCTCCGGCGGTCCTCGAGGGCGGCGGCATTCTTGCCGTCACCGCCGACCACGGCAACGCCGAGCTCAAGATCGACGCCGAAACTGGGAAGCCGCTGACGGCGCACACGACCAGCCCGGTGCCGCTGATCGTCGCCGGAGCCGAATCGCTGAACGCGCTGCGCGATGGCGGAAAGCTTGGCGACGTCGCGCCGACGTTGCTGCCGCTGGTCGGATTGCAGCCGGCTCGCGAGATGGACGGCGACGACCTAGGGCGTTGACTCGCTCCAGTCGTGCGCCATTCGGCTAAGGAAGACCCGGGCCAGGGTTGTGTCCTGGATCAAGAGATCGAGCTCGTGATTGCGCGTGAAGCCGGAGCGGGACCAGTTGCAACTACCAAACAGGACGGTGGACCCATCGATGATGCCCGCCTTGGCGTGCAGGAGTTCATCCCCGGCCTGCAGGTAAAAGCGCACCGTCGCACCCGCCGGCTTGAGGACCGCCATGGTGTCCGCGTTCTGCGGCTGGGTGGGATCGAGCAGGACCCGCAGCTGGACCCCGCGCTGGGCGGCGGCCACGAGCGCATCGATCACCAGCCGATCGCTGAGAACGTACATCTCGATGTCGATGGAGTGGCGGGCGGCGGCGATGGCGGCGAGGGCAGCCGCCCGAATGCCGTCGCCCGGACGCGTGACGAGCACCTGGACCGACCGGTCAGCGGTGGTCGGCGGAATCAAGGCCGCAATGCCGGCGAGGGCCAGGTCCTGGCGAAAAACGCGCTCGAGATTTCTCACGACTGGACCGGTCGCCAGCACGTCGAAGTCCTGGTTCTGAATCGAATGCGTGCCCCAGTTGATGCCTCCAACGATGGCCCGCGTGCCGTCGACGATCAGGAGCTTGACGTGATCGATCGTCAGCCGCTCGATCGGGAAAGCCACGACCTGGACGCCGCCCTGCTCGAGCTGCGCCCAGATCGTGCGGCTGCTCCGCTCGGAGGGATCTTCGATGGCGGTCACGTCGACACCCCGGTCATGGGCATTGAGGAGGAGAGACGCGAGATCGATTCGTTGAAATTCGTAGAGCTCGACGTCGATCGAGCGACGCGCCTGGCTGAGGGTGTCGATGATCGCCGAGAAGGCCGCCGGGCCCGAGGTCAGGGGAAGGAGCTGATCGGCACCGGTCATGATCGGCGCCGGGACGAGCGACGGCTGGCCAACGGCGGGCAGGGTGGGAGAGGGAGTACGGCCCGGTCCACAGGAGGCAGCAGCCAGCAGCGCCAGGAGGAGGAGGGGCAGCCGGAGGCGTTGGGCCGGGCCATACACGCCAGCATGGTAATACAAGTTTGTGTATATGTCAAGGCTCAGATCAAATGCGCGAGCGGATCAGAATCCGACGGAATCGGGGTTATAATTCAGCGGCTTCAGACCATGCGAACCTTCCTCGGCGTCGTTGAACTCGTGCTGGCGCTCCTCGTGATGCTCGGCATCCTCCTGCAGACGCCCAAGGCCAGCGGGCTCGGCGGGACGATCGGAGGCGGCGGCGATTCGGGTGGTGGATACCGCACCAAACGAGGGCTCGAAAAGAACCTCTTTTATGCCACGATCGGGCTGGTCGTGATCTTCGTGGCGGTCTCGGTCGTGTACATCCGGGTTTGATCCGCCGCGGGCTGCTCGCCAGCGGGGCGGGCGTGCTCCTGCTGGTCCTCCTGACCGTGCTCGTCCTGGTCTTTCGCGGCGCCATCCTCGCCCCCGAGGCGCCCCGTCCTGGAGGCGCATACACCGAGGGCGTGGTCGGCCAGCTTGGGTCCCTGAATCCGCTCTACGGTGAGGCGACGGCCGGCGGCAACGACATCGACGCCCTGCTCTTCGAACCGCTCGTGCGGGTGCTTCCCACCGGGACGGTCGAGGGGCGCCTGGCCTCGCATTGGGATGTCAGTCCCGATGGGCGGACCTACGCCTTCACGCTTCGCCCGAACGCCCGCTGGTCGGACGGCGCCCCGGTCAGCGCCGATGACGTCGTGTTCACCGTGCGCACGGTGCAAGATCCGCAATTTCCTGGTGCCCTGCTGAATCAGAGCTGGAAGGACATCGTGGCGACCGCGGTTGATAGCCAGCACGTCCGGTTCGCCTTGCCGGGCCACAATGCCGGGTTTCTCGCCAACCTCGAGCTGCTCGACATCATGCCGGCCCATCTGCTTGCGGGCAAGTCGATGGGCGAGCTCGCCTCCGCGTCGCCGAACCTCAACCCGGTCGGCACCGGGCCCTACCGGCTCGTCGCCCAGACCAGCGATGGCATCCAGCTCGAGCGCAATCCCTATGCCTGGCGTCGCCCCTGGATCGATACGATTGCGATCCGCAGCTTCGCCACGCAGGCGGCCGCGCTCGGCGCGCTCGACCGCAGCGAGATCGACGGGCTCGCCAACCTGACGCCGTCGGCAGCGGACCACGAAGCCGGCAACAAGGCGGTCAGCACGATCAGCGCCTCAACCTATCAATATGCCGAGCTGGTGCTGAATCTGAAGCCGGATGAGCCCTACTTCCAGGACATCAAGGTGCGCCAGGCGATCGCCAAGGCGATCGATCGGGCGGCCATCATCCGCGATGTCCTCGGGGGCCAAGCGGTTCCCGACGACGGCCCGATTCCACGCTCCATCGTGTGGGCCTACGATCCCGTCGCCCAGCAGCCGGCCCATGACGCGGCGGGCGCGGCGAAGCTTCTCGACGACGCCGGGTGGGCGCTGGTCAACGGCACCCGCACCAAGGGCGGAACCGCGCTCAGCTTTGGCCTCGACGTGTCCAGTGACGTGCCGCCCTACGAGCGTGTCGCCGAGGCGGTGTCCGAGGAGCTGGCGCAGGTTGGCATCCAGGCTGAGGTTCGCCCGGTCAGCACCGCATCACTCATTCATGACTACCTCAATCCCCGGACCTTTGACATGACGTTGACGGCGTTTGACAACGGCCCGGACCCCGACGTGTACACCTTCTGGCATTCCTCGCAAAACCATGTTGGGGGCTTCAACTTTTCCGGCATGAAGAAAAATGTCTTCATCGACGGCGACCTGGAAGACGGTCGGAACTCCCTGGCGTTGAACGCGCGGGCGAAGGCCTACGCGACGTTTCAGGAGGACTTCGCCAAGGAGCTGCCGGCGGTCTTTCTCTACACGCCGCGCTACGTGGTGGCGATCAGCCGGCGCATCCATGGCGTGCACCTCGACGCGGCGGTCGAGCCGACGGAACGCTTTGCCTACGTCAACGACTGGTACATCGAGGTCGGTCGATGACGCTGCCCCGCGGCCGGGGATTGGGAGCGCGCAAAGCCGGGATATGCGGCTGAAAGGACTTGAACCTTCAAGGGCTTGCGCCCACTAGGCCCTGAACCTAGCGTGTTTACCAATTTCACCACAGCCGCAGGAAGCTCTCGCGGAGTTACGCACAGTATATGGCCGGCGGGCTGAATGACTTGAGCTCGGCGGAGCTTGCGATCTACCGCCGCCGGCTCGATACCCCGGTCAAAATCCAGGCGTTTCTGGACGCCATTCCCTACAACACGGAGGGCGACGGCGAGACCTTCCGGTCGCCCCGGCGAGTCCTGGGTGATCGAACCGCCAACTGCATCGAGGGCGCCGTGCTGGCCGCCGCGGCGCTGCGGGTGCAGGGTCAGCCACCGCTGGTCATGGATTTGACGGCGGTCCGCGATGAGGATCACGTGATCGCCGTCTTTCGCCGCCAGGGCCTGTGGGGCGCAATCGCGACCAGCAAATTCACCGGCCTCCGATACCGCGAGCCGGTCTACCGGACGCTCCGGGAGCTGGCGATGTCGTACTTCGAGCACTATTTCAATCTTGCCGGCGAACGAACGCTGCGAGGCCATGGCCGTCCGGTCAACTTGAGTCGGTTTGACCCGCTTCACTGGATGACGTCGGACCATGACCTCTGGCCGATCGCCGAGCACCTGGAGCGGATTCCCCACATCGTCCTGCTGCCTGGCTCGGCCGCCCGCCGGCTGAGCCCGCTGGACGCGAGGCTCAGGCACGCCGGCACGCTCAACCATCCCGGGCTGCGGAAGGACCAGAAGCTGCAGCATTGACAATGTCGGTAACACTTGTTACAGTAGCCAAACTATCATTGAATTAGCACGGCCGAAGGGTCGTGCCGAGTCGTCGTTCGGAGGAAGGGATGAAAAAAGGAGCAGAGCCGGATATTCCGCTCGAGGCGGTGCAGTCGCTGTTGACGCGCGTGATCTGGCAGGCGGTGGCCGATCTTGGCGTGGACGCCTATAAGTCCGACGCGGAGCACTTCTTTGACGGCGAGACGTTCGTCGAATACTGCGACATCCTGGGGTGGAATGTCCGGCGAGCACGCACCAGCCTTGGGAAGTTCGTCGAGAGCGGGAATCGCATCTCGGGCAACCACCTGCTGACCGCGGCCGAGCTGGCTGCCCAGCAGATGCGCGCCGCCCAGGCCCAGACCGCGATCGCCAGCTAACCGCCGAGTTCGGAGCCGAATACACGCTAATCGGTTTTTAATCCGCGCGTGCTATAGCATTTAGGCATCCGCAAATGAATCTGCTGCTTGTCGAGGACGAGCGGAAGCTGTCGACCCTGCTGAAGCAGCTCCTTGAAGACGAGCGCTATGCCGTCGACATTGCCGCCGACGGCGAGCGAGCCCAGGCGCTGGCCGAAACCGCGCGCTACGACGCCATCATTCTCGATCTCATGATCCCCAAGCGGGATGGGATGGAGGTCTGCCGC
>VBHQ01000071.1 GCA_005880395.1 Chloroflexota bacterium
CGCCCCAACCGCGGCGACGTCGAGCGGGGTGATGGCCTCGACCATCTTGGTCGGGCTCAGTCCCATCATCGTTCGCGTGCCCTGGTCGAAGCTGAAGCTCACCGCCACCGGCAGATCGGTAACGCGACGAATTCCCTCGATGGCCGCAACGGCTTCGTCGAGCGCGAAGAAGGTCTCGAGGAGCAGCAGGTCGACGCCGCCCTCCGCCAGGCCCTCGGCCTGCTCGGCGAAGGCATCAGCCGCCGATCCCTGCGTCAAGTTGCCGAGCGGCTCCATCAGCACGCCGGATGGCCCCATCGACCCGGCGATGAGGATGTCCGTTCCTGATGAGGCCGCTTGGCGCGCCAGCTCGGCAGCCCGCCGGTTCAGGGCGCGAGCATTACCGGCGAAGCTCGTTTCCCGGAGCCGGATGGGCGTGCCACCGAACGTGTCGGTCAGGATGAGCTGCGCGCCGGCGTCGATGAACGCTCGGTGAAGCGTTAGGACCCGCTCGGGATGTAGGTCCACCCACTCCTCCGGCGCGACACCGATGCCGAGTCCCATCTGCTGGTAGCTCGTCCCGGTCGCACCGTCAGCGACGAGAAGCTCTCCAGCCCGGAGACGCTCAGGAAATGATGGGCGGCTTATTGGTCTTCCTTTCAGGCTGCGCCATGACGCCTAAATGTAACCTTCTGGCTGGTGGCGACTGCATTCTTTACGCCGGCCTTTTTCGACTTCTTTCGCGAGCTCAAGCGCCATAACAACCGCCCATGGTTCGAAAAGAACAAATCGCGCTACGAACGCGAAGTTCGCGATCCCCTTGTTGCCTTCGTCGCGGCGGCTGGGCCAAAACTGCGCAAGATCAGCCCGCACTTCGTCGCCGATCCTCGTCCGGTTGGCGGCTCGATCTTCCGGATCTATCGCGACATCCGGTTTTCGAAAGACAAGACGCCGTACAAGACGGCGGGCGCGGCCCACTTCCCGCACGAGCGTCGCGAGTCAGCCCCCGGGTTCTATTTGCATTTGGAGCCGGGCGGCGTCTATAGCGGTGTCGGCATCTGGCATCCCGAATCGCCGGCGCTGGCAAAGATTCGCGACGCGATCGCCACCGAGTCCGGTCGATGGCTGAAGATCAAGAATGGCCGGGCGTTCAAAGATGCGCTGACCTTTGAGGGACGGCAGCTCAAGACCACCCCGCGCGGATATCCCAAAGATCACCCGCTGGCGGATGACTTGAAACGAACGGACTTTACCGCCGGCCACAAATATTCCGAGAAGGAAGCCTGCTCGTCTGAATTCCTCGATCGTTTCATCAGCACGTGCCGGGCGGCCTCGCCGTTTACCAAATTCTTGACGGACGCACTTGGCCTGCCCTATTGAGGATCGATAACCGAGGGGCGACCGACTACCGAGATCGAGCCTCGGCGACGGCCCGCTCGATCTGCTCGGCGTGGTCGTGGCAGTGCACGGCGTAGATCCCAAGCCAGATGTCAATGGAATATGGACCGATCTCGCTGTGCGTTCCGGCGCGGCGCCAATCGTCTTCACTCAGGTGCTCGAGGATCGACGCCGAGGTTTCGCGAGCCGCTCGGATTGCGTCCAGCGAGGGCTGCACCGGCCGCTCGACGTAAAACAGACGCTTGGCAAACTCGTCGCCGTCATACCCGATGATCTCCGGACCGTCTTCTGCCAGCAGCCGACGTAGGCGGATCGCCGAAGTCAGCTCGCTGTCGGCGGTATGATGCACCACCTCGCGAGGTGACCAGCCTCCGTCCGACGGTTTGTAATCCAGCAATGCCTCGTTAAGGCCCGCCACCGCCGTACCGATGCGGCCGGGTCCTTCGCGGTACTTCCGAATGAGCGCCGCACGCTCAGCCGTCATCCGGATGACGCACCGTCGAGAAAGGGGATCACGGTTTGCGCAAGAGTCGGGCTGAGGTTGATGTCGTAGTGCGTCAGTCCCGGCAGGACCGCAAGACGGTGGTGCGTCATGCCCGAGCGGTCCCAATGCGCGTCACGCTTTCCGCCGCCCAGCAAGCCGAAGAATTCGACCGCGTGCGACGGTGGGAGACCATCGGCATCCCCGATGACGATCATTACGGGCATTTGGAGCCGGGGCACGTCCGCGGACCAGTCGTAATCGATCTTCATGGCGGCCGTGACCTGCCGGACGAGCACCGGCCAGTCCTCGATGCGCGGCGCGATCCGCGTATAGGCTTCGTACATCGGGCTCTGCTTCAAGGCCTCCGCGACTTCGGGACCCATGGAATCCATCCCGGCGGTCATCTCCGGATGCCAACCGCTTCGCTTGAAGACCGTCGAGACGAGGACGGGCCGTTCTACGAGCTGCGGATGCTGGATTGCTAGGCGCAACGCAACGGCCCCACCCAGGGAGAACCCGATGATCGCCGCACGTTCCAGCTTGAGTTCCGCCATCAGCGCCGCGACATCGTCGGCCATGGTCTCGAACCGCATCGGCCGATCAGCGGCCGGCGAGCGCCCGTGGGACTGCAGGTCCACACCGATGACGCGACGGCCGCGGGCAAGAAGGTCGACATTCGGGCCGAACATCTCGACTGACCCGAAGCCGCCGTGCAACAGGATCAGCGGCGTGCCCGTTCCGAAGACCTGGTACGCGAGCTCGATACCGTTGACCCGCACGACCTGTGCGGCACTTGTCACGCTGCTCATTTCCCGCGCAGTTTAGCGGAGGAAGACTTGGGCGACTAAGGGAAACCGTGTCGCCGTAGGATTTTGAAATAGCTAAATTTGCGCTCGGAGACGTCCTGGGCGAGGCCGGCGCATATCTGTGGCTCGCCGGCGTGGCCTTCCTGTTTGGACTGATTTTCCTGCTGGTCGAGCTGCAATCGCCAGACCTCGTGATCTGGACCGGCCGCTGTGTCCCGGCTTTTTTTGATGGAGGCGTCGCACATTACACCGTGGCCGGTCAGCAATTCACCGCCGATCATCCGCCGTTGGTGGATCGGATGCCGCGAACAGTGACGGTCTGCTATTACGCGAGCGCGCCTGTCGGCGGGTACATCGTTCATCCAGGCGCCTACTGGGTCGAGGGAGGATTGATCGGGGGGCCGTTCGCGCTAGCGCTTATCCTGCTCGCCTTCGGAATGCTGACCGGCGTTCACCGGCTGCGCAGCGCGCCGGGGCTTCCACCGCTGCCGACATCCAGACAACGGTCGGATTAGGCCACCTAAGTAGGCGGTCCGAACCAGGCGGTTAGCGCGTCAGTGAGCCCTAGCTGGGCTCGGTCTCCAACCCAGGCGACATATCCGTCGGGCCGGATCAACACGGCAGTGGGAGCGGTGACCGCGCCAAGTACCGGAAGGTCCCACAGGCCCACATATTCAGCATCGATCAACTGGACCCGATCAGCCCATGGAGTGATGTCGAAGCCGGGCTTACCGAGGTTGAGCAACAACGGCTTGGCGCCGTGCAGCAGGGCAAAGACCCGGAACGGGCCGTCGGCGGTCACGAGGTCCAGATCGGGCATGCGCCGTCCGAGCAGCGGATGTCCCTCGCCGAGCTCGTAATGAATGTCCAGCCCGGAGATCATCCCGGCGAGCCTTCTGCGAGGCTCGTCCATGATCACCACCTCCGATAGCAACTCGACCAGGGCCTTGATGCGCTCGTCCTGGCGCTGCAACGCGGTCTGAGCCATCGTGTACTGAAGCGCGCGGGCAGCGACCGGATGGCGCTCGTCGTGATACGTATCCAGCAGCCTCTCCGGCGAGGTCCCGCTCACCACCTGAGCTAGCTTCCATCCCAGATTCACTGCATCCTGCACACCCAGGCTGAGGCCCTGTCCACCGGCCGGATACTGCACGTGCGCCGAATCTCCCGCGAGAAGGACCCGCCCCACGCGGTAGGACGCCGCCTGCCGAGTCATATCGGTGAACCTGGAGAGTGAGGTAGGGTTGTGGATCCCGAAGTCGGTGCCGAAGACAGTGATAAGCGCCTCGCTCAGATCGTGTAGGGTCGGCTCGCTGCCTGACTCGAGCAGCTGCTCGGTCACGAGGACTCGCACCGTCTTCCCATCCTCCAGCCTCTGGAGGCCATGGACGCCGATTGCGTCGTGGCGAGCGCCCCGCGGCGGCTCCTCGGTCACCTCGACCTCGGCGATCAAGTTGCTCCTTGTCGCATCCCACCCCGGAAACTCGATGCCGGCCCCTTTTCGGATCACACTTCGTCCGCCGTCGCAGCCGACGAGATACTGCGCCCGCAGTGACTCTTCGTCGCCCAGCCGAACATCAACTCCGCTGTTATCTTGTGCGAAGCCCGTGACCTCGCTCCGGTAATAGATCCGAACGCCCAGTTCGGCGATCCAGGCGGCCAAGATCCGCTCGATCCGGCTCTGCCAGATCCCGAGCGTGTACGGATGACGCGTCGGAAAGTCGCTCACGTCCAGCACGGTCGTGCCGAACGTCGCGGCCTGAACGACTTTACCTTCCGCAAGGAAGCGATCAGCGACCCCACGCTGATCTAGCACCTCGATCGTGCGGGAGTGAAAACCGCCAGCCCTTGAGCCGATGAGCACGTGATTGGGACGCCGCTCGACGACCGCGACGTCGACCTTCGCCAACGCCAACTCAGCCGCCAGCATCATCCCCGTCGGACCTCCTCCGGCGATTACCACCGCATGCTCGGTCATAGCCACACTCCGGCCGTCAACACACGCATTTCATGACTCTCATTTACGTAGGTTCTGGCCTCAGCCGGCGATTATGCGGCACGACCGGGGGCTTGCCGCAAGCCCCCCTGTTCGGTATAAATTGAAGGTGGAGGGGAGTGGTTAGACCCCTTTCCCCCATCGTCCGCTGTGGACGACAACCTCCTTAAGAAAACGGCGGCGCGCCGCGTATCGCGACACCATCGCCCGGGGGCCACCACCTGATCGAGAGCTCCGTTTTTCCTCCGCAACCAATTCGATCACCGAGCCAGTGCCTCCAGGTCCTTACAGCAACTTCGGGCTGTCTCCCTCAGCCGCTCACGATCGCACTGAAGAACTGCCAGCTGCTACTGGTGGCGTCGGCGAACCAACTATGGCCCTCGCCTTCAATGGTGTCGAGTTTGACGACCGCCTTGTTCCGACAGGTATTCCAGGTAGATGTCTTGTGTACACCGCTCCCGCCAGGGATCGGGTTGCCCGTGCAGCCATCCAGGGTCACCCACTGCTGAATCTCGCT
>VBHQ01000162.1 GCA_005880395.1 Chloroflexota bacterium
CAACGGGGAGACTTCTTGCTCGTGGCCGGGCCAAATCGCGTGCCGGTAAACATCATGGCGCCGCCATGGATGGATGAAATGATCGTGGCTTCCCGTCGTCATTGACGGCTACCCCTCATTGATTTTTACCGTGTCACGCCTAATAATTAGCGCCTGAATTTGCGCTGAGGGTCACCTGGCGTTTGGGGACCTCCGGCGCGGCGCTGGGGACCGCGCAAAGGGGAAAGACGGTGCAGGACCTCACCGATCGTCGCAATGAGGAGGCCCGCGAGATCCGGGATTTGCTGGCGTCCAAGCTCAAGATGCACCCGATCTGGCTTGGAGGCCTCGATACCCAGGCGGCCCGCCACATCTATCTCTTTATCCAGTCGCTCGAGGGGCGGAAGCCCTTTGGGCGCGTCCGGCGGCAGCGGGCGCCGAACCTGACGCTAGACTGACCCCGATCTGGAACTGACGCCACGCGCCGACCAGGCGGCTGGGACCTTCAGCGTGGTCGCCGGCGACTACCCCCTGATCCGCAACGCCGCCTGCGCGGTGAAGCTCAACGGCGAGTGGTTTGTCAGCACCTCTGCGCCCAAAGCTCATGCTGATGCGTTTGCGCTTCACTGGCAGGCAGGCGGAGCACGGGCAGTCGCCCGCTTGATCCCGCACGAGGGCGGCGTCGTGATCGAGTGCGAGCTGAACAACGAGAGTGCCGGCACGATGACCTTTAACGGCTGGCGTCCGCTGATGATCGACGGTGGCGATGCGGCGCTGCGGGTCGGCGACGAGCCCTGGCGGGCCAGCGTGCTCATCAATGGATACCAGTCCTGGGACTACGCCGGCATCCATCCACTGGACGAGGCGATCAAGGAAGGCGATCCCAGGCCACCGGTCACCTCGTGGTGGACGGCAGCCATCTGCGACGGCAAGGCGATGTTCGTCGCCCAGGTGCTCAAGGCGAGCCGGTTTGCCACCGTCTTCAACTGGCATTACCACCGCGATGAACACGCGGGCGAGGCATTACCGACGGATATCCGGACGTTTGTCGCCGAGCAGCACGGCTCACCCTTATCGCAGCCCGAGCAGCGAAGCGGGCTTCCGGAAGAGCTGCAGCTCGAAGTGCCGGCGCAGTCGGGGTTAGTTTCCGATCCAATCCTGATCGCATACGGCGACGACGGGACGGCGACGCTGCGGCGCGCGCTCGATGCCGCGGGCCGTGCTTCCGGCGCCAGCAGCTTCGAAGCCGTTCCGCGGGGCTGGTGCAGCTGGTACCACCTGGGCCTCGCCGTCACGGAAGACGACATCGCGCGGCACGCCGCCTTCATCGCCAAGCGCCTGCCTGAACTGGCAAAAGCCTCCAGCGCGAGTTACCGCCCGGTCATCCAGCTGGACGACGGGTGGATGCCCCGCTGGCAGCAATGGGGCGACTGGGTCGCGAATGACTTTTTCAGCCGGGGCCTGCGGGCGCTGACGACGCGAGTCCACCGCCACCGCTTTGAAGCGGGCATCTGGCTGGCGCCGTTTCACGTCGCAACCGATTCGCAGCTGGCCGGCGCTCACCCCGACTGGCTGCTCAAAGGCAAAGACGGTTCCGCGCTGGTTGATCCCCGCCTGAGCAAGGGCTATCACCTGCTCGATGCGACGCATCCGGAGGCGCAGCGCTTCCTCCGGGAGCTTTTCGCAGGACTGCGTCGGGACGGCTTTACCTATTACAAGCTCGACTTTCTGTACGGCGCCGCCTACGAGGCACGCCGCCATGATCCCGACGTCACCGGGACCCAGGCGCTGCGGCTGGGCCTCAAGCAGATCGCGGATGCCATCAACCCACCGGGCAAACCCGCAACCTCATTCATACTCGCCTGCGGCGCGCCGCTCATGCCGGTCGTTGGTCTGGTGCATGGCGCCCGCACCGGAGGGGACGTCGGGGCCCCCACCATGGAGGATGGCAGGGCGGGAGCGCCGCATCTAGGCTTCCCGTTGATCCTGTCAATGGCACGCAACCAGGCGGCGCGCCTCTTCTTCGACGACTCGCTGTTCGCGATCGACGCCGATGTCGTCATGGCGGCCTCGCCACAACTCACCACGGGAGAGGCGCAGGTCATGATCACGATCGCCGCGCTTTCCGGCGGCGTCTTCATGCTCAGTGACGATCTGGAGACGTTGCCGGCTGAGCGGTTGACGCTGCTCCGCAACCCGAACGTGCTTGGGCTGGTGGGTGGTCCCGCCGCTGAGCCCGTCCACCTGTTCAGCGCACCCGAGCGGGAAGCGCAGGACCACTGGTTTGCCTTCCCGGCGGAGCTCCCACCGCTGTGGGTCCGGGCCGAGCCAGACGGCGGGGCCGTCGTCGCCATCTACAACTGGGCCGACACACAACGTCCCTATCGCCTCCACTTCGCCGAGGCGACCGGGTCGGCGGGCAGCTATGCCGTGACCGACCTGTGGTCAACGCGGCGCGGCGGCCGAAGCCTCGGTGTCAAGACCGATTCGATGCGGCTGACGCTCCTCCCACACAGTGTGCGACTACTTAGAACGAAGCCCACGGCCGCCGGCGCGCAGCGCTAACCTCTACTGGCAACCCACCATGCGGCGCGTGCTCTTTTACCGCCTTTACGAGGTCGAGCCTGCCCGGCTTTCCGAGCTGGAGCAAGAGGCGCGCACCTTTGCGCGGGCCCGCGCCTGGCGCGGCGATGCCTTCTGGCTGGCAACCGAACGGTCAACCGACCTCTTCGCGATGGAATATTTCCGGCACGCCCGCAATGAGGAAGGCGCGGCGCTGTCAGCGGCCGGGTTTGTGCGCATGCTGGGCGATGAAACCGATGCGATTGCGACCCTCTACTTTCTCAATGATGCGGCCCAGCAATTCCACGCCCGGGCCGCGCTGCACGACGATGAGAATCCGATTGCGAAGCTGCGCCACCTCGAGATTCGGCAGGGACGCCTCCCGTCGGGCTCGCCGATCGAGGATGTGCTGGCGGCGCGGCCGGTGATCAAGAAGATGGAAGGCGAGCCCATCACCTTCTATCCCCCCACCTACAGGCCGAATGCGTATTTCCGGCGGGACAAGCCAGGCATGTGGGGCTTCAGTCTGAAGGGGATCCGCGACTTCGCGCCGTCGTTCCTCGAAGCTGAGGCGGAGGCCTTGCGCATTTATCGGGGCTTTCGCCGCCTGAATCCGTGAACGCCTCGACCTTCACGCTCAAAAGCCGCGACGGCCTGGAGCTCGCCGTCCGCCGGTGGGAGCTCCAGGGCGCGGCGCACCAGTGGACCTTCGTAGTCGTCCACGGCCATGGCGAGCACGCTGGACGCTATCAGCATCTGGGGGAATGGTTCAGCACGCTTGGCACGACCACCTATGCGATGGATCAACGCGGGCACGGGCACAGTGGCGGCCAGCGCGGGCACTCACCCAGCCTCAGCACCATCCTCGACGATATCGACGATGTCATCAGTCGAGCGCGCGATGAACGGGGCCGGCCGCTGGTGCTCATCGGCCATTCCATGGGCGGCTTGCTGGCGATCGCATACACGCTGGATCGTCCCGACCGCGTCGATCGCGCGATCTTCTCGGCGCTGAACGCGCCGTCGTTGACGCCTATCGCACCGATCCGCTGGTGCACAACCAGATCAGCGCCGGGATGTACGACGCAACGATCGCAAAAGGTGAGTCGTTGATCCAGCGGGCGCCGGCGCTGCGCGTGCCGTTCTTGCTGATGCACGGCCGCGACGACCGCATCATTGACCCGGCGGGAAGCCAGCGGTTCTTCGCCCGGGCAACCGCACCAGGGCGCGCCTTCTGCCTTTACCCGGGGATGTACCACGAGATCTTCAACGAGGTCGGCCATGAGAAGGTCTTTGCCGATATCGAGAGCTGGCTGACCGAGCGAACGGACGCCCAGGTCACTGGCTGGAATCCGCCCCCCTGAACCGCTGATGCGCGCGGTGCTGCAGCGAGTCAGCGAGGCCTCGGTCAGCTGGGCGGAAGGACAGTCGTCGATCGGCCCCGGTTATTGCATCCTCCTGGGCGTGGCGCAATCAGACCAGGAAGGCGACGCCGACTACCTCGCCGACAAGATCCTCAAGCTGCGCGTGTTCAGCGACGCGGCGGGGAAGTTCAACTTGAGCGCCGCCGACGTGAAGGCGGATTTCCTCGTCGTATCGCAATTCACCCTCTTCGCTGACGCCCGCGGCCAGAATCGTCCCAGCTTCCTGCAGGCGGCGCGGCCGGAGATCGGCCGGCCGCTGCTCGAGCGGTTCATCCAGCGGCTCGGCGCCAGCGGTCTCCGGGTCGAGACCGGTTCCTTCGGGGCGCAGATGACCGTTCGGATCGTTAACGACGGCCCAGTCACCATCGTCCTCAGCACGGATTCCTGGGAGCCACGCATCGGCTGACCAAACCCGTACGCCCGACCGGCCCAGCACGATACGCTGCCTGCCGTAATCGCCTGTGAAGTGCTTGTGCGCGTCCGTTCGTGGCGCGCGACGAGGCGCCGGCGCTGGGTGACGTTAGCCTGCCGGCAATGTTGCGGCCGCCAGCTGGCGATAGGCTGACAGCGAGGCAATCGAGATGGTCATCACGATGACGAACCGGCTACTCGCCCTGGTAATCGCTGTCGCGCTCAGCGGCGGGATTGCGGCTCACGCCGCGCAGTCGCCACACCAGCCGATGGCTCCGATCACGCTGACCTCGGCCACCAGCCTGCCGGTCGTGCTGCAGACGGCGGCCAGCCACCTGACCGAAACCGCAACCGGCACCATCGATCCGAGTGCCGCCATCCGGAGCGCCTACCAGCGCGACCATGTCGCGCTCGAGCACCTGCGGCAGCAGGCCTCCGCCCTCAAGGGCAGCGCGCACCCGGCTTTCAACCAGTACATCTCCGACCAGGAAGCGGCGCTCACCGAGCTGGAGCGGACGGCAATGGCGACCATTCGTCCGTCGGCCGGCGGCTCGATCGCCGCGATGGATCAGCTGGTCAGTGCGGCCCAGGCCACGCTGAATCGCGAACTGGCGCAACCGGCGGCTATGAAGACGAACGGTTCCACCGGTTCTGCAAAGTCGAACCAGGGACAGGGCAGCACCAAGAAGTAGTCCGTTTAGGCCGCGATTGTCTCGAGCCGATGCCACCGCCGAAGGCGGATCGCGAGGTAGGCAGCCGTCAGCACCGGGAGAAGAAACAGGACGATCACGAGCGCGGTCTGCGCCACACTGCCAATGATGTCGAGCACCGACGTTCCGCTGCAGCTGCTCTGAAGCACGTCACCCGCCGCGTTCCGAACGGTAATACATCTGCTGCCGTGCCCGGCGCCAGCGCCCGCCAACACCAGGCCGATGAGAGAGATCCCCGGATAACCACCCAGGGAAAAGACGGACCCGATGATCTTGTCACGCGTCTTCCACTGCGACGACAGCCAGAGCAACACCACGCCGGCGGGCCAGAGGAAGAGCAGCAGGACCAGCGCGGCAATCTCGAGGAGCCCTGGCCGCTCGGGCTGCTGGGTCTTGATACCAAGCCGCTCGCGCGCCTCGGCAACCAACACGGCCGGCTCACCCAAACGGTCGAGGATGTTCAGAATCGTGGCGTCCGTTTCCTGCGAATCACGGGCGCGCGCGTCGGCGATGTGCGACCGCATGTCGTCGAGCAGCTCATCGCGAGCCGCCGCCGGAAAATCGTGGGCTGCGGCGCAAATTCGTGCCAGGTAGCCGTCGATCAGCTGGTCGGCGTGCGGAGCGGTCATGACTTCTTCGCCTCCTGAAGAATTGCGTCGACAGCGCCCCGGAAAGTCGTCCACTCGCTCTTGAAGCCGGTCAAAGCTCGCCGGCCCTCAGCGGTCAGCTCGTAATAGCGCCGGGGCGGACCATCGGCTGACTCCCGCCACTCGGTCTTCACCAGGCCGTCGCGGCGAAGCCGGCTCAGCAACGGATACAGTGTTCCCTCCGTCGTCAGCATGCCGGTCTTAGCGAGCGCGTCGATCAGGTCGAACGCGTAGCGCGGGGTCTGCTGCATCAGCGCCATCACGCAGTACTCCAGTGCCCCGCGGCGCATCTGGCTCACGAGTCCGTCCGCCGGCACGCGGCCAATGTACCACAAGCATCCTTGCGGCGCAAGGGACTTGGACTCGTTACAAATGCCCCTACGGCGCTGGCCTCGCCGGTACGGCTGGTGTATCCTACCGGCGCTTGAAGCGTTCCCTCGCGCTGCTCCTCTCGCTGTTGCCCGCGCTCGCCGCCTGTTCGTCACCGACCAGCGGACCCACGGGGGCCAGTCCCGTGGCCGCCCTGGCGGCGGCGACACCGAGCCACGCGCCTACGCCGACGCCCAAGCCGACGCCGCCACCGCTCGCCCTGACAAGCATCTTCGGCGATATCAAACCGGACCTTTCCCAATATGACCCGTCGCAGCTGCGGGTCATCATCGCCACCGGTGACGTCATCCCAGCCCGGGACGTGAATTACGAGGTGCTCGCCCATCATGACTTTCTCTATCCCTGGCGACAGACCGCCGACTACCTGAAAAGCGGCGACCTGCTTTACATCAACCTCGAGTCACCGTTGCTGAAGAACTGCCCGGTCGTGCGCACCGGCTTCACCTTTTGCGGCGACGCCCGGTCGATCGCCGGACTGGATTACGCAGGGGTCAACGTCGCGAATCTAGCCAATAACCACCTCACCAACTACGGCCCCGCCGGCACGAGCGAAACTCAGATGCTGCTCGCCAAGCATGGGATCGGGATGTCGGGACTCGGCACCTACGAGATCCGCGACATCCGGGGCGTGAAGTTCGCCTTTCTCGGTTTCAACGGCGTCGGCGCGCGCGTCGATCGTGTCGAGATGAAGCGCGAGATCGACCTGGTTCGTCCGCAGGCCGACGTCGTCGTCGTGCAGTTCCACTGGGGCAAGGAGTACGAGCTGATGCCGCAGGCCGCCGCTGGGATTGCCCCCGACAATCCGCGAGACATCGGCCACCTTGCCATCGACGACGGCGCGGACCTGGTGATCGGCAACCATCCCCACTGGGTGGAACCGGTCGAGATCTATAAAGGCAAGCTGATCACCTACGCGCACGGGAATTTCATCTTCGACCAGATGTGGTCGCAGGAAACCCGTGAAGGCGTGGTCGGCCGATACACCTTCTACGGGACGCAACTGGTCCGGGTCGACTACCGCCCGCTGGTCATCGACAACTACGCCCAGCCACGCTGGCTGGACGACTCGACCGGCGAAGGAAAAGCGATCGTCGACCGGATGACTACCGCGTCCTACCAGCTGGCGGCAGGCTAGCGGCCTCGGCCGCCACCACAAACGGCTCCACCGAGACGGAGCCGCGTCGATAGACCTCGAGGTAGCGCTCTGCCATGTTGCGTGGGCCAAAGCGCTCCCGCGCCACATCGGCGCAACGAACCCGATCGATCTCGTGAATGTGGCGAGCCGCCTCGATCAGGCCGTCCATGTCTTCGGCAAGAAAGCCGGTCACCCCGTGTTCGATCAGCTCGGGGGTCGAGCCGGTCCGCAGGGCGATGACCGGCGTTCCCGCGACCATGCACTCCGCCATGGCAAGGCCAAACGGCTCTGACCACTGCAACGGAAAGACTCCGGCCGCGGCGCGCGAGATCAATTTGGTCTTCTGTGACCCCGCGACATTGGGGTAATACTCGACGCCAGGCCCCAGGTAGGGCTCAACCTGTTCTTCGAAGTAGCGCGCACCTTCACCGCTCCGCTCGACCTTGCCGGCGAGGATCAGCTTCCGGCCGACCGACCTAGCGAGCCGGATCGCCAGATGCTGCCCTTTGTCCGGGGTGATCCGGGCAACCTCGATCAGGTACCGCTCATGCGTCGTACTCGGCGGCGCCGCTGGAATCTCGACCGCGTTGTGGACGATGCCGGCGAACTTGAGCGCTGGCGCGCTGGCCGCCTGGCTGACGCTGATGGCGCAGAGCCGCGCCTGCAGCATGACCTCGCGGTAAAAGGTGCACATCGGCTCCAGCAGCTCTCCATGAATGGTGTGAACCACGACTGGAGCGACCCCCGAATGCAGCGCCAGCAACGTACCTTCATATCCGGCATGGTCGTGGAGCACGTCGAAGCGCTCCCCTTGAATCGAGGCGAAGACGCGGGCGAGGTAGGTGGATAGCCTGGCCGCCTCATCGTGTCCGCCCAGGTCATGGCTCCATTCCGCCTTCGCGATGGCGACGACGTCCGGCTCCGAGCCCTCAGCGCCGAAGACCACGACGTCGTGGCCCATCCGCCGCAGCTCGCCATGCAGCAGGTGCACGACCAGCTCGGTCCCGCCGTAGCCGCTGGGCGGCAGCGGATACCAGGGGGGCGCGACGATCCCAATGCGAAGCCCGTCGCTCGCCCGGCTCACCTCCTCCTGGGCACCGGCCCGGGACGAATAATACCGGCCGGCGGCGCGGTTCGACTGACAGAAAAGTTGATAGTGGCGCCAGCGCGATCGAGCCCTCCCCTCAAGTGTCGTTTTGCTGAGTCCCCGGCGGTAGAGTTGTCTCGATGACCGCGCTCCGCATTGTGCAGGTCGCCGTCAGTCTCAGCTTCCTGGCATTGGGCGTGTTCACGGTCGCCGATTGGCTGCGTCACCGAGAACGCAGCCGCGGCTACCTGGCGCTAGCGCTGGGCACGCTGGGATTGACCAGCGTTCTGGGCCAGGTCAACACGCTAACGAATGATGCGCTCGGCGTCGTGATTAGCGACCTGAGTCTGATCCTCTTCATGGTCTCGGGGTACGCCCTTCTCCTGTTCCGCGACTCCTTCATCCCCCTGTCTCGCGAGATCCGTGTAGGCGCGGCGATTGCCTGCGTGGTCAGTCTTGTGGCTTACCTCGCGGTTGGTTATCCCGCCAGCCCCCAGGCCAGGCCAACGGCGCTGCAATCGATCGCCGTCATTGCGATCATCCTGGTCTGGTCGGGATGTGTCCTGGAACCGGTGCTCCGCTTCTGGGCGGCGTCACGGCAACGACCGGCGGTCCAGCGCGCCCGGCTACGGGCGTTGGGCGGAGGGTACGCCGCGATCGTCGTGATCCTGGTGATTGCCGGCTTCGGTGGATCGGCGGCAACCAGCCCAACCGTGCAGTGGGTCTTCGAGATCGTCGCCGTCATCGCCCTGCCCCTTTTGCTGGTCGGCTTCGCGCCGCCCCGCTGGCTGCGCCGCATCTGGCGCGAGCCGGAAGTCGATCGCTTGCGTGACGCCTTGCACGACCTGGTGCTGGTGAGTCCCGACCGACCAACGCTCGCCCGTCGTGCGGCCCAATGGGGAAGCCGGCTGGTGGGCGCTGATGGGGTCGCCATCGTCGACGCCGATGGGCAAATGCTGGCCCTCGAGGGAATGGATGCGACCGCAGCGCAGCAGCTCGCGGCGCAGGTCGATAAGGAAGGACGGGCACAGCTGCTGGCAACTCCCGGCTCGCCACGCGAAAACGCCATCGTCATCCCGCTGCCGGTCGACGCCGGGACCGGGGCGATGGTCGTCGTTTCAGGGCCCTTCACGCCCTTCTTCGGTACCGACGAGGTCGGGCAGCTTCGCGCGTATGCGGTCAACATTACCGCGGCACTCGACCGGGAACGGGTGACCGAACGGCTTGCGGCCCTCGACAAGATGAAGTCCCAGTTCCTCAACCTCGCATCACACGAGCTGCGCAGCCCGCTCGGGGTCATCAATGGATACCTCTCGATGCTCGAGCAGGGCGCCCTCGGCCAGCTCAAGGAAGCGGGCGTCCGCGCCATCGAGGTGCTCAAGGCCAAGACGCTGGACATGAACCTGCTGGTGGCACAGATGCTCGACGCCGCCCGCCTGGAGGACGGCAAGCTGGTGCTCAAGCGCGAGCACCTCGACCTGAGGCGGATCGCGAATGAGGCACTCCAGGTCGTCAGGCCGATGGCGAGCGCTCGGCATCAACTCACGCTGGAGACACCGTCCGATGAGGTGCCGGTCTTCGGCGACGATGAGCGACTCGTCACCATCGTCACCAACTTGTTGGAGAATGCCGTGAAGTACTCGCCGAACGGCGGGCTCGTTCGCTGCCTGGTCGACGTGGATGGGCAATCGGCCAGGCTCCGTGTGATCGACACCGGGGTTGGGATTTCTGCCGACGATGTCCCCCGGCTTTTCAATCGGTTCGAGCGCTTGCAGAATCCGCAAACGACTCACGTCGGTGGCACCGGTCTCGGTCTCTACCTCTCGCGTGAACTCGCTCGCCAGCACGGGGGCGATATCGAGGTCCAATCGCAGCCGGCGGCCGGCAGCACCTTCACCCTGGTCTTGCCGGTCACCCGGCCGGTGCTCGCGGCGCTGGACACCCAAGCACCGCTGCAGCAGCCACCGGCCCCAGCGGCCCCAGCCGCCCCACGGCTACACGTCCTGACCCCCGAAGCCGACGAGAGCCAGCTGGCTTAGGCGGGGCTAGCGGCCTGGCTGGCTGGCGGCGCCGGAAGCGCCTCCGGTGACGCCAGCATTCGCCGAATGCGAGCCGCCACGCCGGTCGCGTCGAGCTCCAGCTGCTTCAGCAGCTCGACCTGCGTTCCCTGCCCGATAAAGGCATCGGGGACCGCGAGCACGGTCACCGGGATGGCGAGCGGGGCGAGGACCTCGCTGACAGCAGAGCCAAAGCCGCCCGTCATGACGTTGTCTTCAAGCGTCAACACGCAGGGATGGCGGCGCGCCCAGCTTTCGAGCCTCGGGTCGAGCGGTTTGATATAGCGGGCATTGACGACGGTAAGCGGAATGCCCTCCGGCTCGAGCAGGGCCGCTGCCTCCATGGCGACCGACACCATCTTTCCGGTCGCCAGCAACAACCCGGCGCTCCCCTGGCGACGGACCTGCCATTCCCCGATCGGTAGCAGCTGCGCTGGCTGCATCTCGACCTCGGGAGCGGCGCCCTTGGGGAATCGGATCGCGAACGGACCGTCGTTGTCGCGACTGACCGCCGTGTGCAGGAGGTCCCGCAGCTCCTGCGGGTCGCTGGCGGCCGCCAGAGTCAGGCCAGGCATCGCCCGCAAGAAGGTGAGGTCAAAGATGCCGTGATGCGACGGGCCGTCGTCGCCGGTGATCCCGGCGCGGTCAAGGACGAAGGTGACCGGTAAGCGGTGCAGGCAGACGTCCATCATGACCTGGTCGAGGGCCCGCTGGAGAAACGTCGAGTAGATGGCGACCACCGGTCGCATGCCGGCCATCGCCAGCCCGGCGGAGAAGGTGACGGCATGCTGTTCGGCGATCCCCACGTCGTAGAACCGGTCCGGAAAACGTTCGGCAAATGGGCTGAGCCCGGCGCTGCTTCCCATGGCTGCGGTGATGGCGACGATCCGCGGATCGGTCTGCGCCTCCTCGACGAGAGCGTCCCCGAAGACATCGGTGTACGTCCGTTTGCGGCTGATGGGCTGCGCCGTCAGGACATCGAAGGCGCCCACCCCGTGCAGATGGTCGATCTCGTCCTCTTCCGCCGGACCGTATCCATGACCCTTGCTCGTGATGACGTGCACGACCACCGGACCGCCGAGCCGGCTCACCTGCCGCAGCGTGCGCTCCAGATCCTGGACGTTGTGGCCGTCGATCGGACCGGAATACTTGATGCCGAGGTACTCGAAGAAGGTTCGAGGAGAAACGAGTTCCTTCAGGCCCTCCTTGATGCGCCGGCCGGCCTCGATCGCCTTCTCTCCGGCAGGGACGGCTCGGAGAACGCGATCGACACGGCTCTTCGTCCGGTGGTAGCTGGGATTGAGCACCGTCAGCTGTTGGGCGAGGTGCTGGGCCAGGCCGCCGATGGTCGGCGCATAGGAACGGCCGTTGTCATTGACGACGATGATCACCGGGCTCTTGCGGTGGCCGATGTTGTTCAGCGCCTCGTACGCCATGCCGCCGGTGAGGGCGCCATCACCGACGACCACGACGACGTGGTCTGCGCGTCCCTGACGCTGGAGCGCCTCGGCCATTCCGGCGGCGTAGCTGAGCCCGGTTGAGGCGTGGCTGTTTTCGATGAAATCGTGCTCGCTCTCCACCCGGCTGGGATAGCCGCTCATGCCACCCAACTTCCGCAGCCGGGTAAAGCCGTCGCGCGGCCGCGTCAGGAGTTTGTGCACGTAGGCCTGATGGCCGGTGTCCCAGAGGATGCGATCGCGCGGGCTATCGAACGTCCGATGGAGCGCCAGGGTGAGCTCCACTACGCCAAGGTTGGGACCCAGGTGCCCCCCGGTCTTGGAGACGGTGGCCACCAGGAATTGACGGATTTCTTCGCCGAGGGCGTGAAGCTGCGCATCGCTCAGCGAGCGAAGATCGGCCGGCGTTTTGATCTGGTCAAGCAACGGTGTGTTGGGAATCTGGTTCATCCTGCGCGCTTTCGAGTCTACCCAAGCGCCGGCGGCGCGGCCCGCCAGATGAGAAACGGGTGAGGCCGGCGTTTGGTTTCAGGTGGTTGGCGTGACGGCCCTTTCCCTTGATCCCTACGTGACACGAACCGCCCGTATCAGTGGTCTACACTCGGCGCAGCGGGCGAGAACCCAGCAGGAGGCCGGCCATGGAGACAGCGCTGACGCCGCTCGAGTTCATGCGGCGCACTCGACGGTTGCATCCGCAGCGGGAGGCGGTGGTCGACGGCCAGCTTCGGCTGACCTACGAGCAGTTTTTCGACCGGTGCGATCGCTGGTCAACCGCCCTGCAGCGCCTCGGGGTCCGCGAGGGTGATCGCGTCGCCTACATCGCGCCCAACGTCCACCAGCAGCTCGAATCGTTTTATGCCGTTCCCCAGATCCGCGCGGTGCTGGTGCCGATCAATTTCCGGCTGACCGCCGATGACTTCGCGTACATCATCGAGCACTCAGGCGCAACCGTCGTCTGCGCTTGCGAGGAATACCTCGACGCGGTTGATGGCGTGCGCGAGCAGATCGCGGGCGTCAAACACTTCGTCGCGTTGACGGGAAAGCGCGATGGCTGGCTGGATTACGAGACGATGCTGATGGCGCAGGCGGCTGATGTACGCCGGCCCGAGATCGATGAGCGTGATTTGCTCACGATCAACTACACGAGCGGAACGACGGCCCGGCCGAAGGGCGTCATGATCACCCATCGCAACGCCTACATGAACGTCGTCGGCACCCTGATCCACCTCCGGCTTGGCATCGGCGATCGATATCTGTGGACGTTGCCGATGTTCCATGCCAACGGCTGGACCTTCGTCTGGGTGGTCACGGCCGCCGGCGCGACCCATGTCTGCCTGCCGAAGTTCGACCCGGCACGCGTCTTCCAGCTGATCCGCGATGAGCGTGTGAGCTGGCTTTGTGCCGCCCCGACCGTTCTGATCGGCCTCGCAAACGCACCGGCTGAAGTCCGGAGGGACACGCCCAGAGGCGTTCATGTCGTTACGGCCGGCGCGCCTCCCGCCGCCGCAACCATCGAGCGGCTGGAGGGCGACCTGGGCTGGGACGTAACGCAGGTGTACGGCCTGACCGAAACATCCCCATTCATCACCGTCTGCGATCCGCTGCCCGAGCACGAAGGATTGAATCCTGAAGAGCGCGCAGCGATCAAGGCGCGTCAGGGCGTCGAGCTAATCACGTCTGGCGAGTTACGAGTCGTCGATAGTGAGAGCGGCGAGGAGGTCCCCCACGATGGCAGCACGATCGGCGAGATCGTCGTCCGCGGCAACGTGGTCCTCCAGGGTTACTACAACGATCCCGAAGCCACGGCCAAGGCGATTAAGGACGGCTGGTTTCATACTGGCGACGCGGCGGTCGTCCATCCCGATGGCTACGCCGAGATTCGTGACCGGATCAAGGACGTGATCATCAGCGGTGGCGAGAATATCTCCTCGATCGAGGTGGAAGGCTGCCTCTTGCATCATCCGGCGGTCCAGGAGGTCGCCGTCGTCGGCCTTCCCCACGAGCGCTGGGGTGAGGCGCCCTGCGCTTTCGTCGTCCTGAAGTCGGGACAGACCGCCACCGAAGATGAACTGCGGGAATTCGCCCGCGCGCGCCTCGCCCACTTCAAGGTGCCGCAGTGGTTCAAGTTTGTCGACGAGCTCCCGAAGACGGCGACCGGCAAGATTCAGAAGTTCGTACTTCGAGGACGGGTCCCGGCGATCGCCCGGCAGTAGCGCGGGCGGCGTGCGTTACGGGTGCACCACGCTCCAGCCGGTGTAGTTGCCTTTGGTGTCGCCGGTCTGGCTGTCCGTGTGGAAGAAATAGAGCGGCAGGCCTTTATAGGTGACTTGCAACGAGCCATCGCTGCGAGTGATGGTTCCGAGTTGCCCGGTGACGCCGGCGCCGCCGGTCGGCGTTTGCCCAGCGGCGACCGTTAGCGGCGGCCAGATCGCGGCGCATTGCCCGGTGCAGCGGCTCACGCCCGGGCTATCGCTATCAAAGGTATAGAGCGTGTGGCTGTTCGAGGCGGCGACGACCAGTGTCCCCATCGTGCCAACACTCTGCGCCATCACAACAGGTGCGGCCGCTGATGGCGATGGGCTCGGCGTCGCCGTGGCCGAGGCAGTCGGCGAAGAACTCGCCGCCGGAGCGTTCGCCTGCGAACCGCAAGCCGCCAGCACGGTGATGGAAAGCCCCAGGATTATCACACCGCGAGCCGCGGAAGTGAGAGTCACATTGCGCCTCCTCCGAAATCTCCTCAAGGCTGGTACGCGGCGACGTTACGCGGCCGGTACCTTCCCGGCGGTAAGGCACTACGCAAAATATGTCCATGGGCCAACCGGGCTGGTGGCGGGTGGTCCAAGCCACCGTGGCAGTCATCGGATCAATTGCATTCCTATCGTCCTATGTCGCTATTCCGTTCATCGTGGCGCGCCGGCGGCATAAAGAGCGGGGAACACCGACTCGGTCGACGATGAAGCTCGCCTTCAAGTTGACCCTGATCCTCAACTCGATTTGGTGGGCGATTCCGCTGGTGCCGGCCCTTTTTCTGCAGAAGTGGAGTGCGATCCAGTTGATACTCGTCGTGGTTTGGGCAGCGTTAACCATCCCGATAGGCGTTCAGCTTGTCTCCAGGTTGATTTCGCCGCTGTCCGACAAAGACATCGTGACGTTTATGAGCTTCCGGCGTGACGCCCAAAGGCGCTAGGCGGTATACACCTCAACCTGGCCGCGCTCGATCCGAACGTTCAGCGACGGCAGCCGCGGCAACGGTGTCTCGTACTGATCCGTTGGCTGGCCGTCCGTCTGGAAGGTGGCCCCGTGACAGGGGCACTCGAATTGACTCCGGAACTTGCTGTAGTTGAGGATGCAACCCATGTGGGTGCAGACCGCCGACAGTCCCTTCACGTCCTGACCGCTACGAATCAGGAATCCCTCGATCGCTCCGGCTCGGAACGCGATCGGCGTCCCTTCGGGGAGATCGGCAAGCGCCTTGACGGGCTTCCAGGTCCCGTTTGTCACCAGCGCCTGACTGGCTGCCGGCGGCGTTTGCTTGGCCAACCGGTCAACGCCAATCGTGGCCGCGATCCCGGCGGCTAGACCGGCGGCGCCGGTCAGTAACAGCGAACGGCGGCTCGGACGGGCAACCGGCTGTGGCCTGGCCGACTGCTCACCAACCCACTGCGGAATCGATGCCTGGATCCGCTCCAGAAATTCCTTCGACGGCAGGCCGGCGCCCGGCTTGGCGGCGCGCAGCATCGCCGCGGTCTGTCGCGCCCGCAGGGCGTCCTCGTCCGGCAGTGGCGTCCGTTCGGGCTTGCGGTCCTGGAGCAGGTCCTCGACGTACTGGTCCAGCGTTTCGGGATCGTCGTTCACGGCGTCCTCCCGCGCTCGCGCCCGGCGCGATTCAACGCCCGAAACTGCAGGACCTTGACGTTGGTCTCCGTGAGGCTCAGCTCCTGGGCCGTCTCCCTGACGGAATAGCCCTTGAGGAATCGCAGCTCGAGCACTCGACGGTAACTCTCGGGAAGCGTAGCCATCAGGGCATCGACCCGCTGGATCGCCTCCGGATTCTCTCGCGCGGCCAGCGGCTTGCTGACGTCCTCTTCGAGCTCAGCGATGTCCTCGGCGTAATAGTGCCGCCAGTGATCGGCCAGCGTCGTCTGCGCCACGCGGTAAAGCCAGCTGCGCAGCTCGGGGACCGAGACGTCGCTGCGCATGCCATTGATTGCCTTCATAAAGACCTGGGCGGTGAGATCCTCCGCGTCCGGCCGGTTGCCGACTCGGCTGTAGATGTACTGGTAGATCGCGGTGACATGCGTTTGATACGCCCAGGTGAGGTGGTCCTGGTCTTTGGTCGTGTCCGGCTGGCGCAGCGGCACGACCTTTCCCGGGGAAGCGAACGTCGTCGCGGCGGCGGTCGACTCATCCTCACGCATCCGCTTCCGCAGTTATATACCGGCGGAGGTTACAGCGGGTGACTGGCATTTAACCGCATTCCAGCCACTCCGCTGTAATTGAGGAAGGTTGAAGCTGGGAATACTTTCTTATGGAAAGGCCTTGGATAACATGGGAGCCGCGCAAGCAATGGAAAACCATCACCAGTACGACATCGCCATCATTGGCGGTGGTCCGGCGGGATTGACGGCCGCCCTGTACGCCGGGCGGGCTCGGGTCAAGACCGTGCTGCTGGAGCGCGGAGCGCCAGGCGGGCAGCTGCTCAACACCGAGGCGATCGAGGACTATCCAGGCTTCGACCATATCACCGGGACGGAACTTGCCCAGCGGATGGCCGACCAGGCGGTCAAGTTTGGCGTCGAGCTGAAGACGGCCAACGTCACCTCGATCCGGCGCGAGGGCGGCAAGAAAGTCATCCAGACCGATGACGGCTCGTTCCTCGCCGACTTCGTGATCCTGACCGCCGGCGGCGAGCCGAAGAAGCTCGGCATTCCCGGTGAAAAGGAATTCCAGGGCAGGGGCGTTTCGCAGTGCGCCGTATGTGATGGGGCCTTCTTCAAAGAGGAAGAAGTGGCCGTGATCGGCGGGGGCGACGCGGCACTCGAGGAGGGCGTCTTCCTGACCCGCTACGTAAAGAAGGTGTACCTCATCCACCGGCGCAGTCAGTTCCGCGCCCAGGCCATCCTCGTCGAGGCGGCCAAGAAGAACGCGAAAGTCGAGATGGTCCTCAACACCGTCGTCACCGAAATCCGTGGCGGCGACGGGCAGGTGCGCGAGGTCGTCCTCAAAGACGTTGACTCCGGCCAGATGCGAACGCTTCCGGTGACCGGCGTCTTTGTCTTCATCGGCTTCCAGCCGAACGTGCAGTTCTTCGACCATCGCGAGCACCTGGAGCATGACCCGCTCGGATTCCTGGTCACCGACTCGACCATGCAGACCAGCTTGCCTGGGGTTTACGCAGCCGGCGACGTGCGGGCGCAGCTGACCCGGCAGATCACCACCGCGGTCGGCGATGCCACGACTGCGGCCATCGACGCCGTCAAGAAGCTCGAAGCCAAAAAGCACGAGGCGACTCCCATCCCCGTTGACCTCTACGGTCCAACGCGCCCCGACCTCATCGTCGGGTAACCGACGCCGCCTCTGGGCGGCGATCGTTTTCGTTTTCCTTGGCGCGCTGGCGCTCCGGCTCTGGGGCATTAACTTCGGCCTCCCCGCCCTCTACCGTCCTGACGAAGACGTCCTCGTCGGACGGGCGATGGGAATCTTGCGCGGCGTCCTCGATCCGCACTTTGCCAACTGGCCCCACCTCTACTTCAACCTGTCGGCAGCCTGGCTTGCCCTGCTTCGCCTTCCGGGATTGGTTTCTGGCCAGGCCTCGGGCTATCTCGGGGTGCGGATCCTCGACGCGCTCCTGGGAAGCGTTACGGTCGTCGTCGCCTTTGTTTTCGGACGGCGTGCCTACGGCGCGCTGGCCGGCTTCTTCGCCGCGGTCACGACCGCCGTCGCCTTCCTCCATGTCCGCGATAGCCATTTCGGCACCGTGGACATCCCGCTCACGCTCGCCATTATCGGCGGGCTGTACGTCGCCTATCGCGGGCTGGCCATGCGTGGCTGGCGGACGCTGGTGCTGAACGGGTTTCTGCTCGGAATCGCGACGAGTCTCAAGTACAACGGAGGCCTTTTGATCAGCGGCATCGCCGCCGCCGAGATCGTTCGCGCGCGGGCGCAAGAGACTGGCGCCCTGGTCGTGGTCCGGCGGCTGGCGATCATCGGGGTGATCGGCGTGGCGACGCTGATCGTGACCTCGCCTTTCCTGTTGCTGGATCCGTCGAACACCGGGCGGGGACTCGGCTACATCTTTTATCACCTCGAGGAACCAACGGCACCGGCGATTGGCTGGGTCGAGCTCAGCCGTGCCCTCTGGTTCGGCATCGATCCGGCGCTGGTGGTGGCTGGCATTGCCGGCGTGCTGTTGGCGGCCTGGCGGCGCGAGCCCGCGGACTGGATCCTGCTCACCTTCATCGGCACCTATGATCATCGCGGCCCTCCCATCGCTTGTCCACGATGTGCGCTACGACTTGCTGATCCAGCAAACCGATACCAGGACGCTTGCCTTCGACTGGCTGGCCCAGCATGTGGCGACCGGGAGCCGCGCCGCCGTCCCGTACATGGCTGGACCTGCGCATGACCAGGCGATGATCGACAGCGGCGAACACAGTCACGGCGCGACGGATCCCTACGTGGCGAGCTTCCTCGACAGCCGGCTGGAAACGCAGTACACCATCCACGAGTTGACCGACGGGGATTTGAGGCTGGCATCGCTGGACGGGTTCCGCCGGGAAGGCGTCCAGTACGTCGTCATCGGCTACCAGAGACCCGGAACTGGTTGCCGGGTCAGCAGCCGCCTCGAGCGGCTGCTCCAGCAGCAGGCGCGGCTGGTTGCCAGCTTCTCGCCCACCGCCGGATGCCCGGTCAGCGTCTTCGATCCGATCGATACCTATTACGTCCCGCTGGCCGGATACAGCGGCTGGCTTCGCCCTGGGCCTCCCCTCCGGATCTACCAACTGCCGGGCTGAATGCAAATCAACCACTTGGCCGCGGACAAAAGTGGCCTCTATAGTGGAATCGAGTGAATCTGATCGCGCTGATCAAAGAGCGGGCGAAGTATTACAAGTGCCTGGCGTGCTCACAGGCGCTGGCCGATTGCGACGTCAAGCTCCTCAACGAGGCGGACGCGCACTGTACCGTCGAGGTCACCTGCGCCAAGTGCGGCGTCAGCTTCGTCGCGGTGCTGCTCCTCAAAAAGGCGAAGCATCCCGATGGCCTTCCCAAGGCGGCGAGTGAGGGACCGATCAGCAGCGACGAGCTGCTCGACGTCCATGAACATCTCAGCCGATTCAACGGCTCATTCCACGAGCTGGTGCGCTGGCGTTCACCGCGCCGGCGATCCGTGTAGCCGGGCGCCCACCTCGTCGGTGACCGCCGGATCGCGCCATAGAATGGTGCCGGTGGTTTACCTCGATCATTCGGCGACCACGCCGCTGGATCCCGAAGTCCTACAGGCGATGATGCCGTATCTGACCGATGAGTTTGGCAACGCCTCGAGCGTCTATGGACTCGGCCAGCGCGCCCGACAGGCAATCGACGAGGCGCGCGACCAGGTGGCCGTCTTCTACGGGATTCCAGCCAAAGAAGTGATCTTCACCTCCGGCGGCACCGAAGGCGACAATCTTGCGCTGCGCGGCGTCGCGTCCCGCAACGCCGACCGCGGCAAGCACATCGTTATTTCGTCGATCGAGCACGACGCGGTGCTGCGCTCAGCGGAGGCGCTGGAGCACGATGGCTTCGAGGTGACCCGTTTGCCGGTCGATCGCGAGGGTGTGGTTCGACCCGGAGTCTTACGGGCGGCGCTTCGCCCCGACACCATCCTCGTCAGCATCATGCACGCCAACAATGAGATCGGCACGATCGAGCCGATTGCTGACCTGGTCAGGGTCACGCGCGAGCACAGCGCCGCGTATTTCCACACCGACGCGGTGCAGTCAACGGGAAAGATTCCAACCGGCGTCGACGACCTGGGGGTCGACCTGCTGTCGATGTCCGCCCACAAGCTGCATGGCCCCAAAGGGGTCGGCTGCCTGATCGTGCGCACCGGCGTCCGGATCGAGCCACAAATCCTGGGCGGCGGTCATGAGCGGAACCGCCGCGCCGGCACCGAGAACGTCGCCGGCATTGTCGGGTTAACCGCCGCGCTGCGCATCGCTCGCCGCGACTGGGATCAGAACACGGCGCAGCTGACGGCGCTTCGGAACCGCCTGATCGAAGGGATCCTGGCGACGATTCCAGGAACCGCGCTCACCGGACACCCAACAGACCGGCTGCCCCACCATGCGAGCTTTCTTTTCGAAGGCGTCGAAGGGGAATCGTTGCTGCTCCAATTGGACATGGAGGGGATCGCCGCCTCTTCCGGCTCGGCGTGTACGTCCGGTTCGCTTGAACCGAGCCACGTCATCCTCGCCCTCGGCTATCCGCGGGAGCGTGCCCTTGGAAGCCTGCGGCTCTCGGTTGGCAAGGGAAATACCAACGCCGACGTCGATCTTCTGCTCGACCGGCTGCCAACCATGGTTAGCCGATTGCGGACGATGGCGCCGATCTCCGCCGCTTGAGCACCGGCCATGCCCGAGAAGTTTTACAGCGTCGCAGAGGCGAACGCCCTGATTCCCAGCCTCCGTAGCCTCCTACCGCGGATTCGCGAGACGCAGCAGGCGCTGGCGCAGGATAAAACCCTGGCACGAGTTCGAGAAAAGGCCGCGCACAACGGCGGCGGCCAACCGGGTCGGCACCTCAGCGAGATGACGCGAACGCTGGAACAGGATCTCCATCAGTTAGAGGAGTGGGGTATCGTGCTGCGCGATCCACACATCGGCCTCATCGATTTTTTCCATCGGCGCGAAGGGCAAACGGTCTTCCTTTGCTGGAAGCTCGATGAGTCAGCGGTCGAGTGGTGGCATCCGGTCGACACCGGGGTTGCCGGCAGACAGCGCCTCTAACCGCTCCGGAAGATGAAGCCGATGAGGAACAGCAGCACGATCAGCGATGAAATCGCGAGCGCGATGATCCCCAGCAACCGTCCGGTGTTGGCCCGGTCGGCCCCCTGCCAGGTTTCCGGTTCACGCCGAATGGCGGTCCGCGCGCGACTGCCGAAGACGATGGCGAGGACGCCGGTCGGAATGCCGATCGGTGGGAACCATGCAAAGACGAGCGAGGTAATTCCCCAGGCCATGGCTTGGCCGGCGTGCCGGTGCATCGCCCGGGCCGGTGAAACGCCCTCGCGTTCAGCCAACAGATCGAGCGCGGCCAGCGGCCCGCCTGAAGCAACGACGTCGGGCAAGGCGGCGCGCAACGCCGGCTCGGCGCTCTTCGCCAGCGCCTGACGGCGAAAGGCCGGCAGCCCTTCTCGCCGGGCCGCGTAGGCGACCACGAGGCGGCGCAGCGCCGGATCGATCGGGCGGTCGAGTGGCATGGGGACACCTGCGGCGCTTGCCGTTTGGTCCACCTCGACGGTCGGCGGGGGCGCCCAGATCGAGGCGGGCGTGGGCGGCGGCTCGACTGGGGCTTGTGCACTGCCGCTGCCCAGGTCATACAGGTTGATCCGCTCGCGATCGCGAACGACCAGCGTGCCGGCGGCAAAATCGCCGAGCCGCTTCGCCCGCCGGTTGGCGAACATGACCACGATGCCCACCGCGTAGAGGACGGGCAGGAAATCGACCACCCGCACCAGGTTGCGAGTGACCGCCTGGCCGGTCGTCAGGGGCTCGCCCTGGTCACCGACCACCCGCAGTCGCACCGCGCGCTTGCCCACGGTTTGCCCATTCATCGCCGCCTCGCTGATCATGAAATAGCCCGCGAGCAGGACGAAGGTAAGGATCAGCTCGACGAGCAGGGCTAACTCCCCGGCATTGAAAAGCCCGGCGAGTGATGCGGCAAGGATCGTGATCACGAGCTGGATCAGGCCAATCGCCACCACGTCGAGGACCTGGGCCAGGAAGCGGCTGCCAATCCCCGCGGTCTCGTACTGAAACGCCACCCGTTCCGGGGTCGAAACGACCAGGTCCTCGGAAGCGTCGGGAGGCTGCATGCCCGCAGTCTAACGAGGGATTCTCGAGTCGCCGTCGCAGGGATGCGACAGCCCTGGAAGGGGGTAGCGCCGTGCTCCGTCATGATGGGCCCATGCGCGCGGATGAATTCGTCACCCGCCGCCGGCCCGAATGGGACCGGCTGGAGAAACTCCTGGCGCGGGCGGGGACCGGGCGCATCGGCGGCCTCCGTCCCACCGAGGTGCTTTCCCTGGCGGGACTGTACCGGCGGGCGACAGCCGACCTGGCGCGGGCCAAACGGGATTGGCCGACCGAACCAGTGGCCGCGTACTTGAACGGCCTGGTCGCTCGTGGTCATGCCGCCGTATACCGGGGAGGCGGGAATGCGATCGAACGGCTCGCTTTCTTCTATCGACGCACGTTGCCGCAGACGTATCGAGCCGCGGCCCCATACCTGATCGCGTCCGCGCTGTTGCTCTTCGGCCCGGCCGTGCTTGCCTTCATCGCGATCACCCTCGACCCTTCGCTCGCCTACGCGCTCGTCCCACCGCAGTTGGTGCAATTGATCCATAGCCATCATCTCTGGACGCAGATCCCCGAGTCAGAGCGGCCCCTGATGTCGGGCGTGATCATGACGAACAACATCGGCGTCTCGATGCTGGCCTTCGCCTTTGGCGTGCTGCTCGCGCTGCCAACCATCTACGTGCTGATCACGAACGGCATTCAGCTCGGCGCATTGCTCGGGCTCACCAACGCCTACGGAATCGCTCCCGGGCTGATCGACTTTGTCATCGCCCACGGCGTGATCGAGCTGTCGGTGGTCGTCGCGGCCGGGGCTTCTGGCCTGATGCTGGGGTGGGCCCTCTTACTCCCCGGGGCCTATCGACGACGCGATGCGCTCGTGCTCGCGGCGCGGCGGGCCGTCATCATCCTCGCCGGCATGGCACCGATGCTGGTAATTGCCGGGATCATCGAGGGCAACCTGAGCCCCTCCGGGGCTCCCACCATCATCAAGGTCGTCGTCGGCGTCGGCAGTGGCGTACTGCTCTACAGTTACCTGCTGTTCAGCGGGCGCCCGTCCGGGGAGGCTCAGAGCAGCGCGCGCTCCTTCAACTCGAGGTAGCGCTCGACCAGCGAGGGGCTGAGCCGGCCCGCCTCCACGTCGACGCCCAGGACGCCACCCTGGCGGAGCTGCTCGAAGCTGGCACGCCGCGCCGAGAGCAATTCCTCGGCGGCCGCCCATTCGTAGGCCCGGCCCACCGCGTCGATCGGTGCATCGCGAGCGGCGAGCAGCTCTGGGTCCGACATCGCGACCACCATCACCAGGTGGCGCCGGCTCAACCGGACGGCATGCGCGACGAGGTCGCGGCTGGCCTCGGGATCCAGGACGTCGGTGAGCACGACGACCAGCGAACGCCGGCTGACACGAAGGGCAAGGTGGCCGAAGGCTTCGGCAAAGTCGGGCTCGCTGTACTCCGCTTTGACGTCGTACAGGACCTTGTTGATGTGGCTCACCTGGGCGGCGCCGCGCTGGGGCGCGACAAAGCGCCGCACCGCGTCGCTGAAGGTCATGATGCCGACGCGGTCTCCCTGGCTCTGGGCCACCCAGGCCAGCAGCAGGGCGGCGTTGACCGAGTGATCGAGCTTGGTCAGCAACCCGGCAGGCGCCGTCATCAGCCGGCCGCAATCGAGCGCGAGGATCGCCTGCTGGCCTCGTTCGGCCTCCACCTCCATCGCCACTGGACTGTCGCGGCGCGCCGTCGCCTTCCAGCTGATGCGGCGAAAGTCGTCGCCCGGCAGGTACTCACGCAAACCCGCAAACGAGGTGGTGGCGCCGGGCGGACGCGCCCGCCGCAGACCGAGCATGATGCGCATGCCTCGTCGAAGCGTGAGGTCGTAGCGTTTGACGGCGAGGACGTCCGGATAGACGGCGGCGGCTTCGTCGGCCTTGATGCGCACCTGCCGCATGAGCCAACCACCTGGTCGCCAGCAGCGGACATCCACCGGGCCGAAGCGATAGCTGCCGCGGTGCGACGGCTCGACGGTGTACTCGGCTGTAAGCAACCCTTCTTGATCGAACGATCCGGCAATCACGCGCCGGTCCGGTCGTAGCTCGAGCGGCACATGGTCAGCGACCTCAGCAGGAAGACCCGCGGCGCCGCCATGAGCCACGAGCACCTGGATCGCCTGGATCTCGCCCAGCGAAAACGGTTGTGGCAGGACCCGGCTGGCCGCAAAACCAGAGGCGCCCGGCAGCCGGGCGGCATCGGCGACCGCGATCCCGACCAGCACCACGTAGTACCCCAGCACCAGCAGCAAGAACGCCGGGTGGACGGTGATCAGAATGATCAGCGGGACGCCCACCAGCAAGCCGACCATCAGGCGCCGCTGCGGGACCAGCGTCAACACGGCGCCGTCAGCGCGGCGGCGTCACCCGGGCGATCACCGCGTCCAGCAGGCTGTCGGAGGTCTGACCCGCGACCTCAGCCTCGGGACGGAGCAGCAGTCGGTGGCGAAAGGTCGGACGGAGCAGCGATTTGACATCGTCCGGCGTGACGTAATCGCGGCCGTCGAACGCCGCGGCCGCTTTAGCCGCGAGGAGCAGGAGCACCTCGGCGCGCGGGCTCGCCCCCAGGATCAACTCGGCAGCCTGCCGGGTGGCGACCGCCAGCTCGATGATGTAGCGCCGAATCTTCTCCTCGACCGTCACCCGGCGCGCCTCGTCGCGAGACTCCGCGATCGCGGCGGCGCCGAGGATCGGTTCGACGCCGGCCTTTGCGGGGTCGCGGAGCTCGACGCCTGCGTCCCATCGGCGCAACATCTCGAGCTCCTGCTCGGGCGTCGGGTACCCCATGAACGCCTTGAAGAGAAACCGGTCCTGCTGCGCCTCCGGCAAGGGAAACGTTCCCTCGTATTCGATCGGGTTCTGCGTGGCCAGCACGATAAAGGGGTCGGGCAACGGCAGCTGCTTGCCCTCCAGGCTCACGCCGCGCTCCTCCATTGACTCGAGCAAGGCCGCCTGGACCTTCGCCGGGGCGCGGTTGATTTCGTCCGCCAGCAGCACGTTGGTGAAAACCGGTCCCTGCCGGATCCGAAACGAGCGCGTCTGCAGGTCATAGATCGAGGTGCCAACGATATCTGCCGGCATGAGATCCGGTGTGAACTGGATACGCCCATACTCGAGGGAGAGCAGGCGCGCCATCGTCTTCGCCAGCAGCGTCTTGGCCACCCCCGGCACGCCCTCGATCAGCACGTGCCCCTGCGCGATCAGCGCCAGCGCGCAGAGGCGGACGGCCTCGTCCTGGCCGACCACGGCCTTGGCGGCTTCTGCCCGAAACTTCGCGTAGAACTCGGCGGCGGTCATGATCGCTCCCCCTTCCCGATGGACGCAGCTGCAACTGGATAGGCGAGGGCGTGCAACCGGCGGGCGATCGTCAGGACCTCCTGCTCAGAGGTCGGGGCCGTGGCCAGCGAGGCTTCAACACCGGCCAGTTCCGCGGCGATCGCCGGAGCCCGCTGGGCGAGCGCTTGCGAGACAAGCGTCGGCGGCGTCTCCTGGCTGAGGCCCACCCGCTCCGCCACGGTTCGCCGGGTGGCACCGAGCAAGGTCTCCAACGCGACCGAGCGGGCTCCGGTTCGATGCAGGAGGCTGCCGACGGCGGCAGCATACTCCGCCGTCGAACGATCGGCCCGCGGCTGCAACGGAATCGCCGGGCCAAAAGCTCGGCCGCGCGACGCCAGGCCGATCAAGATGACGAGCACCGCCAGGGTTAGCGCCGCGCCCCAGGCCGTCGAGAGCCACGCGACCGCGGGCGACGCGCCGGCGGCGGCGCCGTGGTGGAATTCGTCGAAGAGCACCGACCCACCCGCCGGCGTCATGGCGACCAGGTCGGCGGCGAAGCGCCCATTGTCGGCAAGGGTCAGGTATCCATTACACAGAACGAGCGGATCGGTGAGCGCGAGCAGGGTTCCCGAGCCAATCGTCGACCGAACGGCGAGGACGTCGCCATGGCCGTTGCGCAACAAGGGGACCTGCGTGGAATTGGGCCGGAAGGCGAGCGCTTGCTGGGCTCCCGAAAGCGAATTGACGCCGCCGAAGACGGGAGCCGCCGCCGTGGCGGCCGCGTCGACGCCGGCCGAGGTTCGCTGGAGGCCGAACTGCCGGTCGAGATCCGGGTCGCCACCCTCCGAGCCATAGACCACGACATTGCCGGCACCGATCCAGGCCTGGAGCTGCTGGGCTTCGGTGATGCTATAGCCACTGGTGGGCGTAAAGACGAAGAGCAAGGAGGGCGACGCCGGGAGGGAGAAGTCGCCCTCGACGGTTCCGGTGGTGTGTCCGAGCGCCTGGGCATAGGCGCGGAGGGCCGACGTGCCATTGCCGCCGTCGCTTTGGGAGCTGTGGTCGGGCGAGTCGTTTGCGGAGGTGCCGCGCAACGTGACGACGATCGCGATCAAGGCGATCAAGACGGCGAAGCCGAGCCAGGAGCGTCGCATTATGCCGCCTTGCGGAATCGCAGAGCGGCCTCAGCCGCTCGGGCGTAACCTGCCTGGTCCAGCGGACGATTGCCGTAGCTGGCTTCTTCGAACGAACGGAGCAGCGGCCGCAGCGCCTCCGGTTGATCGGCGCGCGAGAAGAGCTCCCGGACGGTGTCGGGGCTCCGGTCCCAGGCTCGCTCGCCACTGAGTCGCACCGCCACGCCGCCGGCGAGCGCACGAACGGCGCCCACGTAATCGCCGGCCGTCGCCATCCGGTCCGCTTCGGCAAAGAAATTCAATGACGGTGGCGCTGGCGTTGGCCCGGTCGTCGGCCTCGCCTGGCGCCCACCGAGGGTAATGGCTCCGCGAATCGGCCAGAGGATGATCGACAGGATGACCAGCCCTGCGAGAACGAACCAGATCCACAGTGGCACATTGAGATGAAGGTTGCCGACGCCGAGCCAGGACAAGAAGCGACGGATGCCGTTGAGGATCCCGCCGATGATGCGTTCGGCCAGGCTTGGCCCGCTGCTGAGCCCGGCGTAGCGCGGCATCGCCAGCACGTCGTGGAGGTCCCGCTGCGCGAGCCCGGGATCGGGGGTGTCCACATGCTGCTGCAGCGCCTGGTACAGCGCCTGCAAGCGCTGGTCGGCATCGACGAGATTTGGCTCAGCGCTGCGGAGATCGCGAAGGATTTCGGGCTGGGGGGGGCCGGGCGCAATTTCAAGCACCTGGAGGGCTTGGTCGACCGCCGGGGCGTCACCCTTCTCGGCGAACTGCACCAGCGAGAGCGCGTGGTGGATCGCGCCGGCGTAGTCGTCGACCGACGTTTGCGCCGCCGCGGGCTGTGCCGAGAAGACGCTAACGAGGAGGGCCAGGACGGGAAGCGCGGCTCGCGTACGCAGCGTGGGCTAGGCGGGGGCCGGCCCCGGAGCCGTCTGCCGGGCCAGCTGGTCGAGATCGAGGCCCTCCTTGCGCACCCGAAGGTCGAAATACAGAAGAACGAGGCCGATGGTGAAGATCGGCGACACGATCGCGCCGAGCAATGTCGACGCGATGGCCGATAGCGCGAGCCGGAGATCGCCGCTCAGCCCCACGCTCACGACGATTTGCACCAGCACTCCCAGGGCGAGGTTGACGATGGATTGGAGGATCGCCAGGACCACGATGACGCCGACGGTCCGCCACCACATGCCGCCGACCAGGCTCCAGCTCCGACGCATGCCTCTAATGGGACCGATGTCCTCGGCCATCATCGCCGCGACGACTAAGCCCCAGCGAACGAAGAGGTAGGCGCCCAGCGCGAGCACGACGAGCCCCGGAATCACCAGCAGGATGAAGCCCAGCACCAGGGCCACCACCCAGAGGACGGCGATCCCATAAAAGATGCCAACCAGCCCGAGGAGCGGCAGGTATTTGGCGAGCGTCTCGCGGAGGACCCCGACGATCGTTACCGGACGACCGAGCGCGACATCGGTCACGGCACGGTAGACCGCGCCAAGCGTGAAGGGAAGCAGGATCAAGCCGCCAAGACCGCCGACGGCCAGCAGACCGAAGAGGCTCGAAAACCGCGTGCTGTTGAAGGTTGGGGTGACGGATCCACCGGGCGCGGCGAAGATGTTGGTAATCGTCGTCGACGTCAGGCGGTAGGTACCGGTCACGAGCGTCCAGAGCAGACCTGGCAGGACGACGATCAGGGCGACGCCAACGATCAGGCCGAATTGACGGCGATACAGTCGGAACAGTTCGTCAAGAAGCTCCGGAAGCGGCATCGGCCTGAAGCGCACTGGGGCGGGGCTGGATGCCACCGGCCCATATTGCGGGACGGCGGCGTCCCGTGTCTAGTTGTTTTCGCTCAATTCGAACAGGAGCAGCTGCCGCCGCACGCGCATCCGCCTGCCGTCGATGCGGACGATGCTTTGCCGCCCGTCACTGCGAACGTCGAGAACATGGCCTTGGTGTTGGTCCCCTCGCATTCCGGACAGATCTGGCGCGCATCCCGGCTGGCATAGCCGCCGAACACCTCGAACGTGTGCCGGCAGGTCAGGCAGGAAAACTCGTAGATCGGCACGGCCATATTGTAAGGTCGTGAACGGGTCGCTGCGGCGCTATGCGGAGCTGCTGCTCGACTGGAACCGAACGGTCAACCTGACCGGCGCCCGAACGCTTGCCGAGGTCGAAGCGCAAATCGCGGACGCCGACATCCTGCTCGGCGTCTCCTGGGAGCGCACCCGCACGGTTGTCGACATTGGCAGCGGCGGCGGCCTCCCGGCCGTACCCCTGGCGCTGGCGTTGCCCCAGGTGACGTTCTTGCTGCTCGAGGCGAATGCACGGAAGTGCGCCTTTCTCGAGCACCTCGGCGGGGCGCTGGCGCTGGGGAATGTGACCGTGATCCACGGCCGTGCCGAGGAGCTGGCGCATCGAGCCGAGCATCGGGAGCACTTCGACCGCGCCATCTCGCGAGCGGCCGCCCGGCCGGCGGTACTGCTGGAGCTTGCCCTTCCCTTCGTTAAACCAGGGGGAGAGTTGATTGCCCAGGTCACAAGCGCCGATCCGCACCCGCTGCAGGCAGCCGCGACCCGGCTTGGCGGCGGTGCCCCGCATCTCGTTAGGCCGATCGAGGGCGGCAGCTCTCTGCTTGTCGTTCCCAAGATCGCGACCACCCCGGCCGAATTCCCCCGTCGTGTCGGGGTTCCCAACCGACGGCCCCTGGCGTAACTGGAGCTCTGACAGAGGCGTTGCACCGATATGAGGTCGGCTCTCCGCTTGATTCCCCTGATGGTCATCGGCGCAGTTGCGGCCTTCCTGCTGGCTGGCCCGCTGTTTTCCCTCTACAAGTCGACCGCCGTGGCGAGCCGGCCTCACGCTTCGCCCTCGGGAAGCATCAACCCGCATGCGTCCCCCACGACGTGCCCGGCCTCGCTGCCGATGCCAAAATCGCCCGGTACGGTGCCGCTGGCAGCGCCCGCGCTGCCGTTTCCGGTCTGGGTCAATGATCCCCTCGGCGTGAACCTGCGAGCCGCCGCCAGTGCTTCAAGCGCGCGACTGACGACCTTGAACCAGGGGACGCAGGCCACGGCGGACCGCCAATCGCCGGACAGCTCGGGCAGCCTCTGGTACCACGTCACGGTGGGCGCGACCGCCGGCTGGTTGCGCTCGGACTTCGTGGCGACCACGCCGCTTCACGCCGCCAGTGGGCCCGGCTGGAGCTTGATGCTACCGCAGGGTTACGTGAGCACACCGAGCGCCGACCTCTCGCTCGTCAACGTCGTCAAGAGCGGGGACGACCTGCCGTTTCTCATCGTGCAGGCGACGATCGCCAGCACGCTGACCGTCCAGTTGCCTGGCTCGCTTCGCGCCGACCTGGCGCCGATCGCCGATCATACGTCGACCATCCAGGTCTGGAACTACACGGTCACGGAACACGTCTCGCGCGTCGCGCTCGATACCTGCAAGATCATGTCCGCCTGGGCGCGACCCGACCAGGGTTGGCCCTATGAGACCTCCGTGTACGTTCATACGTCGGGACGGAGTTACGAGTTCACCTTCTTCAGTCCCGACCCGAACAGCGGCCTCGCCAGCCAGGTCCTGAACAGTATCGCCCTGAGCTGACGGGTTCGCGGTCAGGGCGAGATGCCACGGATGGCGGCTTCGGCGACGGCGCGCTCGTCCCAATCCTGCTTGTCGCGCCCGATGAGGATGCTCCGCTCGTGCCCTTTCCCGGCAAGCAGGATAGTGTCGCCCGGCCGGGCCCGGCGCACGGCGTGCGTAATGCCCTGGCGCCGGTCTTCGATCCGGGCGTAGTTCTCACCCTCCTGCCAGCCGACCGCCTCCGCGCCTCCGGCGATTTCGTCGATGATCGCCATCGCATCTTCTTCGCGTGGATCTTCGTTCGTGAATACGGCGTAGTCGCTCAGCCGGGCCGCGATCTCGCCCATCCAGGGACGTTTGTCGCGATCGCGGTCGCCGGCGCTGCCGAAGACCGCGATCAGTTTGCCTCTGGTGATCGGTCGGAGCTCGCGAAGCACTTTTTCCAGGCTCTGCGGCGTGTGCGCGTAATCGATGACCACCCGGAACGGCTGGCCAAGGTCGACACGTTCCATTCGGCCGCTCACTCCCTGGAAGCTCTCGAGGCCGTTGCGAATCTCCTCGAGCGTCAGGCCGATCGCGATCCCGGCGGCCGCCGCGGCCAGCGCGTTCGCCGCGTTCCATCGCCCACTCTGCTTGAGCCGAATCGGCAACGCCCCCAGCGGAGTGGTCGCCTCGATGCGAAGGCCTTCCGGCGTTACCTCCACGCGCTGCGCCTTGAGGTCGGCATCGAGCTGGATGCCGTAGGTAATCCGCCGCGGAATCGCGCGCTGGGCGAGGTACGGGTAGCTCGGGTCATCGCGGTTCAGGACGGCCGTTTTCTCGATACCTTTGGCGACGCTCTCGGCCGTCAGGTCGATCAAGGAAGCCTTTGCTTCGCGATAGGCCTCAATGGTCTTGTGAAAGTCGAGATGCTCGTGGGCGATGTTCGTGAAGACGGCAACGTCATAATCGACGCCGACGACGCGCTGCAGCGCCAGGCCGTGGGAGCTGGTTTCGATCACCACCTGCGTGATGCCCCGCTCGCGCATCCGCGCAAGCTGGGCCTGGATCTCGAGAGCCTCAAGGGTGGTCTGGCGGGAATCATTCAGGTCGACATCGCCGCCCGCCCGGATGTCGACCGTGCTCATCGACCCGGCTGGACGCCCCGACGCCAGCACCATCTGCTGGATCATGGTCGTGGTCGTCGTCTTGCCATCGGTGCCGGTGACACCGATCACGGTCATCGCCTGACTTGGATGTTCAAACCACGTGCTCGACATCAGTGGCAGGGCGCGCCGGGTGTCGTCGACGACGACCTGGGGCCAGGCGGTCCCCACCCGGTGTTGCACGACCGCCACGACGGCGCCGTCCCGGAGCGCGGTCTCGACGTAGCGGTGCCCATCCGTATGGGTGCCCGGGATCGCGATGAAGCAGTCGCCCGGCTTCAGTCGTCGCGAGTCATAGCAGAGCCCGGTGACCTCTGGGTCCGCCGGGGCTTGCTCCAGCACGCGAACGCCGTCGAGCAAGCGGGTCAATCGCATGGAGGCCATCGAAAGGACATGATGCTACGCTCAGGCCGATGGCCGCCACGATGCGCCAGACCCGCATCGGCGAGCGCGAGTTCCATTGGGGGTCCAGGACGTTTGTCATGGGCATCCTCAACGTCACGCCCGACTCGTTCTCCGGTGACGGGATCACCAGGGTTGATCGCGCGATCAGCCAGGCTCGGAAATTCGAAGAGGACGGCGCCGACCTGATCGACATCGGCGGTGAATCGACTCGACCCGAAACCTGGAGCGATGCCGGTCTGCCCGCGAGCGAGGAACTGCGACGGGTCGTTCCGGTCGTGGAGCAGGTTGCCGCCGTGGTCGGCATTCCGGTGTCGATCGATACCTATAAGGCTGAGGTTGCCCAGCAGGCGGTGGCAGCCGGCGCTCGGCTGATCAACGACGTCTGGGGCTTGCGGCGGGACCCGCGGATGGCGGCGACCGTCGCGGCCACCGGCATGCCCGTGGTGCTGATGCATAACCAGCCGGGCGGCCAGAACCTCGAGATCATCCGGCGGCTTCCCGAACTGCGCTCGCTCGGGTTTCCGCTGCTGGTCGGGCCCTCACGAAAGTCGTTCATCGGCAAGACGCTCGACCTGCCGATCGACGAACGCCTCGAGGGCACGGCGGGGGCGGTGGCCCTGAGCATCGCCGGCGGAGCCGACATCATCAGGGTCCACGACGTCAAGGCGATGGTCCGGGTCGCCCGCATGGTGGATGCGATCGTCCGCGCATGAGCCGTGCCTGGCTGGCGCTCGGGAGCAATCTCGGCAATCGGGATCGGTATCTCGCCCGGGCACGGACCGCGCTGGCAGGGGCTGGGGTACACATCGTCCGTGAATCGCGCGTGGCGGAGACTGCGCCCGTTGGCATCACGGATCAGCCGGCCTTTCTCAACCAGGTCCTCGAGGTGGAGACCGCGCTCGACCCACGGCCCCTGCTGCAAACCGTGAAACGAATCGAGCAAGATCTGGGACGTCAACCTCGCCTGCGCTGGGGCCCGCGCGAAATCGACATCGACATCCTGCGGTATGACGAGCGCAAGGTCGACGAGCCAGGCCTTCACATTCCCCACGCGGAGTTGCAGAATCGACCTTTTCTGCTCGACCTGCTAACAGAGATCAGCGCGTGAGCGATCAACTGCGGGTTGCCTGGCTTGGGCATCAGAGCGGGCGGGCCGGCGACGGCCTGCTGACCTACTCCAGGGAAACGGTTGCCGGCCTGCGAGCACGCGGCGTCAAGGTGTTCTTCGTCCACCACGGCAGCCTGCCGGCCACGACGGATGACAGCCTGACGCTCCGCTCGCTGACGGCAAGCCATCGCTACACCATCTCGTCGCCGAGAACCAAGCGGCTGATCACCGATCTGCTCCGGCGCGAGCACATCGACCTGGTGCACGTCTCACTCAGCTTTTCCACCCTGATCGACTTCGGCCTTCCCGACCTCTGTCACGAGCTCGGCCTGCCGGTGGTGGCGACCTTTCACGTCCCCTACGACTCGCGATTTTCGTTATGGCAGGGCATCAGCACGGCGCTCTATCGCCTTTACGCCCAGTCGCTGGCCAGCTTCGACCGCGTGATCATCTTCTCCGAGCAACAGAAGAACCTGCTGGAAAGCCACGGCGTGCCGGCGAGTAACGTCAGCGTGATCCCCAACGGCGTCGACATCGAGAAGTACGCGCCCGGCCCATCGGGCTACAAACAGACACTGGAGTCATCAGTGTTGATCGGCTACCTCGGCCGAGTCGATCCAGAGAAAAACGTCGACCTCCTGATTCGTGCGTTCCAGGACATCGACGCAGCCGAGGAGGTCAAGCTGGTCGTGATTGGTGGCGGCAGCGAACGGCGACGGTTGGAGCGGCGCTATCGCGGCAGCCGGGTCATCTTCACCGGGCCGGTCATGGACGAGACCGACCGGATCACCATGCTCCGCGCCATGGACCTCTTCGTTCTCCCCTCGCTCGTGGAAGGCCTGTCGCTCTCGCTCCTGGAGGCGATGGCCTGCGGCGTCGCTCCGGTCGCTACCGATGTGGGCTCAGATGGGGAGGCGCTGCGCGGCGCGGGTTTGCTTCTCGACCCAAAGGATCTCGATGGACAGCTGCGCCTGGCGCTGCGCACCTTGCTCGAGTTTCCGGACTTCAGGACCGAGCTCGGCGGGCGGGCGCGCGCGCGCGCGGTCGAACGCTACAGCCTGTCAGACAACCTGAATCGCCTGCTCTCGGTCTACCGCGAGCTTCGTCCGGCGGCCGGCGCGGCGGCCTCCTGAGCACCGATCCCATTTTTCTCGAGCCGCGGTTTGAGCTCCTCGCTCCAGAAGCGGATGAATCCTTCTTGGTCCGC
>VBHQ01000072.1:0-5533 GCA_005880395.1 Chloroflexota bacterium
CCGATCGAATCGATCGCGTCCCGAAACACCGGCCACAGGTAGTACTTGTCGAAGATGCGGGGTGGGATCGGCAATGGATGGGCTTCGTTGAAAATGTCGTAACCGGCGACTCCCGAATCGTTCTTGAAGCGGGTCGCGACCGCCTGCCACGTCGAGTAGAAGTCCTTTTTCCAGTCGGACGTCAGCCAGAAATAGGTGTCTGACGTGAAGGCCGCCGGCGACAAGGACGGGCTCCACGAGTACTGCGGCAGCGGGTTCCAGTTCGGCACGCCGACCGTCGCCCAGCCGGGCGCCCCTGAATAGCCGAAACGCGGGCTCCAGCCGAGGCGAAAGTGCATATCGAGCACGACATAGAGTCGGTGCCGATTCAGCATGCCGACCGTATTCGCGATGCGATCGAGGTAGGCCCGGTTGATGCGTCCTCGCGCCGGCTCCAGCTGCGCCCAGTCGATGCCAAGCCGCACGACGTCAAAACCCGCTTGCTGGATCAGCGTCGCGTCGGTTTCGTCCAGGGGCGCCGGTGGGTCCTTCGGATAAGAAACGAGGGCGTCGCTGTTGAATCCACGCAGCAAGACTCGGCGGCCAACCTCGTCAACGATCTCGCCGTTGGTCGTTCGCAGCCAGGGAAGTCCGGCGGCGCTCGCGCTATAGGCGGGCGCCCCGACGGAGGCTGCCAGGCTCCCCGCCGGCAGGTAGGCGATGATCGTGAGCGCGAGCGTGACGATCAGCAGGCCGACGCCGGCACGGCGCAAACGCCGCCACCGCCGGCGAGGGACCGCCCGCTTCCCGCCGGCAGCATTCCGGCTTCGCTGCTCGCGTGCTAGCGCGGCGCGGCGCTTGACGGCTGGCCGACGGCCGCCACGGTAGCCGCCACCACCTCCTCAATGGTGTCGCAGACCTCTGCCCCGGCCCGCTTCAAGGCTTGAAGCTTCGATGCGGCCGTGCCGGTATTCCCGGAGATGATCGCGCCGGCGTGCCCCATCCGCTTCCCCGGCGGAGCGGTGCGTCCGCTGATAAACCCGATCACAGGCTTCCCGAATCCGGGGCCGATCACCTCCTCCGCGGCGTGCTCCTCGTCGCTCCCGCCGATCTCTCCGATCATTACCACGGCGCGTGTCGCCGCGTCGTCCTTGAACAGGCGTAGCACCTCGCTGAACGATAACCCGAGGATCGGGTCGCCGCCGATGCCGACCGACGTCGTCTGGCCGCATCCGGCCTGGCTCAACCCCTGGATGACCTCGTACGTCAGGGTGCCGCTTCGAGAGACGATGCCGACCGTCCCCTGGCGATTGATGTGATTGGGGATGATCCCCACCTTGGCTTCGCCAGCCGTAACCAACCCGGGGCAGTTCGGACCGATCAACCTGACGCCGGCGTCGAGCACAAACGCGCGTGCACGAACCATGTCGTACAGCGGAATCCCTTCCGTGATACACACGATCAACGCGATGCCAGCTGCGGCAGCCTCCATGATGGCGTCGGCCGCAAATGGCGCGGGAACGAAGATCCCGGTGACCTCGGCGCGGCTGACACGCACCGCCTCGGCGACGGTGTCGTACACCGGGACGCCAAGATGCGTGCTCCCGCCTTTCCCCGGGCTCACGCCGGCAACGACATCGGTGCCGTAGGCCTTCATCTGCTCGGTGTGGAAACTCCCCTCCCGCCCGGTCAGCCCCTGGACGAGGACTCGGCTAGCCCGTGCGAGCAGGATGCTCATCGAGACGCTTCACGGGCCAGCTCGACGACGGTATGGGCCGCCTCCGTGGCGGTGCTCTTGGGAGTGATCCCGGCCTCCTGCAGGAGCCGCCGCCCTTCGTCCTCGCGCGTCCCGGTCAGGCGCACGACCAGCGGCACCGTCAAGCCAAGGTCGCGAGAGGCATCGATGACGCCCCGTGCCACCTCGTCGCCCCGTGTAATTCCGCCGAAGATGTTGATCAGGATCCCCTTCACATTCGGATCGCTGTTGATCAGCTCGAGCGCGCTGTGCACGACTTCGGCTTTGGCGCCCCCACCAATGTCGAGGAAGTTCGCTGCCCGCCCGCCTTCGCGCTGGACGAGATCGAGCGTGTTCATCACCAGGCCGGCACCGTTGCCGATGACGCCGATCGAGCCGTCGAGCCTGACGTAGGTCAGCTTTCGCCGCTTGGCCTCCGCTTCGAGCGGATCGTCGTCCGAGTCGTCGGCGCCATGAAGATCCTTGTGGCGGAAGATCGCGTTCTCATCGATTTCGAGCTTGCCGTCGGTTGCCACCAGGCCTCCGTCACGGGTCAGGGCCAGCGGATTGATCTCGATCGTGAGCGCGTCGAAGCTGCGTGCCAGGGCGTAAAGCCGGTTGATAAACGGCGCCAGCTGCCCCTGCAATGGCCCGAGGCCCGCCCGAAAGATCAAGTCCCGCACCTCGAACGGAAGCGGACCGCGCCAGGGGTCGGCATGCAGCCTGGCGATCGCCGCCGGGTGCGACTCCGCGACCTCTTCGATCTCCATGCCGCCCTGGGCGCTCAGGATCAAGACCGGTTTGCGGGCATCGCGATCAAGCGTGAGGCCGAGATAGAACTCGCGAGTGATCTCCTGGGCCGTTTCGCACCAGACCTCCCGGACCTTGAATCCTTTGATCGTCATCCCGAGGATTTCGCTCGCGGCCCGCTTCGCCTCCATCGGCGTTTTCGCGAGTTTGATCCCGCCGGCCTTCCCGCGGCCGCCGGCGGGGACCTGCGCTTTGATGGCGATGGGGCCGAGGGCGCCGGCAGCGAGGACGGCTTCGTCAGGGGTCCGGGCCAGGCGGCCGTCGGGAACCGGAATCCCGGCAGCCTTGAAGCGCTCTTTGACCTGATACTCGAGGAACTTCACAAAGGGATGTTTCCGTGTCGCCGCCGAGGCCGCTCGACCTGCTTGGCCCTGAGCAGCTGCAGCGACCGGATCAGGGTGGGACGCGTTTCCTGCGGCTCGATGACGTCATCGACGAAGCCGCGCTCGGCCGCGACGTAGGGGTTGGCGAACTTCTCCTTGTACTCGGTGACCAGCTGGTCGGTTTTTTTTGCCGGATCCCGGGCGGCGCCGATCTCCCGCTTGAAGATGATGTTGACCGCTGCCTGAGGGCCCATCACCGCGATCTCCGCCGAAGGCCAGGCGTAGTTGAAGTCGGCCCCAATGTGCTTGGACGACATGACGTCGTAGGCGCCACCGTAAGCCTTGCGCGTGATGACGGTCAGCTTGGGAACCGTGGCTTCGGCGAAGGCGTAGAGCAGCTTGGCACCGTGACGAATGATCCCGTTATATTCCTGTGCTGTTCCGGGAAGGAATCCGGGAACGTCGACAAAGGTGACCAACGGGATGTTGAAGGCGTCGCAGAAGCGGACGAAGCGCGCCCCCTTGACCGAGGCGTTGATGTCGAGCGCGCCGGCGAGGATGCGCGGCTGATTGCCGACGATCCCTATCACCTCGCCGCCGAGCCGGGCAAAGCCGACGACCAGGTTCTGGGCGTAATGCTCCTGGACCTCCATGAAACTGCCGCGATCGACGACCGGAAGGATCGCCGCTTTCATGTCATAGGGCTGATGCGGGTTCGCCGGGATGAGCGACTGCAGCACCGGATCGCGCCGATCGACGGGGTCGTCGGTCGACGCGACTGGCGGCCCCTCGCGGTTGCTGCCCGGCAGATAGGAGAGCAATCGCCGAACCGCGGCGAAGGCGGCCGGTTCGCTGTCGTGCAGGAAATGGGCGACGCCGCTCCGGATGTTGTGGACTTCGGCGCCGCCAAGCTCATCGAAGCCGACCTTCTCGCCGGTGGTGACACGAATGACCTCGGGGCCGGTGATGAACATGTAGCCCAGGTGCTCGACCATGAAGATGAAGTCGGTGATCGCCGGCGAGTAGACCGCCCCACCGGTACAGGGGCCGGCGACGACCGACAGCTGGGGAACGACCCCCGAGGACTGGACGTTGCGATAGAAGATGTCCGCGTACCCGGCGAGGCTGACCACCCCTTCCTGGATCCGCGCGCCGCCGGAGTCATTGATGCCGATGCAGGGTCGCCCTGCGCGCACCGCCAGGTCCATGACCTTGCAGACCTTCTCGGCAAAAACCTCGCCGAGGGAACCACCAAAGACGCTGGCATCATGCGAGAAGACGAAGACGTCGCGGCCATCGACAGCGCCGTAGCCGGTGACCACGTGGGGTGCTGTTTTTCATCCGGGTCGCCGCCCCGATGCATCGCGTCGTATTTCCGTTTGCGCAGCAGGTTGACCTCGCGCTCGGATGGCGAAGGCGTTACAGCTCTCGCTTTGTCACGCACAGTTAGCCGCCATGGATCAGCTACGCATCCCGGGCCGGTACTCGCCGAAGACCTCGCGTAGCACACCGCACACCTCTCCTATGGTGGCATAGGCTCGCAACGCCTCCCGCATCGGCGGCAACAGGTTCTCTGTGCCGACCGCCGCCCGACGGATATCTTCCAGCCGCGCCGCCACCGCCCCGCCGTCCCGCTGAGTCCGAAGCCGAGCCAGCGCTTCGATCTGCTCGCGCTCATGCTTGGGAGTGATCTTGACGACGTCGACCGCATCCTCATCTCCCTGGAACCGGTTGACCCCGACAACGAACCGACGGCCGTCTTCGACCGCCTGCTGAAACCGGTAGGCGCTCTCCTGGATCGCCTCCTGAGTAAAGCCGCTCTCAATCGCAGCGATCGCCCCGCCTCGCCGATCCACCTGGTCGATCAGCGTCCGGGCTTCGATTTCCAGCTCTTTGGTGAGTGCTTCGAGCAGGTAGCTACCGCCGAGCGGGTCGGCGACGCTGGCGACGTTCGACTCGTGCGCAATGATTTGCTGCGTGCGTACCGAGAGCGTCGCGGCCAGTTCGGAGGGAAGGCCGAGGGCTTCGTCGAAGGAGTTCGCGTGCAGGCTCTGCGTTCCGCCGAGCACCGCGCTCATCGCCTGCAGCGCGACGCGGACGATGTTGTTGTACGGCTGCTGGGCAGTGAGCGTGCTGCCGCCGGTCTGGGTGTGAAATCGCAGCGCCTGGCCGCGCCCATCGGGGGCGCCGAAACGGTCGCGCATGATTCCCGCCCAAAGACTGCGCGCGGCCCGAAACTTGGCGATCTCCTCGAAGAAATCCGAGAAGACGGCGAAGAAGAACGAAACACGAGGCGCGAAATCGCTCGTGTTCAGGCCCGCGGTCCGGGCGGCTTCCACATAGGCGATCGCGTGCGCCATGGTAAAACCCAGCTCCTGCACGGCCGTCGCCCCCGCCTCCCGGAGGTGGTATCCCGAGACCGAGATGGTGTTCCAGTTGGGAAGCCGCCGATGACAGTACGCGAAGAGGTCGGTGGTGAGCCGCATCGACGGCCTCGGTGGAAAGATATAGGTGCCGCGCGCCGCATACTCCTTCAGGATGTCGTTCTGAACCGTCCCCTGCAACCGGTCGCCCGCCATGCCTTGCTGCTCGCCAACGAGCTCGTAGAGGAGCAGCAGGAGGGCGGCGGGCGCGTTGATGGTCATCGAGGTACTGACCTCGGCCAGCGGGATCCCTGCCAGTAGCG
>VBHQ01000072.1:5593-20764 GCA_005880395.1 Chloroflexota bacterium
TCCACGGTCGCCGCCGGTACATCTCGCGATAAATCCCCCGGGTAAACGGGTATTCGCCGGGAGGCGGAGATTCCGGACCCGCATCCGCCGATTGGTAGACCGGCTTGAGCGGCAACCCGCTGTCGGTCGACGGCTGGGACGGCTCCGGGACCGACTTAGGCGCCGGTCTCGCCATCCGCCTGCACGAATTCGGTGAGCACGCCGCAGACACTCTTCGGATGGACAAAGCCGATCTGCGTGCCATGGGCTCCGGGCCGGGCGGCGCCATCCAGGAGTTGCGCGCCGCCGATCGCCGCGCGCTGAAGCGATGCCCCCACATTCTCGGTGGCGTAGGCGACGTGATGCACGGCCTCGCCGCGCTCCTGGAGGAATTTCTCCACCTTCGAGTCCGAGTTCAGCGGCGTGATCAACTCGATGCGGCTCTCCCCAATCGCGATCATCGCAATCTCGATGCCTTCGGATTCGAGCCGCTCGCGGCCGCTCACCTGCAAGCCAAGGCGCCGCTCATACACCTGGATCGCCGCATCGAGATCACGGACCGCGATCCCGATGTGATCGATCCGGCTCAGCATGCGCTGATTTTATGCCCGGCCGCCGCGCGCTCCGCTTGGGCTCGGATTTGACAGGGGCTGGACCCTTTGTAGTAGGGTTTACCACGGCCAGTTACGTCACCGTCCGACCTCCTCTAATTACTCGCCGTCCTGAATGGCCATACCGCGTGACGGCAAGCGCGTTCCACCTTGGGAAGGAGGTTGGATCCGTGAATCGTACCGTTGGTTTGACCTTGCGTCGCACCGCTGGCGGAGGTGTCGTGGTCGCTCTCGGCTTCGGAACCCTGACCTCGCCCGGCCATCAACTCGTTACGATTCCGGCCTCGGCCGCCCCGGTGTCGGTTCGAGCCCCGTTACCGGCGACTGACCAGCGGCCGCATCCGGGAGCGCGCCCGCCCCTGGTGCTCTATCAAGAGGCAACGCCGGCGCCCAGCCAGAGTCCGGTGAGACCGGCAGCCCCTCGGCCAGCGGCCGTACCGGCTGCCGCCGCGACCATGCGGGCGACCGTCGTAGCGCCCCAAAGGGCTGCGGGAGGCGACAGCAGCTCGGCCTTCACCTACGGCTACTGCACCTGGTGGGTAGCCCGTAAACGCTCGATCCCATGGCGTGGGAATGCGGCGCAGTGGTGGTGGAACGCTCGCGCCTACGGCTTTGCCGAAGGGCAGGCTCCGCAGCCTGGCGCGATCATGGTGATGGGCATCAGCGGCAGTTCGCCCGAGGGACATGTCGGATACGTCGAAGCGGTCAACGGCAATGGTTCCTTTACCGTCTCTGAAATGAACTGGTGGGGCGTGCCGGGCGGAGGCTGGGGTCGCGTCGACTACCGGACGGTAACGTCGATGCGGGGGATCCTCGGCTTCATCTATTGACCGGCGCCCGAAGGATGTTCGGCGTAGGCTGCTCCGGGGCCAATCGCCAGCACGCCGATCTGCCCGCCGAATCCCCGCACCGTGCGATTCGCGACGACCGCCAGGCCCGCTGAGCTGAGCATCGGCTCGAGCGTCGAGCGCTCGGGAAACTGCCGCAGCCGCAAAAGGCGTCGGAAGTAGCTGACCACGCCCCCAGTGATGAAAGGTCAGGGTGCTAAATACCAGTGTGAACGCGCCGTCCGCGAAGGGAAGCGCCTCGGCTCTTGCCTGCCGGAAGGCGATATTGCCGTCCGGTGCCAACACCTGAGCCTGCCGCACCATCTCGCTGGCGGCATCGACGCCGGTGAGCATTGCTTCCGGGAAACGACGGGCTGCCGACCTCAGCAGCCGTCCCGTGCCACAGCCAATGTCCAGGATCGCAGCCGGCCTGGAAACCTCGGACGCGGCCAGGTCGAGGACCGTGCGCTGGACCGGCTCGAAGATCACACGCTGCATCCAGTGACGGTCGTAGTGCGCCGCCAATCGGTTGAAGCGGTGGATATCGCGATCAGCCTTAGCCACTTCGTTTGAGTAGGCCCAGGCGCTTGGCCCGTCGCTCGGCGCGGCCGAAGCACCACAGGGATGCCGGAACCAGGACGACGCCCATCAATAACAGGATGCCGATGTCTGGCACCGCCTCGGCCAACGAGCGGCCGTGCAGCAGCGCCTGCCGGATGCCGTCGAGTGTGTAGGTGAGCGGGGACAGGACGCCGAACACCTGAAGCGGCAGCGGCAGCACGCTGATCGGGTAGTAGACGCCGGAAATCAACAGCAGGACGCCCTGTACGGCGAACGCCATCTGCTCGCCCTTTTCGGGGGAGAGCAGCGGCAGCACCGAGGTGAAGATGCCGAGTCCGAGCAGCGGGAGGGTCGCGGCTGCGAAAATCGCGAGCGCCGCCGGCCAGTTTGCGCCCGAAAGGTCGAGGCGGAACAGGGCCACGAGCGCCAGGCCGATGATCGCGGCGCGCAGCATCCCATAGAGCAGCGAGGCGGCGCACATCCCGAGCAGGTGCGTCACGCGCCTGATCGGCGCCATGAACGTGTACTCGATGGTCCCCTCCCAACGCTCCCAGGTGATGGCGAAGGCGACTTCGAAGAACACCATGGAGAGATACGTCCAGAGCAGGGCTCCGATCAGCAGGTAGAGTTGCGTCTGCTGCAAATTGACGCGCGAGTTTTCCAGCCCAAGACTCGATAAGCCGGAGGCCAGGTAGCCGATGCTGAGCACGCTGACCAGGTTGTAGAGCAGCCAGACGGCTTCCCAGGCCCAGTAGCGTCGGTAGAGGTTCTTCTGCCGCTCGATGAAGCCGACGAAGGCGTTCATCTCCCAGCGCAGCGAGTTCCCAATCATTCGTCTTTTTCCTCGTCTTCTTCCAGGCGCTTGCCGGTCAGCCGCATGAAGGCATCCTCGAGCGTCCCATGCTCGATGCCGTGCTCGCGAATCAGCTGCGGCGGTGTCCCATCGGCCAGGACGCGACCCTGATCGATGACCACCACCCGATCACAGAGGACCTCGGCCTCCTGCAGGTCGTGGGTGCAGAGCAGGACGGTTGCCGCTCGATCCCGACGAATCGACCGGACGAGATCCTGCACCTCGCGCTTCGAGCGGGGATCGAGCCCCGTGGTCGGCTCGTCCATCAAGAGCAGCGACGGCGACGTCAGGAAGCTGCGCGCGATCGCCACCTTCTGCTGTTGCCCACGCGAGAGCTGCTTCATCGGTCGGTCGAGCGTGTCCAGCGGCAGACCGAGCCGCTTCAGCATCGCCTCGACTCGATCGCGTGTTCCTTGGCCGCCGCTGCCGTACAGGCGGGCGGCGTACAGCATGTTTTCCCAGGGGCTCATCTCCTTGAAGAAGGACGCCTCCACGGAGACCCGGTTGATATGCCGCCGGACGTCGCCCGGCTGGCTGACGACGTCGTATCCGAATACCGAAGCGGTGCCCGAGTCTGGCGTCAGCAGGGTGGCAAGCACCCGGATCAGGGTCGACTTGCCGCTCCCGTTGGCGCCAAGAATCCCGGTGATGCGACCGCTCTCGACTTGCAGCGAGACGTCGTCGAGGGCGCGCTTCTCCTTCCCACGCGGTCCGCCGATCAACCAGCGGCGCCGCTGGGTGAAGCGCTTCGTGATGCCCTGCATCTCGACCGCTTGCGGGCTCAATTCTTTCGCCTGGATCGCCATGTTTGCTTACTCCTGACGCGTGATGAACAACAAAAAACCGTGGGCCCCGGGGCCTCACGGTTCGAAAGCGCTCTATCGTCGGTGTCTAGGTCAGTCGGCTTTCAATGCCATGCAGCCCCGCGAAGGCAGGCTCCGCCCCTGGTGGGGACGGTGCCGCTCACTTCGGGCTGCCACATAGCATGCGTACAGTACGGGTTTTGAGGCGGGAAAGTCAACTGCCGGCGCCGTCGACCGACTCGGCCAGGTATTGCGCCAGGTCCCGCACCTCGAGCTCGCTTTCGGCGCCTTTCGCAGAGATCCCATCCCGGAACATCGTCAGACAGAAAGGACACGCCGTCGCCACGCGAGGGGCCTGCGTTCGAAGCGTCTGCTCGACGCGCTCATGATTGATGCGCTTCCCGATCTTTTCCTCCATCCACATGCGCCCACCCCCGGCTCCGCAGCAGAAACCGCGCTTGTGATGACGCTCGATCTCGACCAGCTCCGCGCCAGGGATCGCTTCAACGACCTCACGGGGCGGGTCGTAGACGTTGTTCCACCGGCCCAGGTAGCAGGAATCGTGGTAGGTGAACTTTCCCTCGATCGCCGTGGTCGGCTTTAGCCGCCCTTCCCTGACCAGGCTGGCAAGGACCTCAGTGTGGTGCATGACCTGGTAGCGACCGCCGAACTGCGGGAACTCGTTCTTGATCGTGTTGAAGCAATGCGGGCAGGTCGCGATCACTTTCTTGACGTTGGCCGCGTTCATCGCCTCCACGTTCTGCTGGGCCTGCATCTGATACAGATACTCGTTGCCGATCCGCCGAGCGGGGTCGCCATTGCAGGTTTCCTGGGGGCCGAGGATGGCAAAGTCGAGACCGGCCTTCTGCAGCAGGCCGACAAAGGCCCGCGCGACGGCCCGATTGGCCTCGTCGTAGGACGCGGCGCAGCCCACGAAGTAGAGGTATTCCGCGGTCGGGTGTTCTTCGACCGTCTTGACCGCAAGGCCCTTTGCCCATTCCATCCGCTGCGCCCGCGGCAGGCCGTATGGATTGCCCTGCGTTTCGATGCTGCGCAGGGCACCCTCCGCCTCCTTGGGGAACCGGCTGTCCTCGAGGACCAGGCTGCGCCGCATGTCGACGATCTTGGGCACATGCTCGATCAGGACCGGGCATTCCTGCTGGCAGGCGCCACAGGTGACGCACGCCCAGATCTCATCCTCTTTGATGGCCTCGCCGATCAGCTTCTGCGGTTGCGGCGGCTCCCGCCGCTGCTCGGCGGGGGCGTCCCGGATCGTCTTGTAGAGATTCTCGCGCGCGTCGACGATGATCATCTTCGGGTTGAGCGGCTTGCCGGTCAGGAAGGCCGGGCACTGTTCCTGGCACCGGCCGCACTCGGTGCACGAGTACAGGTCGAGCAGGTTTTTCCAGGACCACTGCGTGACTTGATTGACTCCGTAGTGCTCGGCATGCTCGAGATCGATGGTTGGAAGCTGCGCTCCGATCTTGGGCGGCAGCTTCCGGAAGAACACGTTGGGGATAGCGACGAAGATGTGGAGGTGCTTCGAGCTCGGGATGTAGACGAGGAAGGCCAGCACGCCGAGGATGTGCATCCAGTAGAAGACCTCGTGCGCCGGGATGGCCTGGGCGCCCGACCAGCCGATGCCCTGGAAGAGGCCGGCGATGGCCGACGAGACCGGTCGCCAGGATGCCGACGGATCGCTGCCCTCAGCGACCCGGGCAGCGTTCTGGCCGAGCATGCCGATCATGATGGTCGCGATCAGCCCGAGGATGATCAACGCGTCCAGCTCGTTGCTCTCTTGAAACTGGCGAGGCCGAATGATGAGCCGGTTGACGAGCGCCATCAGCACGCCGATCAGGACCAGGACGCCGAACACGTCCTGGAGAAAGGCGATCCAGGTGGTGCCGCCGATCGGCGCAAGGCTGAATCCGGGGAAGAGGCCCTCGCCGAACGCCTGGACGATCGCGGTCAGCAGCACGACGAAGCCGTAGAAGATGAAGAAATGGAGCAGTCCCGAGTACGTGTTGCGGAACATTCGCGTATGCGCCCCGACATACGAAAGGACGCCGCGGATTCGCTCGGGGATGTTGTCGAGGCGATTCTCGTTTGGGCCGAGCCGCAAAATGCGATACAGCTGTCGGGTCCGGATCGCGAAGTAGATGACGGCGGCGAGCAGGACGACCAGCACTGCCGTCGACTTCAGCAACGCCATCTCTGGTAATCCTACGGTCTAACTGGGATGCGAGTGCTTGGTCTTACCGGGGGCATCGGGTCCGGAAAGTCGCTCGTCGCTTCGCTCTTCGCCCGGCTCGGCGCCGAGGTCGTGGATGCCGATCAGCTTGCTCGTGAAGTGGTCGAACCAGGACAGCCGGCACTGGCCCAAATCGTCGAGAGCTTTGGCGCTGACATCCTGCTCCCCGAAGGCCGCCTCGACCGTGCCAGGCTCGGCCAGCTCGTCTTTGCCGATCCCTCAGCCCGTGCCCGGCTCAACGCCATCACCCATCCAGCCATCCTCGAACGGATGCGACAAGAGATCGCCGCCCGCGCCGGCCGCGATGGTCTGCTGGTCCTTGATATCCCCCTCCTGTACGAGAGTGGCCGCCAGAATCTGGTCGAGAAGGTCGTCGTGGTCTGGGTGGACCGGGCGACCCAGCTCGAACGGTTGACCGGCCGCACGGGGATCACGGCGCAGGCCGCGCAGCAGCGGATCGACTCGCAGATGCCACTGGACGAAAAGCGCGCACGTGCCGACTACCTCATCGACAACCGGGGTACCACCGAAGAGACGGAGCGCCAGGTGCGGGCACTCTATCGAGCCGTTACCGGTTAGCCGACCTTGCGAGTCCGTTGGCTGTCATGCGTGCGAGGCGCCTGCGGAGGCCTGTCAAGGATTTCGATCGGCTGCCGAACGCGGATCGAGAACCGCGTCAGCCAGACGACCAGCAGCCCGACGATGAAGAGGATCGTGCCCGGCGCCGCGTCGGCGAGCCGGCTCTGGACCACTAGCCCGGCGAGGGAATAGATCAGCTGCAGCCGCGCCAGGCGCGCCCAAAGCTGTCGAGCTTTGGGGTCGGGCGGCAACTCCAGCGCGACGACGACGAACTGAAGCCAGTTCAATTGTCCGTGGCTTCGGTGCCACTCCTCCGACCTGAGCTTAGGTCGGAAAGGCTACGGCGACGAGGCGGGCGGGGAAACCGTTGCCTGGACGTGCCCGCTTCGTCGCGCCGTTGTGGGAAGGGTCGCTAGATCGTCGAATAGTAGGCGGCCGGGGTCGCGGCGGGTGATGGATTTGGCGACTGGCCCGGCAGCGGCGCGCCGCGCTTGAAGCCTGGTCGTGAACCGAAGCCGCCAAGCCTGCCGGTCCCAACCCGCGCCAGGAGCGCATCTTCCTGCGCCTGGGTGATGGTGCCGGCTTTGACCGCCTTGTCGAGTACACCCTTGGCGGCGGACTTCATCGCACTCTTTACTGAACTATCGCTCACCTTCTGCTGCGTCTCGAGATCACTCAGGCTCTTGCCGGAGCGGAGCGCGCTCTGGAGGTCGCTCGTGCTCATGTGGAGGGCCGAGGCGGCGGCACTCAGCTCCGCGGTCATCAGGTCGCGCGTGACACCGAGCGTCCCTCGCCGGGCCGGGCCGCCGCGCAGCCCGAAGCCGCCGATCGGGCCGAGTCCCTGGCCGGCGTTGATCTTGGCTTTGAGGGCATCGCCCTGCGCCTTGGTAATCCGGCCATCGGCCACCATCTGGTCCACCGTTTGCAGCTCGGCATTCTTCAACGCGTCCTGGGTTTTCGCTGGGCTCAATCCCAGGATGGCGGCGAGTTTGTCAACGAACACCTGCGCGTAATTCTTCGAGCTGCTGCCAGCCGAGGGCGACGGCGACGGGGCCGCCTGGACCGCCGCGACCCCGATGGCGACGGCCGCGATCCCGGCGACCGGCAGGGCCAGCCAGCGATTGCGTTTCATGTTTAAAATCACCTTCCCAACGGATTAGTACCTGCATCGTCCCAGACGCGAATGAAGCGCCCCTGAGAGACGGTTTAGAAATCGGTAAGACCAGCCGGGCGATCCGACAGCGCTTGCTCAGGCCTCCGATTCCTGGAGCGACAGGACCGGCTCGACGCAGACGTCGAACTTCTCGAGCCGATCGCTCCAGTCGCTGCCGGAGCCCGTTCGGAAGATCGCTTCAAGCTCAGCGATGGCGGACGGGTCGAATTGCCGGCCGACCAGGTCCTCCCGTGCCAGCGCCTCGCAGAGTGTTCTCCAAAATTTCGACTCCAGGGCGGCGACCGTGATCGCGCCATCCGCGGTTGGGTAGACGTGGTAGCAGGGATATTCGCCGGTCAATCCCAGGCCTTGCAGACCGGCTGCCAGCGCGGCGCGCGGCAGCGTGGTCCAATCGCGCATCACATCCAGCATGGATACCTCCACCCGAGTCCCCCGACCGGTACGCGACCGCTCGCTGAGCGCGGCCGCCACCAGGAACGCCGCCTGCAGCCCGCCGGCCAGGTCGGCAATCTGAAGGCCAGGGATCACGGGGGTCCCACCGGCGCGTGGCATCAGGGATAGCGCGCCGCTGCGGGCAAGGTAGTTGAGGTCATGTCCCGCCCGGAGGGCCAGCTCGCCGGCAGACCCGTATCCGGTGATGGCGCAGTAGACGAGGCGCGGGTTGACGTCGATCAGCGCGCGGTAGCCAACCTGAAGCCGTTCCATCACGCCCGGGCGAAAGCCTTCGACCAGGACGTCGGCACGACCAACCTGATCAACAAACGCGTCCCGGCCGCCGGCGGTGGCGAGGTCGAGCGTCATCAGCTCCTTGCCTGCATGCAGCGCCTGGAACAACGCCTCACCTGCCGGCATCCGTCGCAGCGGGTCACCTTCGGGCGAGTCGACCTTGACCACCTCGGCGCCTTGCTGCAACAGCAGTTGGGTGCAGTAGCCGCCCGGCAGCAAGCGGGAAAGATCCAGCACGCGAACGCCCGCCAGCAGCATGCCCTGCTAGGTTACGGATCGTGCGAAACGCCGAGATCGCGTCCATGCTCAACCGGGTTGCGGACCTGCTCGAAATCAAGGGAGAGAACTTCTACAAGATTCGCGCCTATCGGGAGGCGGTTCGCCAGCTGGACAACCTGACGGCCGAGGTCGATGAGCTGATCAAGAGCGGCCGGCTCAAGGACGTGCCCGGCATCGGCGCCGCAATCGAGAGCAAGATCATCGAGTACGTCACCACCGGGCAACTCGATTTTCTGAACCGCCTCGAGGAGGACGTGCCGCCGGCCTTGCTCCAACTCAAGCGCGTCCCCGGCCTGGGTCCTCGCACCGCCAAAGATATTTACGACGCGCTCGGGATCCTCAGCCTGGAAGAGCTCGAAGCCGCCGCCCGGAGCCACCGCCTGCTGGCGGTGCGCGGGATCAAGGCCAGGACCGAGGAGAGCATTCTCAAAGGCATCGCGATCCTCAAGCGAACCGAAGGCCGGCGCTTCTTTCCCGACGCATGGTTGCTCGCGGATTCCTTTCTGACCACGCTTCGGGAGATGCCCGGGGTGGTTCGCGCCGAGATCGCCGGGAGCCTGCGGCGCGCCCGCGAAACCATCGGCGCCCTTGACCTGCTGGTGGCGAGCGATGATCCCGAGGCCATGTGCCGCGACTTTTCGACGCTGCCGCAGGTCAGCGAGGTCATCGGTCAGGGCATCACCAGCACCAGCATCCGCGTGCGCGATGGGATGCAGGTCGACCTGCGCGCGGTGAAACCGGAGAGCTTCGGCGCTGCCTGGCAGTACTTCACCGGGTCGCAGGCGCACAACGTGCAGCTTCGCGGCCGCGCTGAGCGCATCGGGAGCCTCAAACTCAACGAATACGGCGTTTTCAAGGAAGATGGGACGCGAATCGCGGGCGCGGCTGAGTCGGAGGTTTATGAGGCGGTCGGCTGCGCCTGGATCCCGCCGGAGATCCGCGAGGGGCGCGGCGAGATCGAGCTCGCCGCCGCCGGTGCGCTTCTGCCGCTGATCGAGGCCCGCGATGTTCGGGGCGACCTCCACACCCATAGCAACTGGAGCGACGGACGGAATTCGATCGCGGTGATGGCCGCCGCCGCGAAGGAGCGCGGCTACCACTACATCGTGATGACCGACCACACCCAATCGCTCACGATTGCGCAGGGGCTCACACCCGAACGGTTTCGCGCCCGGGGCGGTGAAATCGACGAGGCGAATGCCCGGGCGGCGGGTGCCACCGTGCTCAGCGGTGCCGAGGTCGACATTCTGCCTGACGGCAGCCTCGACCTTCCCGACGATTGCCTCGCGGGCCTGGGGGTCGTCGTCGCCTCCGTGCACACCGCGCTCGACCAGCCGAAGGAGACGATCACCGAGCGCGTATTGGCGGCGATGGAATCCCCGCACGTCGATGTGCTCGCGCATCCGACCTCCCGGCGGCTCGACCGGCGCGGCGAAACGCAGCTCGACATCGAGGCGGTGATCGCCCAGGCGATGCGGACGGGGACGGCGCTCGAGATCAACAGCAGTCCTTATCGTCTCGATCTGAACGACACCTGGGCGCGCCGCGCTCAGGAGGCCGGCGTGATGCTGGCGATCAACAACGACGCCCACTACCCGGCCGAATACGACTACCAGCGCTACGGGATCGCCATCGCACGGCGCGCCGGGCTGCGGCCGAAGCAGGTGTTGAATACGTGCGACGCCGAGGGCCTGATCGAGCACTGCCGGGCGAAGGCCGCAAGAGCGGCCGCGGATTTCCGTTGAACCTGTTAGCGCCGATATAATCAAAGGCAGAAGGCGGTTCGGCCCCATGCTCCAGGAACTCGTCATCAAAGTCCCAGCTCCGTTTGCGGGTCAGGCCGAGATCGGCTTCTCCACCCGCTATCCCGCGCAGCCCAGCCAGGCGCCCCTCAAGGATGTGCCGTTCATCATCGAGGGTCCACCGGCCCCGATGCGCCAGCTGCAGACGCGGCTCGAGCTCTTCCGCCAGAAACGGCGTCTGATCCCGGACGCGCCTGAGGAGGCCTACAGCTGGACCGACCTGATCCCGCTGAGCGATGAGGTCTTCATCCTGGCCTTTCGGGACGAGAGCCTGGTCAGGAGCAACGATGACGCGGCATCGGAGCTACGCTACCTGGCCAACCTGGTCAGGCCGCTCGTCTTTCCCTTCCTCAAAGATTGCGTCCGGATCGGCGAGCTTGCCCTGCGGGACACCATCATGCTCGCGCTGCTCGACGACAGCCACGTCATGGCCGAACTCGAGTTGCGTCGCTCACAGATCGTGCCCACCAACGGCTCGATCGTGCTCGGCGAGGCGATCGCGAGCTGACGAAGTTCCCTCGCACCTTCAGGGGAGGGTGGGGGCCGTTAGGGCGAGCCTGAGGCCTTCGGGCTGGCCGTCGGCGACGTCGCGCCTGACGACGGCGTGGCGGTCGGGCTTGGAGAGGGACAGGGTGTGCTCGAGGCCGCGCTAACCGCCGTCGCGGTGGGCGTCGCCGAGGCGGAGGAAGACGCTCTGCTGGTGGGCGCCCCACTCCCTCCGGATGAATGCCCAGTTCACGAAACGCGAATTCTAACGAGGTCTAAAAGTCGTCGTCGTCGCGATGGCCGGCGAGGCCTTCCTCTTCCTTCTTCTTGCGCTGGTTCAGGAGGCGGATGAAGTCCTGGGCGCGCGCGAGGGCCTTCCAGCGCTCCGGAAAGAAGTCCTGGGCGACGACTTGTTTGGAGGGCAGCTGGAAGACGGTAACGCACCACTTGTTCAAGGTGTGCGATACCTCGACCTCGAAGTCGCCCTCGGTATTGAGATACCGAACGACCCGGTCCTCGTCGGATCTGCGTCTCCCTGAAACTGCCATGTCTGTACCCACGGTTGATGTCGTAAGAGCCATTCAACGGACCACTCATTATAGGCTCGTGGCGGCGCAATCTCCTAGTGTTTTGGCCGCCCGACGACGGCCGGCGCTGCCGCCTAGGAACCCGGCCGCCCCCCATCCAGGCTTCGCAGGTAGCTGAGCAGCTCTTCGCGCAGGCCCGGCCGTTCCAGCGCAAACGCGATCGACGTCTTGAGGAAGCCGCTCACCGTCCCGACGTCGTGGTACGTGACTGGATTTCGCCGCCAACGCCCTCATGGGTGCTCTCGAGCAGGCCAAAGATGGCCGGCTCCAGGACATAGCGGCCCAGGATCGCCAGGTTCGACGGGGCTTTGGCCGCCTCCGGCTTCTCGATCATGTCGATGACCTCGTGGATGCGGCCTTCGCTCTGGCCGACCTTGACGATGCCGTAGCGCGACACCTGGTCCGGCTCGACCCGTTGCAGCGCCAGGACGGATGCCTGGCGTTGCGTGTAGACGTCGATCATCTGCTTGATCGCCGGCGTATGCGAGCGGATGATGTCATCCGCGAGGAAGACCGCGAAGGCTTCATTGCCGACCAGGTCTTTTGCCATCAGGACCGCGTGCCCAAGCCCTAGTGGTTCTTTCTGGTGGATGTAGGTGATGTCGACCATGTCCGAGATCTTGCGGACCACCTGCAGCTCGCGCGTCTTGCCTCGGTCCTTGAGGTAATGCTCCAGCTCAAACGAGATGTCGAAGTGGTCGACGATTGCCCGTTTGTCCCGGCCGGTGACGACGATGATCTGGTCGATCCCGGCCGCGACGGCTTCCTCGATGCCGTACTGGATGATCGGTTTGTCGACGATGGGCAGCATCTCTTTTGGCTGCGCCTTGGTCGCCGGCAAGAAGCGCGTCCCCAGGCCGGCGGCAGGGAACACCGCTTTCCGAATTGCCGTCACCAACCTACTTTACTTTTTCTTCTCGCTCGACCGATTGCGCAGCGCCGCCTGAATCCGCTTGACGCCGGCGTTATCGACGACCATCTTTGGCCGGCGCGCCTTGCGCTCGCGGGCGCGAATCCGCGCCCTCTCTTTCGCCGACAGCTCGTCTTCGCCGCTCACAGCCAGATCGGTGGCAACCGTGGAGGCGTGACCGCGACCGGGCTCGAGCTGGCGGTGGGAATTGGCGTTGGCGTCGGGGTTGGTGATGGGGTCGGCGCAGGCGTCGCGGTAGCGGTGGGCTTCGGCGTCGGGGTCGGAAGCGCGCCGCCGCCCGCGAGGTCGCTCGCGGTGGGCGCCGGGCCGCCCACCACCCGGGCGAAGTAGCTGAGCGGCAAGCCGCCGCCGATTCGCATCCGCGAGAGATAAAACAGCTGGCCGGGGCTGTGAACGGTGCCGTACAGGGTCGAGACCGCCGTTTCGAATCCCGCGCTCTGTGCCTGGGCCATGTCGTATCCGTTATAGCTGCCGTAGGGATAGGCGAAATCGAGCACCCGATGACCCAGCAGGCTCTCCAGCGTCGACTTGCTCGTCCGGATCTCCCAGCTGGCGCGCGATGCCGACTGAGTCGCCAGTGCCACGTGATCGACGGTGTGCGCGCCGATCGTGAAGCCCATGCTGTCGGCGGCGACCACCTGGCTCGGCGTCATGAAACTCCACTGGCCCATGCGGCCGCTGATCACGAAGTCGGTCGCCGTGAAGCCATGGCTCTGCATGATCGGGATTGCCGTGGTGAAGAAGTCGGCGTAGCCGTCATCAAAGGTCAGCACGACCGGCCTCGAGGGCAGTCCGCCGTGCGCCTTGATCGCCATCACCGCCTGGTGGAGCGAGATGACATGGAAGCCATGATTGGCGAGGTACTGCATCTGCAATCGAAACATCGCCGGCGGGGTCGACAGCCCGAAGCCGACCCGATCGGTGACGATGGGATTGATCCGGACGTAGTGATAGAGAAGGATCGGGACGTACGTCACCGGTCCGGATGGGACCGGAGCCTTGGCCGGATGCAATTCCGCCAGCAGCAGTTGCGCCGTGGGCGGCGTCGAGGTGGGCATCGGCGGCGGCCTCGGCCGGTTGTGCAGAAGGACCATTCCGTCCGGCTCCGCAGACCCGACCTCTGCCGCGGCAATCGCCGGCAGCACCAGACTGGGGCCCGCCGCTGGTGACGCCCCCGGCGCCAGGCCGGTATCCGGCACGATGCTCACGAGCACGAGGGCCGCGCTCAGCGGCAGCCAGCGACCGGAACGAATGTGCCACCCCATCGGCTAGCCATGTAACGCCGATTGCCCTCCCAGGTTTCACAACCTGGCGAAGTCGGACGTTCAGCGCAGCGACACGACCGCCGGCTTGATAGCTCCCCGCTGCCGCCAGACGGCAACGCCCAGGACGCCGAGCAGAACCAACGCCGCGCCGCCAACAAGCGGTGTCCAGCGGGGATCGACCTGGCTCAGACGGTGATTCAATTCCGCCTCCAGGCGGCCCCACCCCGTGGCCGCCTCGGCCCGCGGAATCCGAAGCGCGTGCATCAGGCGGCGCTGTAGCCGATCCCGCCGTCCGCCGGCGACCGCCATCCGAGGAAAGCTGTCGTTCAGGTAGGAGATCAGCGCCAGCGACGCGGCGGATGCATTGTGGTCGCCAGCCTGCGCCCCGTCATGAAAGACGACGCGGTCGATCGCGCGCGCCAGCGATTCCAGGTCATCCTGTCTCGGAGTCATCGCGCCTTCTCCTCCTCATGCAGCCGCCGGCGAAGCCCATGGACCGCGCGGAAGAGGAGCAGCTTCACCGCGCCCTCACTCCGTCCCATGATCACCCCGATCTCCTTGTTCCGGAGCCGCCCCTCGAACTTGAGCAGGACCGCCTGACGCTGGTCAAGCGGAAGTTTACGAACCGCTCGATGAAGCGCATCACCTTGCTCCCGACGCAGCCACAGGCGTTCCGGGTCGTTGTCGGCGGGCGCGGCGATCGGATCCGGCAGCTCGACCCAGGGCGGGCGCCGCCGGCGCTTCGACATCAGGTTCGACGCGACTTTGTACAACCATGCGGAGTACGGGATTCCTCGCCATTCGAATTCGTCGAGACCCTCCAGCGCCCGCTGAAATGTCTCACTCGCCAGGTCTTCGGCTTCCTCCCGACGGCCGAGATGGTAGTAGCAGTACGAGTAAATCTGATCGAAATAGCGCGCGTAGAGCGCCGCAAACGCGATACGATCCCGCTTTGCCGCTTCGATCAGGCGCGCCTCGTCCTGCAGCTCAGCCGCCGAACGCTCGGTCACGCGGAGGACCTATCCATATATGTTCGGTTTGCCGTGATGGTTACGCGATCACACCGAGTTCCTTGCCACCCTTCTCGAACGCCTCCAGCGCCTGGTCCAGCTGGGCGTCCGTGTGGGCGCTGGTCACGATCGTCCGGATCCGCGCCCGTCCCTCGGGCACGGTGGGATAACCGATTCCCTGGGCGAAGACGCCCATCGCGAACAGCCGGTCCGAAAGCTCCATCGCGACCGACCCCTTGCCGACGATCACCGGCGTGATCGGGGTCTCGCTCGCGCCGGTCTCGAACCCGAGCCGCTTCAATCCTGCCTTGAAGCGCGCCGTGTTCTTCCAGAGCTGGTCGATGCGCTCCGGCTCGCTGAGCAACACGTCGATGGCGGCGATGCAGGCGGCCGCGACGCCCGGCGGATGCGAGGTACTGAAGAGGAAGGGCCGGGCCCGGTGGATCA
>VBHQ01000073.1 GCA_005880395.1 Chloroflexota bacterium
CGGTTGTCACCTCGGGATTGCCGAACATGATGCCGACCTTCTCGCGCAGCTGGTTGATGAAGATCACGGACGTGCTTGACTTGGAGATGGCCCCGGTCAGCTTACGCAGCGCCTGCGACATCAGCCGTGCCTGCAGGGCCACGTGGCTATCCCCCATCTCGCCGTCGATCTCCGCCTTGGGCACGAGCGCCGCCACCGAGTCGACGACGATCACGTCGACGGCACCGGAGCGCACCAGCACGTCGACGATCTCGAGCGCCTGCTCGCCGGTATCGGGCTGCGAAATCAGCAGGTCCTCGGTCTTCACGCCGATCCGCGAGGCGTAGACCGGGTCGAGCGCGTGCTCGGCGTCGATGAAGGCGGCGACCCCACCCTGCTTTTGCGACTGGGCGATGACGTGCAGCGCCAGCGTCGTCTTACCGGAGGACTCAGGGCCGTAGATCTCCACCACGCGGCCACGCGGAATCCCTCCGACCCCCAGGGCGATGTCGAGCGTGAGTGCCCCGGTCGGGATCACAGCGACATCGCGCTGCGCCGCAGCCTCTCCCAGCTTCATGATGGCGCCCTTTCCATAGCTCTTTTCGATCTGGGTGAGCGCCGCGGTCAATGCCCGGTCTTTTTCTGACATCTAGTTTCCCCTTGCTACGTGGCGAGCCTGGTCCGCGCCCACCACTGTAATACAGATTTGTGTAACTGTCAACGCTAGTGCTCGAGAGCCTGGACCAGAAGCTCGAGAGCCGCCCGCACCGAGCGCCGCCGGTTGTCCCAACGGTCGCCCGTCCATTGAAAACGGTGTACAGGGATTGAGGCCCCTCCCCCTCTGGGAGAGGGCAGCGATGGGGCCATCGCCAGTCCAATGAAGGTCAGGCCGGCCGGCTTGGTTCCTTCCGCATTGGGCCCCGCCACGCCGGTGATCGAGACGCCGATGTCCGCTTTGAACAGCAGCTGGATGCCGGAGGCCATAGCGGCGGCCGTCCGCTCGCTGACCGCGCCGTACCGCGCTAGCGTCTCCTCCGGTACCTGCAACTGCTCGATCTTGACGCGGTCGGCATAACTGATCACGCCACCAAGGAAATAGGCGGAACTGCCCGGCACGTCGGTCACGGCCGCGCCCAGCAATCCGCCGGTACAGGATTCCGCCACCGCCAGCCAGCGACCGAGGCGGCGGAGCCGTTCGCCGGCCTGCTCGGCGAGCGCGAAGAGTTCGGAATCGGGCGGCACGGCTCACCGGTAGTTGATGAACTGGAGTGGCACCGGCGTCTCGCTCGCCTTCAGGGTTTGGATCACCTGCTGGAGCAGGTCTTTCTCGCGGCTCGAGACGCGGATCGCATCTCCCTGGATGCGCGACTGGACCTTGGGCGAGACGGTCTTGATCTGCTTGACCAGGTTGCGCGCCAGCTCGTCATCGATCCCCTGCTGCAGCTCCAGCTTCTGGCGGACGGTGCCCTTCGCGGCCGGCTCGATCGGCCCGGGCTTGAGAATCTTGAGCGAGAGCTGCCGCTTGACCAGCTTGCCCTGCAGCACATCGACCATCGACTTCAACTTAAAGTCGCTGGGCCCATGGAGCGTGATCTCGTTTTCGCCCAGCTCGATGCTGGCACCGCTGTCCTTGAAGTCGTAGCGAGTGGCGATCTCGCGCTGCGCCTGGTTGACGGCGTTGACCAGCTCCTGCCGGTCGAACTGCGAGACAACATCGAACGAGTAATCCTGGGCCATTGGGGCCTATCCTACCCGGGCGTTTTGACAGCTGTCTGTCGCATCAGTTGGCGTCGTCGAGATCTTTGACCAGCTCGTCCACCTCGAGCAGGTTCATCAGCACTTCGCGCGATTTGCTCCCCTCGTAGGGCCCGATCACCCGGTGGTCCGCCAGCTGGTCGACGATGCGCGCGGCACGCGTGTAGCCGACGTTGAGCTTCCGCTGCAAGAGAGACACCGACGCGCGGCCCTCGGTGGCAACGACATGGGCGCCCTTGGGAAAGAGCGGGTCGCGCTTCATGCCTTCCTTGGCCCACGAAACCGTCGCTTCGACGTTAAAGATCTCCTCCTGGTACTGCGGCTTACCCTGGCCTTTCCAGAAGTCGATGATTGATTTCATCTCGCGGTCCGAGACGAAGACCCCTTGCAGCCGGGTCGCCTTCCCCGCCTCGACGGGCAGGTACAGCATGTCGCCCCTACCGAGCAGTGGCGACCATCAGGTGGATGCCGACGGCGCGCGCGAGCTGCGCAATGCGGCAGATCAGCTCCTCGATCTCGCCGGCGGCGACCATCATCAGGTCAGCGAGCTCGTCGATGACGATCACGATGTAGGGCAGCTCGTCGAGGCCCATCTCGGCCGCGCGGCCATTGAAGTCCGCGATGTTGCGGACGGTGTGGCTGGCGAAGAGCTTGTAACGGTTTTCCATCTCCGCCACGGCCCATCGAAGGGCCGATGTGGCGTGGTCAGACTCGGTGACGACCGGCACCAGTAGGTGCGGCATGTCCTGGTAGAGCGAGAACTCGACACGCTTGGGGTCGATGAGGATGAACTTCAGCTCCTCAGGGGAGGCCTGGAAGAGCAGGCCCGCGATCAGCGCGTTGATACAAACGCTCTTGCCGGACCCGGTGGCACCAGCGATCAGCATGTGGGGCATGCGCGTCAGGTCGCCGACGACGGTATTGCCCGAAACGTCCGTCCCGATGGCCAGCGATAGCAGGGTCTTGTCGTTCTGGAAGGTCGGCGTCTGGATGATCTCGCGCAGGGTAACCAGGCTGGTCGCCTTGTTCGGGACCTCGATCCCGAGCGCGGGCTTGCCGGGGATCGGTGCCTGAATGCGGATGGCAGCCGAGAGCGCCAGCGCCAGGTCATTCTGCAGGGCCGTGATTTTGCGAACCGGGACGCCGACTCCTGGTTGCAGCTCGTACTGCGTCACCGAGGGACCGGAGTTGACGCCGATGACGGTCGCCTGGACATCGAAGCTCGCGAGCGTCTGCTCGATCAACTGGATGTTCGCTTTGATCTCGTCGTGGAGGCGTTCCTTGCGTAACGGGCTCAACAGGCGTGTCCTTCCGCCGGCGAAGCGGCGCGGGCTGGTCAACCGCCGGTTCTGGCTCGAGGTCGAGGGCGGTCAGCAGTTCTGACGCCAGAGTCGGAACGGCTGGGGCCGGCGGCGCGCCCGCCACTCCATTGATCGGCACGAGCACCGGCTCATCGGGCGTCGTCCGCACGACACGGTTCTGCGCCTCGAGCGTTTCGATCTTTTTCGCTTTGCCGACCGGCTTTGCCGGCTCTGGCCGGTTGGCGATGTAGTGCTCTTGCAGCGCTGCGACCATGCCTCGCAGCGAGATGTCGAAGGCGAGCACCAGGGCGCCGAGAAAGACCGCACAGAGAATCAGGATGCTTCCGGCCGTTCCCGCCACGTTTCGAAGGGCGTCACCTTCGACCTTGCCGACCGCGCCACCGCTCCCGCCGGCGGAGAGTTCCAGCAACCCAAGGGCGCTGATCGCGAGTAAGGCAATCCCGAGGCCACGACCCCAGGTCACGTTCTCGATCCAGGGCGTCAGTAATTCGAGGGCGGCGGCAAGGGCAGCGAGGATGACGAAGATCACGCCCCAGCCGAAGGGGCCGATCAGGCCGCCCCGCAGGAAATGCATCGCCGACCCACTCGTCTGCAGCGCCACCGCCAGGATCAGCAGGCCCGCCAGCAGCAGGAAGCCGATGCCCGCCAACTCGCGCTGCTGTGATTTGGAAACGTCCAGATTCGGAAGCCGTGGGGCCTTGATGCGAAAGCGCTGCTTGGACGTCGAGCGCCTCGGGCGGGCGATCCGCTTCCGCCGGGTTTTCATTGCCTTCCTACTGCGACGATGGCTGGAACGAATGGCGTTGCCATTCTAGCTTGCCAACCCGGCAAGGAAAAGAACTGGGTGTAGGCTAGGTTCATGGCAAAGCGAGATCAAGAAAAGCTCGATGACGGACTCGACACGACGGGTGTTCCCGACCTGGACGCTGCTCCTGGCCCACGCCGCACCGCGGGACGCGAGCTTCCCGAGAACGAAGACCTGGACTCGGAAGGGCAGCCCGATCTGATCGGGGCGTTGCCCGGCAAGGAAATCACCGGCGACGCGCAGGAGGGCGAAATCCCGCCGCGCAAGTACAAGCAAGCTCCTGACGACTATTACCACCAGGACACCCTCGATGAGCGGCTGGCTGAGGAACGCCCGGATGTCCTCCGCGCCGAGCAACCCGAAGTTCGTGTTTTGGATGACGAGTCCGAAACCGGAGGCGACCTCGACTCGGAGCTCGGCGACGAGGGCGGCTATCCCAGCGCCGAGGAGGCGGCCATGCGGATTACCACCGAAGTCCCAGGTGGCGTTGACCGAAAGGTCGACAGCTACACCGGCGACCCGGTCGAAGACCTGGATTTCCGCGAGGAGCCGTAGGCGCTAGGCGGCGCCGGCCCGCGAGCCGATCACTCGGTGGTCAGTAGCCGCTGCCCGTGCCGGTGCTCGCACTGCTCGACGCGCCGCCGTCCGAACCGGAATTTGAACCGCCACAGCTCGCAAGCGCGATGCTCAGCATCGCGATCACGATCGCCATCGGTAGCGTCCATCGCCTGCCGTCGCTCCTAAGTGACACTGACGACCTCATCGCAAGTGAGCTTACTGTTCCCGCTTACTGATCCGCGCCGAGGTTACAGCAGCTGTGCCTTGGGGCAGATTTAGACTTCGACGACGATCGGGATGATCATCGGGCGACGGCGCACCTGCTCGTAAAGGAACTTGCTCAGCGAGTCGCGAATCGAGCTCTTGATCACCTGCCATTCCGGAGGTCCATGGCCCGCCTTGCCATCGATCGTCTGCAGCACCTGCTGACGGGCGGAATCGAGCAGCACGTCGGAGGTTTGCTGATGGACGAAGCCTCGCGAGATCAAGTCGGGTCCTGAGACGATCTTGCCGGTGTCCTTGTCGACCGTCACGATCACGATGAAGATCCCATCCTGCGAGAGCACGCGGCGGTCGCGTAGAACCACCGATCCAACGTCACCCACCCCCAGGCCGTCAACGAAGACATAGCCAGCCGGCACCTTGTTCCCGAAGTGGGGTGTTCCATCCCCCACCTCGACGTTGTTGCCGTCGTCGGTGACGATGATCCGGTCTTTCGCGATCCCCACATCCTGGGCAATCTCCGAATGGAGCGCGAGGTGCCGGAACTCGCCATGCACGGGCATGAAGAACTTGGGCCGCACCAGGTTCAGCATCAGCTTCAGCTCTTCGCGGCTGGCATGGCCTGAGGCGTGCACCCGGTTGCGCGCCGAGTAGAAGACACGGGCCCCGTGCTTGTAGCAGTTGTTGATTGTCCGCGAGACGAGCTCCTCGTTGCCGGGAATCGGGGTCGCCGACAGGATGACGGTATCGCCCGATTTCAGCTTGACCTGCGGATGCTCCTGCGCCGCGATCCGGGTCAACGCCGAGAGCGGCTCGCCCTGACTCCCCGAGGACAGAATGACGAGCTTCTCGTCGGGCTCCTTGTTGATGTCCTGGACCTTGATCAGGATGTCGCCCGGCACCTGGATGTAGCCGAGCTCCTGGGCGATGGTCAGGTTGTTGATCATCGAGCGGCCGATCACCGCGACCTTGCGCTTGTAGCGGGCGGCAGTATTCAGCGCCTGCTGGATCCGGTAGATGTTGGAGGCGAAGGTCGAGATGATGATCCGGCCGGGACACTGGCCGAACAGTTCCTGGAAGGCGTCGCCGATGGTTCGCTCCGAAGGCGTGAAGCCGTCCCGCTCCGCGTTGGTACTGTCCGACATCAGGAGCAGCACGCCACGGTCGCCCACATTCGAGAGCCGCGCCATGTCCGTCGGCCGGCCATCGACCGGCGTCTGGTCCATCTTGAAGTCGCCCGAGTGGACGATCATGCCCGCGGGGGTCTCGATCGCGAGCGCCGTCGTGTCCGGGATGCTGTGCGCGACATGGATGAACTCGGCCTTGAACGGGCCCAGCTCGACGACATCACCGGCCTTGACCTCGCGGAGGTCGGCCTGCTCGATCACCCGGTGCTCGCGAAGCTTGTTCTTGATCAGGCCCAGCGTCAGGCGGCTCCCATAGACGGGCGCCGGCACCTTCGGCAGGATCCAGGGCAGCGCCCCGACGTGGTCCTCGTGTCCGTGGGTTGTGAGGAAGCCCAGCACCTTCTCCTTGCGTTCCGCCAGGTAGCTGACGTCGGGCAAGACCAGGTCGACGCCCAGCATCTCTTCCTCCGGGAACATCAGGCCGGCATCGATGACGACGATGTTCTCGTCGTATTCGAGAATCATCATGTTGCGTCCGATCTCACCCAGCCCACCGAGCGGGATGAGGCGCAAACCCGGTCGTTTAGCCAAAAAGGGTGAGCTGCTCCTCGGGTTTGGCAGCCGGCATGGCCGCCACGGCGGTCGCCCGCCGTCGCTCCTCCATCCGGTCGAGATGCGCTTTCACAGCCTTGAAATCCTGTTCCAGCGGCCCCATGAGAAAGCTGTTGTAGAGCGCGGCCGCCGGGTGATAGATCGGAATATAGGTTACGCCGTCCTTGACGATCACCTTACCGTGCAAGCGGGAGATCGAGTCATAGCCGGGCAGCAGCCGCGCCAGCGCGTGACGGCCGAGCAAGAGGATGACCTCCGGTTGGATCAGCTTCTGCTGGTGATCCAAATAGGGCGAGCAGGCCTGCACCTCGAGCGGTAACGGATCGCGATTGCCCGGCGGGCGGCATTTCAGAATGTTCGTGATGAACACGTCGGGCCGCGAGAGCCCGATCCCCTTGAGGAGCTGGTCGAGCAACTTGCCCGCTGCGCCGACGAAGGGCTCGCCCTGCTGGTCCTCGTTCTGGCCGGGCGCCTCGCCGACGATCATGATCCGCGCCGTCGCCGCTCCAACCCCCGGAACCGCTTTGGTGCGCGAATGACCGAGGGGGCAGAGCCGGCAGTGATGGACGGCAACACTCAGGCTCTGCAGATCGACGAAGTCCAAACCGGGCGCCATTGTATGCGCGGACGGCCTTCGCGGTATACCGGTTTTCCACAGGCTGAGAACGGCCTGAGACTCTCTCTAGGAGAGTCTCAGGGCCATGTTCAAGCGGATTGTCGGCCGGCGAGAAAAGCGCTATTGGCAGGGTTTGTGGAGCTGAATATTGCCTCCCTGGAGAAGACCACCGGCCGTGTAGCCATTGAGAAGATCGATGTAAAAGTTGTCGCTCCCGTGCCCGGGCTCCCCGTTATCCGCGGTATCGACCTTGTAGCCAGGGGAGTCTGGCAAGTCATCCTTGCCATCGATCTCTCGGCTCGTCGGGCCGCTGTTGCCCGGACCGTAGTAGGTCACTCCAGTCCCGTGCACCTTCATCCCGTTGCCGTGGTGGATGTAGAGCAAGTGTCCCCACCACGCTCCGTTCTTCCATCCCCCAGCAACCGCAAAGGTCCCCCGGGCGCCGTCCGGGGCCGTGATCCAGCCGCCACCGGTCAGGAAGTCGCTGCCGCTGCAATTGGGCGACCCGTTACAGGTGATATCAGCGTGCGCGTGGGCAATGACGACATCGGCGATCCCGCTGACGATCCCCATCGACGACCAGGTTGGCCAGGTCCGAACTGCCGCTGACGGATGGCCCGCAAACCGCCATCGCCCTCGCCATTAAGAAATCAGCGCTGACCGTGTGGCTCGCGACCGTGAGATTGACGGCGGCGACCGACGCCTCCGAGTGGCTTCGGTCTCCCTGGCCAATCGCCGCGGTGTGACCGACTTCTGCGGTGAGCAGCGTGCTGTTGTCGATCGCGTTCGGAAGACTGACGGTCAGGATTGAGTTCTCGTCGCTCCCACCCTGTGAGGGAAGCTGACTCTCGGCAATGGGTCCGACGGTAGTCGGCCCTAACACCGGAACGTTGACCGTGGCCTTCGCCACGTATGCGTCACCGCTGAACGTGGTTGCGTCGGCATTGGCGGTGATTGGCGCCGCAGCTAGGCCGGCCGAAACCAGGCTGACAGCGAGACCTCGTGCGAGAAGCGAACTCGTCAAAAGGCGTGCGGAAGCAAAAGGACGTGGTTGCATCGTTGTGACCTCTACCAAAAAATCCGACGCGGAATTTACCTACGGAGTAACTACGGGATTACGCCTGATGGTAGAGGGCATTTTGCGGGCGCGGAAGTCGTTGAAACCGCGGTCATTGATGTCACGGTCATTGATGTCACGGTCATTGGGCTCACGGGTCACCGTCATTCGCTCGTCCTCAACGTGCTGAGCCATACAGCCACGGCTTCGGTGCGGTTGCGCAGTCCGAAGTCGCGGAAGACTCGGTCGATGTGCGTGCGCACGGTCGGATACGAGACCCCGATCTTCCGCGCGATCTCCTTGACTTATGCGAGCATGCGATGCGACACAGAGGCATCGGCCCTTTGGGCTGATCGCGAACGTCACCCACGCAACGTGGTCAGCGATGTAAGAGCGGCGCGAGTGCGCCGCTCTTCCGTTTACCTGTGGTCGCCGCCTCGAGATCCGGCGCGATCGAACTCGCGCCGAGGCCCACGGTCTCCACCACCGCGGTATCCGCCTCCACCGCCACCTTCACGCCGCGGGCCGCCGCGATCGCGTTCGGTGACGATCCAGTCGCCGTTGGTAATGCCTTTGGCTTCCTGGATCACGGCCTTCCGTGAGAGATTGACGCGGCCTTGCCGATCGACCTCGGTGACCTTTACCTCGATCTCGTCGCCCACGTTGGCGACGTCTTCGACCCGGCCGACGCGTTCCTCCGCCAGCTGGCTGATGTGCACCAGGCCATCGACGTTGGGCAGGATCTGGACGAAGGCGCCAAACGGCATGACCCGCACGACCTTGCCCTTGTAGTTCTTGCCCACCTCGACCTCGCCGGTCAGGTCATGGATCATCTGCTCGGCCTTGGCGGCGGACTCGCCATTGACCGACCCGATCACGACCCGGCCGTCGTCCTCGATATCGATGCTCGTGACCCCCGACTCCTCGATGATCTTGCGGATCATCTTGCCGCCGGGGCCGATGACTTCCCGGATCTTGTCGGGATGGATCTGGATGGTCAGCATGCGCGGGGCGTACTGCGACATCGCCGTCCGCGGCTCACTGATCGCCGCGTTCATCTTGTCCATGATGAAGAAGCGGCCTTCCTTAGCCTGCTGGATCGCGCCGGCCATCGTCTCGATGCTGATGCCCTTGATCTTCATGTCCATCTGCATCGCTGTCACACCCCGACGCGTGCCGGCGACCTTGAAGTCCATGTCGCCCAGCGCGTCTTCGATCCCCTGGATATCGCTGAGCACGGCCACCTTGCCGTTGCCGGTGATCAGGCCCATGGCAATGCCAGCCACCTGGCCCTTCGTGGGCACGCCGGCGTCCATCATCGCCAGGCTCGATCCGCAAACGCTTGCCATCGAGGTGGATCCGTTCGATGACAGGATCTCGGTGACGAGCCGGATGGTGTATGGGAACTCCTCCTCGGTCGCCACGACCGGCAAGAGCGCCCGCTCCGCGAGCGCCCCGTGACCGATCTCACGCCGCCCGGGCGAGCGCAACGGCCGCGCCTCGCCGACGCTGAATGGCGGGAAGTTGTAGTGGTGCATGAAGCGCTTGAATTCCTCGAGGCCGAGGCCGTCCAGCTTCTGCTTGTCGCCGATCGACCCGAGGGTCACGATGCTCAGCGCCTGCGTTTGACCGCGCGTGAAGAGTGCCGAGCCGTGGGTTCGGGGCAGGAGGCCCACCTCGCAACTGATCGCACGGATCTCCGTGGTCTTACGGCCGTCGGGCCGCATCCCCTCATCCAGGATCTTGCCACGCACGCGTTCCTTCACCTTGGCCTCAAAACTCTTCGACAGATACGGCAGCCGGTCGGCGAACTGTGGACCCAGCTCCGTGACGGTCTCCTTTTTCAGGTCGTCAAGCGCCGACTCGCGCAGCGCCTTGTTCGGATTGAACAGGGCCTGGTCCAGCCGCGCTGCCAGGAACTGGTCGACCGCCTGGTCGACGTCTGCGTCCTTGGGGCTTGGCGCCACCTCGACTTTGGGCTTGCCCACCTCGGCGGCAAACGCTTGCTGCCACTCGCACAGGCGGACGATCTCCCGGTGCGCAACGCGGAGCGCCTCGACGATCTGCTCTTCGGGCACTTCCTTGGCGCCCGCCTCGACCATGATGATGGCCTCTTTCGTGCCGGCGACGACCAGGTCGAGCTTGCTCTCGTCCATGCGGTTCACCGGCGGGTTGACGACCAGCTGATCGTCAAGCAGTCCGATTCGGACGGCACCGATCGGTCCCTGAAATGGGATTGCCGAGATCGAGAGCGCCAGCGAGGCGCCGTTGATCGCGAGAATCGCCGGGTCTGACTCCTGGTCCACCGAGAGGACGGTGGCCACCACCTGGACGTCATTGCGGAAGTCCTTGGGAAACAGGGGACGTATCGGCCGGTCGATCAGCCGGCTGTTGAGAATCGCCTGCTCGGACGGGCGGCCCTCGCGGCGGATGAAGCCGCCTGGAATCTTGCCCGCGGCATAGAGCTTCTCTTCGTAGTCACAGGTCAGCGGAAAAAAGTCGATCCCTTCCCGGGGCGCCGATGCCATCACGGATGTGGTGAGTAGCATCGTGTCCCCCATCCGGACGGTGACTGCGCCGGATGCCTGCTGGGCGACGCGACCTGTTTCCGCGGTCAGCGTGCGCCCACCGATTTCGATTTGTGTTTGATTCACGAATTCCTCCTGGGCCGCGATGCGCGGCACAAACATAAATTTGATGCGGGCCCAGGGGTTTGATCGCCGGTCGGGTTAGGGGTTGGGGTTCGAAGAAAAGGAACCCTTTCTCCGCGCACCAATCTCTAACCCTGCGCGTCGCCCCGCCGGGCAAGACAGTTATGACGCTAAGCGCTCACCTCCGGAGGCCAAGCTTGCTGATCAGGGCCCGATAGCGTTCGATATCGTTCCGCTGCAGGTAATTCAGCAACCGCCGGCGCTTGCCGACCAGCTGGAGCAACCCACGCCGCGAATTGTGGTCGTGGGCGTGCGTCTTGAGATGCTCGGTAAGGTGGTTGATCCGCTCGCTGAAAATCCCGATCTGGACTTCCGGTGACCCGGTGTCTTTGTCGTGCTGGCGGTTGGTTTCGATTACCGCCGTCTTGGTCGCGGTTGCCAGTCCGATACCTCCTGAAGTTGTGTTGCCCACCTGCCGTTGGCTAGTCGATCAGGTGCGCTTGGTCACGCGAGAGTATACCCGAATGTCTCCAATCGATAACCTCGAGTGCATTCGGGATCACTTCGAAGACCACGGGCGTGCTCCCCGCCAACTCACCGTCAGCCTCGATGCCGACCGGCTCCTCGCTCTCGATCGCCACGCGGGTCGCTCGAGCGAACTCGACCTCAGCAAGGCTGCCATGCGTGCCACGGTAGAGCCGCGGCAAACTGAGCACGCCCTTGACGCGCCCGATGTCACAGGCCGATGCGCACTCGCGCATTGCGATGGACCGCCAGGCTGATCACCGCGGCGGCGAGAAAGTTGACGGTGCCTCCGGCCCATGCGGGCCCGAGGGCGGCGCGTCGGAGGACCTCCGCGCCGATGCCGACGTCGGCGACGTTGATGAAGAACTCGCGGCCGGTCGAACTGGTCAGGATGCCGGCGTCGATCGGACGCCACCGGTCGATGGTGATCCACGCGGCCACCTCCTCGGGGCGCCGCGGGCCGGGGATGGTACGCCGCAGATCGGCCCCTGTCCCGCGCTGCAGAAACCCGATTCGCGGGGGTCGCGGCCGAGGTCGGCGAAGCAGCCCATTGACGACCTCGTGCGCCGTCCCGTCGCCGCCGACCACAATCACCAGACGCTCACCTGCGCCCTCCGCATAGCTCGTCGCGTCGCCGCGACGGGTCGTTTCCAGCACCTCCAGCGGCAGGCCCGCGCAGGCGGTAGCGCAATGCTTCCAGAAGCGGCCGGCGCGGCCACTGCCGGCGACCGGGTTCACGATTACGAGCGGCGGAGGACCCGTCGGGCGTTCTCCACGTCTCGTGCCATCTGCTGCTGGAGTCCGGGAACCGAGGCGAAACGCTTTTCGCCGCGTAGCCGCTGAACGAACCAGACCGCGATCTGCCGGTCATATAGATTGCCCTCGAAGTCGAGGATGAAGACCTCGACGGTGAGGTTGTGGCCGCCGAACGTTGGACGGTATCCGACACTCAACGCGCCGAGGCGCAGCTGACCATCGATCTCGACTCGCGCCGCGTAGACGCCGCTCGCCGGCACCAGCTTGTTGGGAGGAATGCGAAGGTTCGCGGTCGGAAACCCAAGCTGCTGTCCACGCTTCTCGCCGTGCTCGACGGTTGAGCGAAACACATAATCGCGACCGAGCAGTTGCGCCGCCGCGCGCATCTGACCGAGAAGGACCAGGCGACGGATGCGCGAGCTGCTTACCGACTCCCGCCCGCGGCTGACCGTCGGCGGCACCTCCACGGTGAATCCGTGGCGCTCGCCGAGCCGTCGGAGGAATGCTGGGTCGCCACGCCGTCCTTGGCCAAAGCGGAAGTCGGCCCCGGTGACCAGATGCCGAAGCTCCATCCCGCGCATCAGGCGCTTCATGAATGCCCCGGGAGTCAGGCCGGCGACCTGCGCGGTAAAGGGAATCACGATCAAGTGGTCGAGCCCCATCTGTTCCAGCAACCACCGTTTTTCGTCGACGGTCGTAAGGCACGCGGGACAGTGCTCCGGATCGAGGACGCATCGGGGATGCGGATCGAAGGTCACCAGGACGCTTTGCGCCTCAGCCCGGCGTGCGCCAGCAATCAGCGGCCTGAGCAGAGCTTGATGTCCGCGGTGTAGCCCGTCGAAAGTTCCGATCGTTGCGTGTGCCAGTCCCAGCGACCCAACTTGCGGAAACCCGAAGGTCAGCGCCGTCATGGCTCCAGCACGGTGCGAGGGAGTAACCGACCGGCATCCACCTCGGCCAGGGCGACCAGGCGCCCCTCCGCATCGAGGAGACGATATCGGCCCGTGGCCGAGGGCGGCGCGGCCAGGGGCATGCCATGCCGCACGGTCTCGACCTCCCGAATGTCGAGGGTCATCGCCGGCCAGCCGCGCAGCGGCAGGTCGACGGGCAGCAGCGCATCGGTCCACCCTTCGCCCAACTCGACAAGGTCTTGGGTCGAGATGGCGCCCTGAAGCTGCAGGGGACCGACCGAGAGCCTGGTCAGCGACGACAGATAGGCGCCGCATCCGAGCGCCGCGCCGAGATCTCGAGCCAGGCTACGCATGTAGGTGCCGCGTTGACAGCGAACCTCGAGGCGCGCGGTGGCCGTGGCTGCGGCATAATCGCGCAGCTCGATGGCATCGATTTCTACCAGTCGCGCCTCGAGGTCCACCTGTTCACCTCGTCTGGCCTTGCGATAGAGAGGCTCACCAGCGCGTTTCAGCGCCGAGTATGCGGGTGGGATCTGGGCGATACGCCCCGTGAACGCGGGAAGCAGCGCCTGAATCCGTTCACCCGTAAGGCTGCGGCGATCGCCGGCCGGGGTGAGCGTCCCTTCGCGGTCATCGGTGTCCGACACCACGCCAAACGTCACGCCGGCGAGATATGTCTTCGACCATTCATGGACGAACTCGGCGACCCGGGTGGCGCCATTGACGAGGATGGGAAGCACGCCGTCGGCGGCTGGATCCAGCGTGCCGCCATGGCCCACTTTGCGAGCGCCCGGTAACCGCTTCACGCTCCGGACGATGCTGAAGGATGTGGGACCCGCAGGCTTATTGACGTTCAGGATGCCGGATGCCATTCGAGGTCGTTCATCCGGTTACGAACTTCGGCCAGCACCTTCGCCTCCGCCTCTTTGAGCGGCATTCGCATTTCGATGCCGGCGGCGCGCCGGTGGCCGCCGCCCCCGAACTTGGCCGCCAGGTCGGCGGCATCGACCTGGTCGCGGCTCCGGATGCTCACCTTGATCAGGCGTGGTCCCGCTTCTTTGAAGAGGATGGCCAGCTCCTGCCCACGGATGGTGTTGAGCTGGTCGATCGCGCTGTCGGCCTGGTCGGTCCTGGCGCCGCTATCCCGTAACTGGGCCTGGGTGATCGTCCCCCACACCAGGCGGTCGCCGTACTCGAAGTGCAGGCCCTGCAGGATCCTTCCCTGCATTCGGAGTGTCGACGCGGGCCGGCTCTTGAAGAGGCCGCGCGCCATCATCACCGGATCCGCACCAAGTCGAACCAGCTCGGCGGCGGCCTGCAGGGCGCGCGCCGAGGTGTTGTCGTGGCGGAACCCGCCGGTGTCCGACAGAATCGTCGTGTACAAGCAAGACGCGGCCGCGGGCGGGATCGCGATCTTCCAGGCCTTGAACAGGTCGTAGAGCAGTTCGCCGGTTGAGGCAGCGTCGACCTGCACCAGATTGATGCTGCCGAAGTGGGCGTTGGTGACGTGATGGTCGATGTTGATGATGATCGTCGCCCTCGTCACCGCATCTTCGTAGGTTCCGGCCCTGGATGCGTCACTCGAATCGAAGATGAAAACCGGCGCATGCGCCGGCGCCGGCTGCCGGTTGACCCGTTCGAAGCCGGGAAGGAACCACCAGGCTTCCGGGACGGGCGGCGAAGAAAGCACCGGCACGGCCTTGCCAAGCGGCTCAAGCGCGTGTGCGAGCGCGAGTGCCGAGCCGAGCGTGTCGCCATCGGCATCCTTGTGGGTCACCGTCGTCAGCACCGGCGCTTGTTGAATAACCTCCCAGATCCGAGGCGCCACCGCGGCGACCTCTGGACGGGGAGGAGCGAGCTCAGCTGCGGGCGTTGTGCTCCTCTTGCTGCGCCTCGCGCAGCAGCTGGCTGACCCGCACGCTGTAGGACACGCCCTCATCGAGCTGGAAGCGGAGGTCCGGCGCGAAACGGAGGTTTGACAGTCGCAATCCGAGTTCGCGCCGGATGAATCCCTTCGCGTGCTCCAGGCCGTCGATCGCCGCCTCCCGCTCGTCCGTCTCCCCCAGCACGCTGACCTTCACGGTCGCATTGCGCAGATCGGGACTCAACTTCACTTCCGGCCTAGATCGAGACGGATTCGGTCGCAGATCTGGCCAGTACCAGCGTATGGCCGCCTGTACCCTCGGGGATGAAACGGTCCCAAAGAACTTTGAAGCCACTTTCTTCGAGCCAGCGAAGGTAGGTCTGGCGTTCAGTATGGCTCCAGTACATCGGTGCCCCATGCCAGTTCTCGTCGATGCCGGTCCATGCCTTCGTACCAACCGTGGCAAGGAGATAGCCGCCAGGCCTGAGCCAAAGGCCCAGCTTGCGAATGATTGCTGGCTGCTCGTCGAGAGGAATGTGAATGAGGGTAAACAAGCAGACAATCGCGCTGAAACTGTGTTCTTCGAAGCCGACCAGCGTGATGTCTTCACAAAGAAACCGCGCGGCTGGTACCAACCGACGAGCTCGTTCGACCTGCACTGCCGAGAGGTCAACACCGGTTACTAGGAATCGCTGGGCGAGTAGCTTTGTGGCCGGCACACCGCAACCGCAGCCGATGTCCAGCACCGGGTCTCCGTCCTCCAGGAGTGGAGTGAGCTGCGCCAGCCACTCCTCGTACCTATCCGAGGCCGTGCCGGCATCATCGCGATACGAATATGAGATCCGATCGTAGCCCTCGCGAACGATGTCTTTCGGGTTTCTGACTGGATCGTCAGGCATCGCGATCGAGAATGGCGAGCGCTGGCGCCAGTGCCTCGAGGGACGCCTCGGTCATCGGTTCGACGATCAGCTGGACGTGGCCGATCCCCTCTCGTGCGTAGCGCCGCAGCTCTTCGGCAATCTCCTGCGGGGTTCCCTTCAGCGCCGGCGCCTCGAGGGACGCCTCATAGGCTTCCTTTCTACCGGAACCCTCGGGCAGCTCGATCAGCACCGCCACCGTTCGCTCGATGTCGGCCGGGTTACGACCCGCCGCCCGACACGCGGCGTCGACGGTGTCCCGCAACCGTGCGACGCCCTCGGGATGGTTCCCGGTCTGGCGGTACCAGGCATTCCATGAATCGACGTGCGGTACCGTGATCTCGAGCATCCTCGTGCCGCTCGATCCAATCAGAAGCGGAATATCAGGCCGAGACCTCGGCAGCAGCTCGCAATCGTGGGCGGTGTAGAACTCTCCGCTGAAGTCGACCCGCCCTTCGCGGAGTAGCGAGCGGACGATGGTGAAGGCTTCCGCGAAGCGCGTCACCCGGCGGTCGTACGGAAAGCCGAACGCCTGGTACTCGATCTCGTTCCAGCCCGCGCCCAGGCCCAGGATCAACCGGCCGCCGCTGATCGCGTCCACGGTGGCCGCGAGCTTGGCGAGCATTGCCGGGTTGTGAAAACTCGTGCATGCGACCAGCGGACCGAGCGCAATGCGGTTCGTGACCGCTGCGATCCCGGCAAGCTGCGTCCAGGCTTCCCATGGCCCGCGAGCGCCGAACGTTTCGTCGCGGTACAGCAGGTGGTCGCCAACCCAGATCGAGTCGAAGCCGATCGCTTCGCCAAGCCGCGCCATCGCCGCGATTTCCGGCCAGCGGACCTCGCGTTCCACCTCGGGCAGCTGGAAGCCGACCTTCAGCGGACGCGTAAGACTATGCCTGCTTGACCTGGTAGGACTCGATGACGTCGCCTTCCTGGAAGTCCTGGTAGCCCTCGACCCGAATGCCGCATTCGAGTCCGGCGCCGACCTCCTTGACGTCATCCTTGAAGCGCTTCAGGCCAGAGATCTGGCCCTCGTGGATCTGCTTGTTGTCGCGCAGCAGCTTCGCCACCGAGCCGCTCGTGATCTTGCCGTCCTGCACGCGGGAGCCCGCGATCACCCCGACCTTCGGGATCTTGATCGGCGTCAGCACGTCGGCACGGCCTTCCCAGACCTGGATGAAGGTTGGCTCGTAGAGGCCCTTGATCGCGCGTTCGATGTCATTGGTCACGTTGTAGACGACGTCGTAGCTGCGGATGTCCACCTTCTGCGCCTCGGCGGCTCGCTGCGCCTGGGTGTCGGTCTTCACGTTGAAGGCAATCACGAGGGCGTTGGAGACGGCGGCGAGGAGGATGTCCGATTCGGTTACCGGCCCGACGCCGTCGAACACCACCTGGATCTTGACCTGCGGATCCTGAATCTTGAGCAAGGATCCCTTCAGCGCCTCGACCGAGCCGTTGCTGTCGGCCTTGACGACGAGGTTCAGATCCTTGACGGTGCCCTTGCCTGCCTGCGCCGAGAGATCGGCCAGGGTGACACGCCGCGTCTGCGCCAGCGTCGCGACGCGATGCTGTTCGGCCCGCTGCCCGGCGATCGTCCGAGCGACCTTCTCGCTGGACACCACCTGGAAGATGTCGCCCGCGGTCGGCACATCCGGGAGTCCGGTGACGACCGCCGGCGTCGCCGGTCCCGCTTCCTTCATCTTCCGAGCTCGGTCGTCCAGCAAGGCGCGAACCTTACCGAAGATGTGACCAACCACGAGATTGTCGCCAACGCGCAGGGTTCCGCTCTGCACCAGGACGGTGGCCACCGGGCCCCTCCCCTTCTCGAGATGGGCGTCGATGATCGTGCCCGCCGCCAGCTTGGCCGGATTCGCCTTGAGGTCCTGAAGGTCGGCAACCAGCAAGATCATCTCGAGCAGCTCAGACAGACCCGTCTTCTGCTTGGCCGACACCGGCACCATGACCGTCTGTCCACCCCATTCCTCGGGGACGAGTCCTTGTTCGGACAGGCCTTGCTTGACCCGGTCCGGATTCGATCCTTCCTTGTCGATCTTGTTGATGG
>VBHQ01000100.1:0-10416 GCA_005880395.1 Chloroflexota bacterium
TCGAACCGGCGACACCATGATTTTCAGTCATGTGCTCTACCGACTGAGCTACCTCGGCACGAGTGCGTATTGTAGCCGCGCCGTGTGGCATTCTCTATAGAGAATGGCCGTCTGGGTCGAGATCGTGCTCGCGCTTGTTCTCGCAGCTGCCGCCAGCTTTGGGGCCCTACGGCTGGGATCGCGGCGCTACGGCCAGATCCTCGTGATGGGGTTGTTCATGGCAGCCACGGTGCTGGGCATCGTGGCCATCCTCAGCGTCACCTTTTTCCGAAAGGTGACGAGCGCCTAACGCCGAGCCGCGCTACAATCGCCCGCAGGAAGGGCAAACGGAATGCGGTTTCTCTATAACGACCCCTACGCGTTGCGGATCGCGGTCGAGCAGCTGGCAAACCAGGCAAGCCAGGCACCGCCGCAGCGCGACCAACCGATTCCCGTCGACGTCTACCGGCAGGGCAATGACATCGTGATCGAAGGCGCCCTCCCTGGTGCTCGGCTCGACGACCTCGAACTCAGCTGCGAGGAAGGGCTCTTGACCGTCCGAGGCACGATCGCGCAGAGCGATCGCGACTTCGCGGTCCAGGAGATCCCGCGGGGCGCGTTTTCCCGGACGCTGGCCTTGCCCGGCGAATGCGACATCGCCCAGGCCAAGGCATCGTTCGACAGCGGCATCGTCCGGATCGTCATCCCGCGGCAGCGCCAGCGAGCCGCGCACACGATCAAAGTCGAAGTTGCCGAATCGCAAGACAGCTCGCGCATCGTCATGGAAAAGCCGGACGTTATCGATGCCGTCAAAGGCCAGGGCTATACCGACGTCCAGAACAAAAACGAAAAGCGCAAAGGGCGGCCGAAATGATGACCGCAACCAGCGAGGGCGCCTCCCATCAGGAACTCACCACCGAGCTACAGGCACTCGATCGCCAGCTGCGGAATCTCTCGCAGCAATGGGAGGAGGTCGAGCGCGCCATCAGTCAGAAAATCCGCCAGCGCCGCGAGCTGATCGCCCGCCAGCAGGAAACCAACCAGGACCACGAAGCGGAGATCAACCGGCTACAGTCGGATGTCTACGCGCTGCGAGATCGCCTCGATCAGCTGCGCGATTCGCACCTCGATTTCAGCGCGCTCTACCGCATCCTGCAGCAGGCCAAGGCGTAGGCGCCCCACCCTGACCCTCCCCCTGGGAGGGGGAGGGGATATGGGTAGGTCTTTTAGGCCGAGACCTCTTCTTTGGCGGCCTCAGTTTTGGCTCGCTTTCCGATCTCGTCGACGACTGCCGGATCGGCGAGCGTCGTCACATCGCCGAGCGGCCGGTTTTCGGCCACGTCACGCAGCAGACGGCGCATGATCTTTCCCGAACGCGTCTTGGGGAGCTCCGGCGTGAACACGATGTTGGCCGGCGCCGCGATCTTGCCAATCTTTTCGCCAACGAAGGCGCGCAGCTCCTTCAACATCTCGGGCGAGCCATCCGCGCCGCCCTTGAGCGTTACGAAGGCGACGATCGCCTGACCGGTTTGCTTATCGCTTCGTCCGCAGACGGCCGCCTCCGCGACCTTGGGATGGGCGACCAGCGCGCTCTCCACTTCGATGGTCGAGATTCGATGTGCGCTTACGTTCATGACATCGTCGACGCGACCCAGCAGCCAGTAATCGCCGTCCTCGTCGATCCTGGCTCCATCGCCGGCGAAGTACACATCCTTGTACTTGCTCCAGTAGGTCTCCACGTAGCGTTCGTGGTCCCGGAAGATGCCGCGCAGCATGGCCGGCCACGGCTGCTTGAGAACGAGGTAGCCGCCACCGCCCGGTCCGACTTCCTGGCCCTGATCGTTGTAAACGGCCGGCGCAATCGTCGGGAACGGCTTGGTCGCCGATCCCGGCTTTAGCGTGGTCACGCCCGGGAGCGGCGTGATCAGGATCATGCCGGTCTCCGTCTGCCACCAGGTGTCGACCACCGGCGTCTTTCCCCCGCCGACATGTTCGCGGTACCAGACCCAGGCTTCAGGATTGATTGGCTCACCGACGGTCCCCAGCAACCGAAGCGAGCTGAGGTCATGCTTTTGGGCGTACTCCGGTCCCCACTTCATGTGAGTTCGGATCGCCGTGGGAGCCGTATAGAGCACGTCAACCTTGTAGCGCTCGATGATGTCCCACCACCGATCCTTGTCTGGATAGTTGGGAACCCCTTCGTAGATGATCCCGGTGGTGCCGTTGCACAGCGGGCCATACACGATGTAGCTGTGTCCGGTGACCCATCCGATGTCGGCGGCGCACCAGTACACCGAGTTCGGCTTGATGTCGAAGATGTAGTGATGGGTCGTCGAGGTCCCCACCAGGTACCCGCCGGTGGTGTGCACAATGCCCTTCGGCTTTGCGGTCGTGCCACTCGTGTAGAGCAGATAGAGCAGGTCTTCGGCATCCATCTCCTCGCACGGACATGATTTCGGGTCCGTGCTGGCATCCTTCACGAGGTCCTGCCACCAGAGGTCGCGGCCGTCTTTCATCGGCGTGTTCGTCGGTGTCCGGCGGAGCACGATGCTCTTCTTGATCTTCGGCGTCTGCTCGAGGGCGGCATCCGCGTTCTTTTTGAGGGGTACCGGGTTGCCGTTGCGCAGGCCCTCGTTCTGGGTAATCAGGAACTCGCACTCCATGTCATTCAGGCGACCGGAGAGCGATTCGGCCGAAAAGCCACCGAAGACGACGGTATGCGGCGCCCCCAGACGGGTGCAGGCGAGCATCGCCACCGGCAGCTCCGGCACCATGCCCATGTAGATGCCGACCGGGGTTCCCTTTTTCACGCCCAGCTTTTTCAGCGCATTGGCAAATTGGACGACGTCGCGCTGCAGCTCGGAAAAGGTGATGGTCCGCTTCTGGTCGACCGGTTCCCCTTCCCAGAAGAAGGCGACCTTTTCGCCCCGGCCGGCCTCGACGTGGCGGTCGACGCAGTTGTAGCAAACGTTGAGCTTCCCGCCGAGGAACCATTTGGCGTAAGGGAGCTTCCACTCCAGCACCTTGTCGAATGGCTTGAACCAGGTGACACGCTTGAGCGCTTCGTCCTTCCAGAAGTCCTCCAGCGGTTTGTTGTAGATGTCGGCCTTCGCGTTGGCCTGTTGGGCAAACTGGGGAGGCGGCGGATACCGCCGCTCCTCCAGTTGCATCGTCTCGATGGCATGACTGCCGGCCTGGATCGTCATTGCGTCATAAAGCCTCCTCGATTGGACTTTCGATCGTTATCGCCGGACGGTCGACGCCGGCGCGGTTGTCATTGCCGGAGACTCCGACCACAGCGGTGCGCCGACTGGCAAATACGGCCGCCCGCGCATCCCTGTGATGACGTCGGCTGCCGAGGTGTACCAGGCAACCAGCGCGGTGATGATCCCAAGCCAGCCGCCCCAGTGGACGATGTCCATATTGCCGGCGAAATTGCCCCACATCAACACGAGTTCGGTCAGGCCGAGGGTGAGGAACACGAGGAAGACGGCGAGATTGACGCGGAGGGCCCAGAACATCATGTAGGTGTTGAAGATCAAGAAGCCGAGGAAAAACCAGCCGAGCGAGACCGTGATGTCCGCGACAGCCACTTTGCCGAAGGTCACCAACGCCAGGTAAGTACCGACCGCCAGCCAGAAGGCGCCGTAGGTTGAGAACGCCGTCGCCGTAAAGGTATTACCCGAACGTCGTCAGGGCGAACGCCGCCAGGCCCAGCGGTGCCGGATCGGCGATCGGCGACGCTGCCACCGGGGTAGCGGCGACGCGTGAACTCTCGATTGCCATCGCTGTTCATCTCCTCTCGAACTGTTTTGTGTCTAGCGAGTGAGGTAAGACGACAGCCACGGCTCACGGGGGGTGCGGACCGTGCCCCAAATGGGCGAGGCGCGAGGGATGATTCGTCGGCTTCACCTCCCCAGCCGCGATTCCTTCTGAATTCATCCTAGCGCAGCGGCGCTGTCAAGAAAAGGTGGTACGGAAGGTGGTAGGAAAGGCGGCGGTCGGCCTCGGGTGCCTCTCCCTCCCCTATGTAGGCCTGTCCGAACGATTCCCTCTCACGAGCCCTGCGAGGCCGCCCGCCTTTGGCTCGACGATACGCGCTTCGCCCAATCTGTCAAGACAGGTGGGGTAAAGAAAGTGGGCGGTGAGAGGGTCGAACTCCCGACATTCTGCGTGTAAAGCAGACGCTCTACCACTGAGCTAACCGCCCAGAGCCGACTAATTATGCAACGTGCGCCGCGGGCATGCCTGGCAGCGCGACGCGGCCGCGGAAATGGCTCACCACGGCGTCTTCGACCTCGCGCATGGCAGGCGCTCGATCGAGCTGCAAGGCCATCGAGGTGACGCCTTTGTCAGGAATGCCGCAAGGCAGGATGTGGCCGAAAAGGCTCAGGTCGGTGGTCACGTTGAGGGCAAAGCCGTGCGTCGTGATGCCCTGCGAGACCTTGACGCCGATGGCCGCAATCTTCTTGTCTTTGATCCAGACACCCGTATAACCCGCCAGACGGCCGGCCGCGATGCCGAAGTCGCTCAGGACGTCAATCAGCGCGCCTTCGAGGTTGCGCAGATAGCGGCCAACATCGGGCTGGCCGCCAAGGTCCAGGATCGGATAGCCCACCAGCTGGCCGGGTCCGTGATAGGTGACGTCACCACCGCGGTCCACCTCCAGGCACGTAATTTTCCGTTCCGCCAGCTCGTCCTCGCTGAGAAACACGTGATCTCGCGTTCCTGAGCGGCCGATGGTATAGGTGTGGGGATGCTCGAGCAGGAGCAGCGTGTCCGGGATCGCCTGCGCGCGCCGACTCTCGGCGAGCCGTTGTTGGAGAGCCCAGGCATCGACGTAGGGGACGACCCCAAGCCGGCGAACGTCCACGTCAGCCGGCCGCGACGCGGGCCGGGACCTGGCTCGCGGCGTGATACGAGCTACGCACCAAGGGCCCCGATTCGACATGCCGGAAGCCGAGCTTCAGCGCCTCGATCTTCAGGGCGGCGAACTCATCCGGCGTGACATATCGGACGATCGGCAGGTGGTTCGCCGTGGGCCGCAGGTACTGGCCCACCGTCAGGATCTCGACGTCGTGAGCGCGGAGATCGCGGAAGACCTGGATCACCTCGTCCAGTTCCTCTCCCAGGCCGAGCATGAGGCCTGACTTCGTGTAGACGCTCGCGTCCATGCGCTTGGCCCGCTGCAGCACCTCGAGCGAGCGCGGATAGCGCGCCTTGGGCCGGACCTGCGGATACAACCGCGGGATCGTCTCGACGTTGTGGTTCAGGATGTCCGGTCGCGCCCGCATGACCGTTGCCAGTGCGTCTTCATTGCCCTCGAAGTCGGGAATCAGGACCTCGATGCCGCACTCGGGGATGCGCTTGCGAATTTGCCGGATGGTGCCGGCAAAGATCGAGGCGCCGCCATCCTCGAGCTCGTCGCGGTTGACCGACGTGATCACGGCGTGCTTCAGGCCCATCTTCTCGACCGCCTCGGCGACTCGGATCGGTTCCCCGAGGTCGAGCACGCCCGGCCGGCCGGTCTTGACGGCGCAGAAGCCGCAGGCTCTCGTGCAGGTGTCGCCCAGGATCATGAATGTGGCGGTGCCGGCGTTCCAGCCGGGTATCGATCGGCACCACCGAATTGCGCTTGGAGCGCCCGTAAAACTTGAGCGGGGCGGCGTCAGTCATCTCGGATCAATTATCCCTCCCCCTCTGGGGAATGGTCGGGGTGGGACTACTCAATACAGCGGAACTTGCTCGGAAAACCCTTCCAGCCAGTGCCGCACCCCCTGCAGGAAGCGGGCAGCCGATACGCCGTCCAGGATCCGGTGATCGAAGCTCAGGCAGAGGTTCATCATCGAGCGGATCGCGATGGCATCACCGTCCGTGACGACAGGCCGCTTGACGATCGCGTCCATCGCCAAAATGCCGGCCTGCGGCGGGGCGATGATCGAGTAGGAAAGGATGGTCCCAAACGTCCCCGGGTTGTTGACGGTAAAGGTCGCGCCCTGGACATCGGGGATCGTCAGCTTATTTCCCCGGGCCCGGCGGGCGAGGTCGTCGATCGCCTTTGCCAGGCCGGCGATGGAGAGCCGATCGGCCTGATGAACGACGGGCACGATCAACCCGTCATCCACAGAAACGGCGACGCCGACATTGATGTCCTTGTGCATCACCACGCCGTTTTCGGACCAGCTCGCGTTCAGAACCGGCACAGCCTTCAGCCCCTCGACGACCGCCTTGACGATGATCGGGACGAAGGTCAGGTCGACCCCCTCCCGCTGCCGGAAGCCGTCTCTGGCCTGCTGACGGAAGCGGACCACGTTACTCATATCGACCTCGGCAACCGTCCACGCATGAGGGATGGTCTGCTTGCTCTTCAGCATGTTGTTCGCGATCGATTTGCGCATCGGGCTCAAGGGGACCAGCTCTTCCTTCCCCCTCTGGGGGAGAGTCAGGGTGGGGGTTTCGTGAGCCTGCTCACCGTTGGCGGTGACTGGCTGGCCCCGCCTGGCGACGAACTCCTCGACGTCCTTCTTGCTGATCCGGCCGCCGATGCCGGAGCCCTGAATCCTGGCCAGATCCGCGTCGGTGATCCGGTGCTCTTCGATCAGCGCGCGCACGGCGGGCGACAGCCGAGTACTGGCCTCCGCGGCGCCCCCACCCTGACCCTCCCCCGACGCGGGTGAGGGAACCTGTGATGCCCGGGCGAGTGGCCGAGTGCCCTCATCCTCCCTCCGCCTTGTGGGGACTGCCGGGGAGGGGGTCTGGCCGGCCGGCACCGACTCTTCGATGACGGCGATCTCGGTTCCAACCGTCACCGTCGTGCCTTCCTTGACCTTGATTTCCTTGAGGACACCGGCCAGCGGGGCGGGGACCTCGGCATTCACCTTGTCGGTGATGACTTCGACCAGCCCCTCGTACTCCTTGACCGTGTCGCCGGGTTGCTTGAGCCACTTCGCAATTGTGCCCTCGGTGATCGACTCACCGAGCTGAGGCATCTTGACCGAGGCCATAGCGGACCCGCCTAGTAGGCGGCCAGCTCCTTCGCTTTGGCGAGGATCCGTTCGGGATTCGGCAGAAACGCCTCTTCGAGGACGTGGTTGAATGGCATCGCCGGCACGTCCGGGCCCGTCAACCGCATGACGGGCGCGTCCAGGGAATCGAAGGCGTTCTCCATGATCACCGCCATCACCTCGGCGGCGATGCCGGCGAAGCGGTTGTCCTCGTGTACGACCAGGACCTTGCCGGTCTTCTTTGTCGTCGCGATCACCGCCGCCTCGTCCATGGGCTTGATCGTGCGCAGGTCGAGGACCTCGGCCGAGACGCCCTCGGTGGCCAGCTTCTCGGCCACCTCGAGGCAGTAGTGCAGCATCAGGCCGTAGGCGATCAGGCTCAGATGGGTGCCCTCGCGCTTGACCTCCGCCTTGCCGATCGGGACGACGCCGTCGTTCCCGGGCACCTCGCCGCGTATCAACCGGTAGCTGCGCTTGTGCTCTAGGTAGAGGACCGGATCCGGATCGCGGATGGCGGCCTTCAGCAAGCCCTTGGCATCGGCGGGATTGCTCGGGGCGACGACCTTCAGCCCGGGAATGTGCCCGTAGGTCGCCTCGATGCTCTGCGAGTGGTAGAGCGCGCCATGCACGCCTCCGCCGTAGGGGGTTCGGATCACTATCGGGAGGTTGAAGTCGCCCGCACTCCGGTAGCAAAAGCGCGCTGCCTCCTCGACGATCTGGTTGAAGGCCGGGGCGATGAAATCGGCGAACTGGATTTCAACAATCGGGCGCATCCCGTTGACAGCGGCGCCGATCGCGACGCCCACGATCAGCGATTCGGCCAGCGGCGAATCGATCACCCGATATTCCCCGTATTTCTTGAAGAGACCGTCGCTGGCGAGGAAGACGCCACCCCGCTGCCCAACGTCTTCGCCGATCAGGAAGACGGAAGGATCGCGTGCCATCTCCTCGTCCATCGCTTCGCGAATCGCCTCGATCACCGTCCTGGTCGCCATCAGAAGCGTGGCTCCTGTTTGTAAACAAATCGGGCCAGGTCATCGGGGGTCGGATCGGGCGCCTCCTCCGCGTACTCGGTCGCCTCGTCCACTTGCTGGCTGATGCGTTCTGTGATCTCCTGCTCAGCGGCATCCGTCAGGCTTCCGCTCTCACGCAGGTACTTCGCGTACCGCTGGATCGGATCCTTCTGCCGCCAGAGCGCGACCTCCTCGGCCTGCCGGTAGCGGCGGTCGTCGTCATCGCTCGAGTGGGCGGTGAGCCGATAGGTCTTCGCCTCGATCAGCATGGGTCCATCGCCCCGGCGCGCACGCTCGACCGCCTGCTTGGCGACTTCGTAGCAGGCGAGCACGTCGTTACCATCGACGACCATGCCGGGGAAGCCGTAGCCGGCGGCGCGATCGGCGAGGTTCTGGACCGCGACCTGCTGGCTCTGTGGCACCGAGATCGCATAGCCGTTGTTCTCGCAGACGAAGATCACGCCCAGCTTATGGATGCCGGCGAAGTTCATCGCCTCGTGCGCGTCGCCCTGGCTCGAACTGCCTTCGCCAAAGAAGACGGCGGCCACCCCGTCCTCCTTCCGCTGCTTGAAGGCGAGGGCGATCCCGGCCGCGTGCGGCAGCTGCGCGCCCACCGGGCTCCCGGTCGTGATGATGTGTAGGCGACGCGACCCGAAGTGCCCGGGCATCTGCCGCCCGCCGCTGTTCGGATCCTCGCGCCGTGCAAAGAAGGAGAGCATCTGGTCGCGCGCGGTCATCCCAAACCACAGAACGACGCCGGCGTCGCGGTAGTAGGGCGCGACCCAGTCGTATCCCGGCTTCAAGGCGGCGGCCACGCCGACCTGGGCGCCTTCCTGACCCTGGCAGGAGATGACGAAGGGCGCGCGGCCCTGGCGGTTGATCAGCCACATCCGTTCATCGATGGCTCGGGCGAGCCGCATCACCTCGTAGATGCGGAGCGCCTGCTCGTCACTCAGCCCCAGCGACCGGTGGCGGCTTTGCCCGCCCTTCTGCTCGACCTCCTGGGTTTTGGTCGCCATCCGCTAGATGTGGATCGCGGCGCCGTCGACCGCGAGCGCCGCCTCCTTGACGGATTCCGAGACGGTTGGATGCGGATGGATGCTGGCCCCGATCTCCCAGGGCGTTGACTCGAGCAGCTTGGCGAGCGAGGTCTCCGAGATCAGCTCGGTTGCGTTTGGCCCGAGGATGAACACGCCCAGTAAGTCACCCGAATCCTCGTCGCTGATGATCTTGACGAACCCTTCGGTCTCGCCAAGGATGACCGATTTCGCATTGCCCACCAGCGGGAATTTGCCGATCTTGACTTTGATGCCCTGGTCGCGCGCCTGCTTCTCGGAGAGGCCCAGACTCGCCACTTGCGGATAGCTATAGGTGGCGCGCGGCACCCGGTTGTAATCCAGGGGCTTGGGGTTCTTCCCCGCGATGTACTCCATGACATGCTCGCCTTCGTAATAGGCGACGTGGGCCAGCAGGAAGTTTCCGATCACGTCACCGGCGGCAAACACGTTGGGATGGCCGGTCCGATAGTGCTCGTCGGTCTTGATGTACCCCTTCTCCACCTGGATATCGAGCTTTTCGAGGCCGAACCCGTCGGTGATGCCTTCCCGACCGACCGCCACCAGCAGGCGCTCGCCATCAACCGTCTGTATCTGCTCGCCGCTTTTGACCGAGACGGTCATCTTGCCGTTCGCGGACTTCATCGTGTCGGGTTGCACCTGCGCGCCCGTCAGGATCTTGATACCACGCTTGGCAAGCACCTTGGCAAGCTGCTGGCCGACCTCGACGTCCTCCAGCGGCAGCAAGGTCGGCATGAATTCGATCAGCGTCACATCGGCGCCGTAGCCGTTATAGACGCAGGCGAATTCGGTCCCGACAGCCCCGGCGCCGACGATCACGATCGATCCTGGCATCTTGTCGAGACTGACCGCGTGGTCGCTGTTGATCACGCGATCGCCGTCCATCTTGAGCCCGGGCAACGACTTCGGCCGAGAGCCGCTCGCGACCAGCAAGTTCTTGGCGTTGACCACCTCTCCGCTTTCCTTCACCGTCACCCGATGTTCCGACTCGATCTCCGCCTCGCCCTTGAGCACCGTGATCTTGTTCTTCTTCATCAGAAACTCGGTGCCCCGCCAGAGTTGATTGACCACGGACTCTTTGCGCTTCAAGACGGCGGGCCAATCGATTTCCACCCCGTTGATCTTCAAGCCGAGGGCGCCGGCACCATGTAGGAGATGGGCCAGCTCCGACGAATGCAAGAAGGACTTGGTGGGTATGCAGCCGCGATGCAGGCAGGTCCCGCCCAGCTTTTCCTTCTCGATGACGGCGACCCTCAGGCCCAGTTGAGCTCCCCGAATGGCGCCGACATACCCGGCGGAGCCGCCGCCGATGACGGCTACGTCAAACGCCTCATCGGGCATACA
>VBHQ01000100.1:10625-15102 GCA_005880395.1 Chloroflexota bacterium
CGTTCACCAGCACCACGAGCTTGTTGCTGAACGCGCGGCCGTCGCCAGTGACTTTCCGCGCCTGTTCGGAACCGCCGCGCTGCACCAGAATGGTCGACGTCCCGCTGACGACGAACTCGCTGACCACCGAATTGGCGGCGTCCACGTAGCCGCCCGGATTGTCACGTAGGTCGAGCAGCACCATATTGACGGAGCCGGTGAGTCCGGTGCGCAAGGCCTGGTCGAACTCCGTCGCGGTCCGGCTGCCGAAATCAAAAATCCGGACGTAGAGCACGCGGTGATCGAAGACATGGGTGACGACGCTCGGGACGTTGATGACCTCGCGCGTCATGGTGAAGGTCAGCGTCTGGCCATTCCGCGTGACCTGGACCCGGACCTGGGTGTTCGCCTGGCCCCGGATGTGATTGACGGCGTCATCCGCAGTCCATCCTTTCGTGCTCTGCCCGTCGACGGCGACGATGACGTCGCCGGCTTTGATGCCGGCCTTGTCCGCCGGCGTCCCGGGCAGGACGCCCTGGATGAAAATCTGATCGCCCTTCTGCTGAACGGTCGCGCCAATGCCGGCGAACTGCCCATTGAGGAAGTTCTGGTTCGCGTCATATTCCGCCTTGGTCAGGTAGCGTGAGAACTGGTCCCCCAGCCCGCCGACCATACCGGAGGCCGCGCCCTGGGTGAGCTTGACCCCGTCCGGGTTCGCCTTGACGTAGTGCTGCGTGATGGTCGTGAACACTTCATCCAGCGCCCGCCAGTCGACGTTGGTCTTGGGCGGCGAATAGAAGAGCAGCGTCTTCGCCCAGTCGGGCGCGGCCGAGCCCCACTGAAACTCGGAGAGGCTGCCGAGGTAGAAGGCACCAATCGCCACCACCAGCAGGATGGCGATGCTTTTGGCCCTCGACACCAGAGGATTATCGCCCGGCCCCCGTTTCTGAGAAGGCGGCAAATCGGCTTTCTCATCTTCCCGCCCCCGCTCGGCGGGAGGATCAGGCTGGGGGTGGATCACGAAGCCGGCAGGTACGCGAGCGGATCGACGGGGGTGCCGCCGAGGTCGATTTCGAAATGCAGGTGAGGCCCGGTCGAATTGCCCGTCGAGCCCTCGTAACCGATGACGGTGTCCTTATCCACCTGGGTGCCGTCGGCGACGGCGTACGAGGAGAGATGACCGTAAAGCGAGATGAACCCGCCGGCATGGACGATCACCACGTAGTGGCCGTAGCCGCATAGCCCGCCGCCGTAGGAGCAGCCCATCGTGTAGTCGTGCACGATGCCGCCGTCGGACGCGTGCACAGGAGTGCCGTAATCGGTGGCGATGTCGATGCCGCTATGGAAGTGGAGCGTCGGGCAGCTCGGATCATAGGGCTCGAAGGGGTAGCTGGTGCAGCCGAATCCCTGGGTGATGACCCCATCGATCGGCCACTTCCATCGTCCGGAGGATCGGGCGCGGAAGCTCTCCGAGACCAGGGCCGCGATTTGCGCTTGCAGAGCGGCGCGCTGCGCTTCCATTTCCGCCAGCTGCTGCCGGAACTGCGCCTCGATGGCGGCAATCTGGGCTTCGCTGGCGGCGCGCTGGTCGCGGACCGCCTGCAGCTGCGCCTTTTGATCCTGGATCTGCTTGACGACTTGCGCTTGCTGCGCTTGCTTGGCTTCGAGGTCGGCTTTCATCGCCTCGATGGCGGCCCGTTCTCTCTGCAGCTCGGCGAGCTGGCGCCGATCCTCACGCACGATGTCGTTGAAAAAGAAGGCACGATTGAGCAGATCGGTGAAGTTGGCGGCCGAGAAGATCAGTTCGAGGCCGTTGACCTGGCCGCTTTTGTACATGATCCGCATCCGGTCACCGAAGGCGGCGATGTGTTGGGCCAGCTCGGCTTCTTTTTCAGCCAGCTGCAGCTTGGCCTGGTCGACTTCCTTTCCCAGCTCGACCAGCTTGGCCGTCTCCTGGTCGATCTGCGCCTGCACCGCGCGAAGCTGGGCGTCGAGGGCGGCGACCTGGGACTGGAGGGCGCGCTCCTGGGCGAGCAGCCGGGCGATCTGCGTCTTGGTCGCAACGATCGAGCCGTTGAGGCCCTGGAGCTGCTGCTGCTTCTGGCCGACGGTATCCGCCACCGAGCTCAGCAGCGACATCGTGAGCAGCGCGATCACCAGCGCCAGTTGCAGGCGCGCGGACCTCACTGCTTGAGGAACCGCCTTACACCCAGATAGCTCCCAACACTTCCTAGCAGCAGGCCGAAGGCGAGCATCGCCGCCAGCACGACCCGCAGGTACCAATCGGTGGCGCCGACCAGCTTCATGACCTCGATCTCCTTGCGGCGCAGATAGATCGCGGTCCGAATGGTGAGCATGATGATGAAGACCGAGAGGCCGGTCAAGCCGACGATCAAGGCGAGGCCGGCGATGCCGGCGACCCGGGCCAGCAGGATGATCTTGTCGATCACATTCGGTTCGTAGTTGGTGGCAGGAGACTTGTCGACCAGCGGCGAATTGCGCACTTCCTGGTCGATCGCCCCCAGGTCACGAATATCCTTGACCGTCACGTCGAGGCTCGCCGGCAATGGATTGGTCCCCAGCGTGTCGATCACGCTCGGGTCCAACGCCGGGAGGTCACGAAACCTTGCCATCGCCTGGTCCTTGGAGACGTAGGTGACGTTGCTGACCCTCGGGTCGGCTTCCAGGTGGAGCTTGAAATCCATCGCGCTGCTCAACGGCGTCGTGTCGGCGAGGTACACGGAGATGGCGCTTGCTTTGGTTTTTTCCAGCGCGACGATCCGATCGAGCGAGTGCAAGACCAGGAGCAGGCTGCCTAAGGCGAGGAGCACCACCCAGACGATGAGCACGCTGGCGATGCTGACGGCCGCGTTGCGCCAGAAGTTCTGCCAGGCGCTGCCGAAGGCGAAGTCAACGCGATTCCAGAGCCGGTGCATGATACCCTCCCGCATCTTCGTCTCTGACAATCTGACCGCCTTCGATCGCGACCACCCGCCGCCGCATGACATCGACGATCTCGCGGTTGTGCGTTGCCATCAGGACCGTGGTGCCCCGGGCATTGATCTGGAGCAGGAGCTGGATGATTTCCCACGAGGTCGCCGGATCCAGGTTTCCGGTCGGCTCATCCGCGAGGAAGATGCGCGGGTCGTGCACCAGCGCGCGGGCGATCGCGACCCGCTGCTGCTCGCCTCCCGAGAGCTCGTCGGGAAACTTGTCCTCCTTGCCTTCGAGGCCGACGATGCTGAGCACCTCCTCGACCTTGGGCTTCAGATGACGGAGCGCGCCTTCGGTCACCCGTAGAGCGAAGGCGACGTTCTGGAAAACGCTCAGGTTGGGAAGCAGCTTGAAGTCCTGAAAGACCATCCCGATCTTGCGGCGAAGGAACGGAAGATGGCGGCGCTTGAGGCGGCTCAGGTCCTGGCCTTCGACGCGGATGATGCCCGACGTCGCTTTCTCCTCGCGGATCAGGAGCCGGACGAGGGTGGACTTGCCGGCGCCGCTCGGCCCGACGAGAAAGACGAAGTCCTGCTTGGGAATCTCCAGCGTCACCTCGCGCAAGGCGACGGTGCCGTTCGGGTACGTTTTGCTGACGCCCCGCAAACTGATTTGCGGCGCGTCGGGGGTCAGGGCGGCCATCCGCTGCCGGTCCGCTGACGTCGTCCGTGTTGGCTGGATCGTAATAGTTGCTGGCACGAGTACAAATCCATTCCGAAAGCCGTTGCCGCGACGGGGATGACCCTCACGGGCCAAATGACTCGGGCAGTATAGGGCATCCTGTGGCGGATCGCTGCTCGCCTTCACCCTGCGTGAAAAAATGGACCATAGGCCTCCCTATACTCAAACAGCATGCTCAACGCCGCCGTCCCGATGGTGCGCGTCGAGCGGGGCGGCGTCGAAGAGGCGCTTCATGTCGGTCATCTGGTCGCCGCGGATGCGGGCGGACGGATCCATGCGAGCGCCGGAAACCCACAGCGTCTGACCTACTTCCGCTCCTGCGCCAAGCCGCTCCAGGCCTTCGCAGCCCTCGAAACGGGGATCGCCTCGCGGTTTGACCTGAAACCCGAACACCTTGCCATCATGGCGGCGTCGCACAACGGCGAGCCGCGACACGTCGAGGTGGTGCGCGATCTGCTGCAGCGGAGCGGCGTCCCCGAGAGCGCCTTGCAATGCGGCGCCCACTGGCCCTATTACGAGCCGGCCGCCGCCGACGTCCGGCACCAGTTGAGCGAGCCGCTGGCCGTCTTCAACAACTGCTCGGGCAAACACGCGGGGATGCTGGCCGCCGCCGGCGCGCTTGGTTCGCCGTTGGATAGCTACCTCGTTCCGGACCACCCGGTCCAGCAGCGGATTCAGCATGCCATGGCCAAATTCACCGCTTGCAACCAGGAAGACATCCGTTGGGGCATCGATGGGTGCAGCGCGCCCAATGCCGCGGTGCCCCTGGCGGCCATGGCCCGAAGCTTCGCCGCGTTCGTCGGAGCGAGTGACGCCGCTGCCC
>VBHQ01000101.1 GCA_005880395.1 Chloroflexota bacterium
GAGCACGGGCATGGCCTGCACAACATCGAGGAGCGAGTGCGCGAGTTGGGCGGTCACCTCGAGCTGGCCAGCACGCCGGGCGCCGGCACGCGATTGACGGCGATCTTTCCGAGGGAGATTGCCGGGTGAAGGCCACGAACGTGCGGCTGCTGATCGTCGACGATCACGAGATGATTCGGCTTGGGCTGCGGTCGATCCTCGAGTCCGATCCGCGCATCCGCGTCATCGGTGAGGCGGCCTCCCCCAAGGACGCGGTCTACCAGGCGGCCCTGCTGCGGCCGGATGTCGTTTTACTTGACGTGCGCATGCCCGGCGGCAGCGGCATCGACGCCTGCCGCGAGATTCTGGGGCGCAATCTTGGCAGCAAGGTCATCATGCTGACGAGCTTTGCCGATGAAGATGCCGTCTACGAGGCGATCATGGCGGGTGCCGCCGGCTACTTGCTAAAAGAAATCAATAAGTCCGCACTGATCGATGCCGTGATCTCGGTCGCCGAGGGTCGCTCGCTGCTCGATCCGGAAGTCACCCGGAAGGTCCTGGAGCGCATCCGGAAGATGGCGGCAAGCTCCGACGAGGTCGCCCGTGTGGCCCTGTCCGAACAGGAGAAGCGCGTGCTGCGGCTGGCTGCCCAGGGCAAGACGAACAAGCAGATCGCCGCGGATCTCTTTCTCTCGGACAAGACCGTGAAGCATCACATTTCGAACATTCTGAGCAAGCTGAACTTGAGCTCTCGCGCCCAGGCGGCCGTCTGGGCCACCCAGCACGGCCTGCTGGACGAGTTTCCCGAGCGCAAGGCAAGTTAGACTCCCTCCCCCTCTGGGGCAGGGCCGGGGAGGGGGTGGACGATCCCGCTGGAATCGCACTTGCTTCACGTTTTGCTAACGGAGCGGCTTGCGCCGGATATCCGCCGTTTGGCAGCAAGACTGTCTGATCGGCGGATAAGGCGGGGGGTCGGCGCAGGCTACGCTCCTCGATGCGCTCGTCCGTGATCATTCGAGGAGGCCCGCATGCTGCTCGTCGACAAGCTGAACAAAGGCAAGCTTCCGGAGAAGCCGGACAGCGGCGAGCCGGCGGCCAGCCCCGGCCTTTCCAGTCTGGTCGTCAAGCCTGGCAACATCGCGGGCCGCATCCCGAACGTCGACAAGATCAAGAAGACCGTCCACGAGCGCCTGATCGCCTCGCTCGGTCTGAACTCCGACAACTACAGCGCCGACGTGGTCCAGCGCGCGATCGTGCAGCTCGTCGATGAGTATTGCGACGAGGCCAAGCTGCGGCTGACCAAGTACGATCGCGACGAGCTCTCGGAGCTGATCCTCCATGACGTGCTCGGCCTCGGCGCCCTTGAGTCACTGCTCTCAGATCCCGAAGTCAGCGAAATCATGGTCAACGGGCCGAAGACGATCTTCATCGAGCGTCGCGGCCGCATCACGCAAGCCGACCTCGAGTTCGAGAGTGAAATCGAGCTCCGCCGGGTGATCGATCGCATCGTGGCCCGCATCGGCCGTCGGGTCGACGAGTCTTCACCCATGGTCGACGCTCGCTTGCAGGACGGCTCACGTGTCAACATCGTGATTCCCCCGCTGGCGGTCCAGGGCTCGAGCATCACCATCCGCAAGTTCTCGCGCGTGCCTTACAAGGTCCAGGACCTGGTGACCTTCGGCACGCTCAACGCGGATATGTCGAGCTTCATCCGGGCCTGCGTTCGCTCGCGCATCTCGATGGTCGTCAGCGGCGGCACGGGCTCGGGCAAGACGACGACCCTCAACGTGCTGTCGAATTTCATTCCTGATACGGAGCGCGTCGTGACCGTTGAAGACACGGCCGAGCTGCAATTACGACAGCGCAACCTGGTATCGCTGGAGGCGCGAAGCGCCAACGTCGAGGGCCGCGGCGCGGTGCCGATCCGCGACCTGGTCGTCAACGCGTTGCGCATGCGCCCGGATCGAATCGTCGTCGGCGAGTGCCGTGCGGGTGAGACGCTCGACATGCTCCAGGCGATGAACACCGGTCACGACGGCAGCATGACCACGGTCCATGCGAATAGTCCCAAAGACGCGCTGAACCGTATCGAGACCATGGTCATCATGACTGGCTCGGACCTGCCGTCGCAGGCGATCCGCGAGCAGATCGTCGGCGGCATCACCCTGTTTGTGCAGCAGGCCCGCTTGCGCGACGGCCGGCGCGTGGTCACGCATATCTCGGAGATCACGGGCATCAGCGGCAACCAGATTCAATTGCAAGATATTTGCGTCTTCGATCAGACCGGCATCGACACTGAGGGCAACGTGCTGGGGACCTTTCGCTGGACTGGCGTCATTCCCAAGCTGCTGCCCCGTTTGAAAGCCAACGGTGAGGACTTTCCGACGGCGATCTTCGGCCAGAGTGGCCTGCAGGTCATCGAGGGTCAGAACCGCCCAGCGGCCGGCGAGACGGCGCGCCGCGCCCTGGCGGAGTGATCGATGCCACGATGGTCGTTCTCTAAGCCAAAACCGTCGCCGGAGGAGCCGCCTGCAAAATCGCCCGCGCCGCCCGAGCGTCGGGCGAGCGATGTTTCAGCCGGAGACTCGCCAGCCCCCGGCGGCCGCGTCGAGGCCAACGCGGTGCAGGCGCGACTGAAAGAAGATCTGGCTGAATTACTCACCGCGCATCGACATCAAGGGCGTGTCCTCGAGCGCAGCCAGAAGCAGCTCGACCAAACCGAGCAGGAGCTGGCCCAGTTGCGCACCCGAGCTGGTGCGCTGGAACGCGAGATTGCCGAGCAGCGCTCGCTCGCCGCGCAGCGCGCCACGAAGATCCGCGAGCTCGAGCTGATGGCCGACAAGCATGCGACGCTGGAAACCAGCTATGAGGCGATCGATCGGGAACGCAAAGACCTGGACGCCCGGCTGACCGAGCTCACCCGCAGCCGCGCCAATGCGGATGCCGAGCGCGATCGGCTGGCCGGCGAGCTGGCCGGCGCGCACGCCACGATTGCCGCTCGGGACGCGGAGGTCGCGGCTCTCAAGGTCCAGCAAGAGACGGTTGCGGCGCACGTCCGCGAGCTGCGAACAGAAGCCGAAAAATTAAAAACAAATGTTGCGTCGACCCAGGGTGAGCTCGAACGCGCCATCGAGGCGCAGGCCGGCCATCACCGTCTGCAACTGGAGTTTGACGCGCTCTCGGCACGGTGGGAGGTGGCGCGCGCGCAGCTGGCCGAAGCCGAGCAAGCGCTGAAGACCTCGCAGGCCACCATCAAGGCCGCCCAAAAATTATCGTCATCGGTTGAGTGGCGCCGCGCGCTCGATGGCATTCTCGACGCCGCCTCTGAGCTCGTTCGCTTCGAGCGCGGGACGCTGGCCCTCGTCGACGAGCTGCAAAAAGATCTGAAGATCGAGGCAGCGAGAAACAGTCCGATTGCCGTCAGCGAAATGTCCCGTTTCAAGGTCGGCGAGGGCATCGCCGGCTGGGCGCTCTCGCATCGGGAGCCGGTTCTGGTCCGTGACAGCCGCTCGGATGCGAGATTCAAAGCATCAGATCCGAAGCATCAGCCGAGATCATTCATTGCCGTGCCGCTGCTTGCCGATAAAGATGGTCTCGGCGTGCTCACACTGGCCCGGCCGGCGACCGACCCGTTTACCGAGCATGATCTGCGCAACATGGCGCGGGTCGCCAACGACGCGTCGACGGCATTGATCAACGCCAGGCTCGTGGAGTTGCTCAAGCAGCGCGAGGACCGGCTCACGACCCTGGTGCGTAAGGCCCGTGAGCTCTCGATGGCAAACGACACCAAGCAGGTCGTGGAATTCGTGCTTTCGAGTGCCAGGGAGCTGATCGGCGGCAACGCCGCGCTGCTCGCCCTGCGGCATCCAAAGACATCCGAGCTGGAGGTCATCGGCTCGGTCGGCATCGCGGAGAGCATCCTGCAGCAGCGCATCGCGTGGGGGGCGCCGGCGGCCAGTGACGTCATGCGCAGCGGCCAGGCCTGGGTCTCGCCGCTAAGCGAAATGCTGCCGGCGAATTTGATGGAAACCGCCGACAAGGCCGGCCTCAAGACGATTGCCTGCGTGCTCTGTGGAACCCCGACCCCAGCTGAAGCCACCGACGACGGGGCGTTGCTGAGCCGATCGGAGGTCGAGTTTCCCGATCAGATCACGGGGGTGCTCAACGTCTATCGCAACAGCCTCGATCCAATCGGCACTGGCGACCTCGAGCAGCTCAAGGCCTTCGCCGAGCAAGCCGCGGTCGCGATTCAGAACGTCCGTCGCTCAGACCGGGTCAAGGAGCAGCTCCAGGCGACCTCGTCGATGAACACCCGCCTCATGGGTCGCGAGCGATATATCAACCAATTGCTATTTCGCATCCAGCAGCTCGAGCAAGAGCTCGGCCGCTACAAAGCCGCCTAAGTCTGGCTTTCGCCTTCGAGCTGAGCTTTCAGCATCCGCAGGTCCTTCTCGTTGGCCCGGCGCATCGCGCTGGCCATCAGCGGTGCTGCGAGTCGTGAGAACCCGGTTGGCTCGCCACGATTTCGCAAGGTCATCCGGGTGGCGCCGTGCTCGGCTGGTTCCCAAAGATAGGTCGTCTCCATCGGGAAAGGTCCTTGCGCCGTCCGCATGACGAGACGCTGGCCAGCGATCAGTTCCCGCACCTCGTAGACGTAAGTCAGCCGCCGACCAAGGAATTTCGCCGTGAATTTCAGCTTCGAACCAAGCTTCATGGGCGGCGGAGTCTGCCAGTCGACGGATGAAATATTCACATACCATCGGGGCGCATTCGAGGGATCGCCAGCGTAGGCCGCGACTTGCGCTGGCGGTCGCCTGATGACGACGGACGTCACGACGTCAACCGGCCCGGACGTTCGTGAGCCTCCCAACCAACCTGTCGAACATCCCTTGCCAGCCTCCGCGATGGCTGCGCGCGGCCTCG
>VBHQ01000163.1:0-18997 GCA_005880395.1 Chloroflexota bacterium
GCCTGGGTCATCCTGGGAGAGCGCCGTCGCCGCTGGTTCTGGCCGGTCGCGATGCTGGCGATCCTCGGCGTGTACATGGTGGTTTTCGCGCAGAATCTGACGGCGCCCTTTTCCGACCTGCAGCATGGCCGGCTGGAAGCCGGATTGTTCGCGCTCGGTGCGGCGGCGCTCTGGGCCAGTGGAACAGTTCTCGGTCGATTCGTGCTCGGAACCTTGAGCTTTCCGACGACCACGGCGCTCCGGTTCACAGTCGCGCTCCCCATCCTGCTCCTGGTCCTTCTCGTCCAGAGCGGGACCGGCGGGTTTAGCCACTACCGATTGGCAGATGCCTGGCCGTTCCTTGGCATCGCGTTGATTCCGGGCCTGCTGGCGCTTCTGCTGTATTACCGGGCGCTGTCCAGCACGCCGGCGACGCTGGCCACGATCGCGGAGCTGGCGTATCCGGTAACGGCGACCTTCGTGGCGTCGGCTCCGCCGCCATATGGTTTCAACCAGCCCCTGTACCTGCCGCAGTTCATCGGCACCCTTCTGCTGGTCGCCGTCATCGTGATCCTCAACTACACCAAGGAACGCACGCCGCCGGTTGTCGTCCAGGAAGAAGCGGTCGCCTGATCGTCGCCGACGACGCATGATCTGATGCCAACTGGATTCGCGCTCGATCCTGACCAGGGCTTCGGCCCGACGGATGAGCTCCGCCTCGTGAAGCTCGGTGCCGAGCTCGGCTATGCGTCGGCCTGGACCCCGTCCGGAGCCGATGCGGCGGCCTTCGATCGTTGCATGCGCTGGCACGAAGCGAGCGGACTGCCAACCGGCATTTCCGCCGTGCCTGCGTCAGGCCAGCCGGCGGCGTTTTACGCCGAGCAGGCGCGCAGGGCCTGGGAAGCTTCTGGAGGAACCTTCACCCTGGTCGTGGGGAGCGGCCAGTGGACGAAGGCGGCCGAACGCATGCGGCGCTACCTGCACGAGGTTCGGCAAGCACTGGCGGCCGACATGCCGCTCTATGTCGCGGCGCTTGGTCCCTTGATGCTCGACGTTGGCGGCCAGCTTGCGGACGGGATCGCGCTCAACTGGTGCACCACCGAGCAGGTTGCCCGGTCGAGACAACGGATCGAGGCTGCGGCACGAGGCGCAGGGCGGTCGACTCCGCGAATCATCCAGTACATTCGAACCGCCGTCGATCCCGATCCGGGCCTCGCGCAGCGGACGCTGGCCACGGCGGCGGCGCGCTACCTCGGATTCCCGGTCTACCGGCGACATTTCGAACGTATGGGCGTCGCAGCCGACCTCCAGCAAACGAGCGCGTCTGACACCGTCCCGTTATCAGAGATAGTCGGCAAAATCGGTGCCTCAGGCAAACCTGGCGAAACGCGCGCGCAGTTCGAGCGTCTCGCCGAGGGACTCGACATGCCCATCGTTCGCATCCTGGTGACCCGACGTGGGGATTTCGACTCCGCCCGACGCGCGCTCGTGGAGTGCAAACCAGGCCCGTTGGTTTCAGAGAGGTAAGAATGCGAAGGCTCGTTGCCGGACTGTTGATGTCGCTGGACGGGGTGGTGGGATCGCCCAACATCTGGGGCTGGCCCCGCTACATGGACGACGAAATGAGCCAGGCGATCGCCGCCGGCGTCGCGGAGGCAGACACCGTGCTGCTAGGGCGGCGGACCTATCTCGAGTTCGCCCGGATCTGGCCAGGCCAGGGCAGCGACGTTCCCATGGCCGACTTCCTCAACCACTCACCCAAGTACGTGGTCTCGACGACGCTGCGAACCCCGCTCGCATGGGAGAACTCACATCTGCTGACGGGCCATCTCGCGCAGCAGGTCAAGAACCTCAAGCTGCAGGCGGGTAAGAACATCCTGGTTCCCGGGAGTCCGAGACTCGTCGCGTCCTTGCTTGCGGAAGGACTTCTCGATCAGATGAGCCTCAACATTTGCCCCATCGTGGTGGGCAGCGGCTAGCGCCTGTTCGATGGGTTGAGCAAGCAGGTGAGCCTCAGGCTCGTCGACTCGACCAGCTTGCGCACGGGTAACGTACCAGGCCGTTGACGGCCAACAGGGCGCGTCGATGTAGCGACGATTTTCCACAGCGATGTGGATGATTCTCCGTGGATAACTCCGACACGCAGCTGTCGCAAATCCATGCGATGATGCGGCCGGTTTTGAAGAAAGAGCGCCGGAACTGGATCCTTCCCGAACCGCTTCGGGCCCAACCAGGACTGGACGCCTTCTCTCCCGTTTTCCGCCAGATCCTGCACGGGCGCGGCGTAACACGGCAGAGCCAGCTGGCGCCCTGGCTCGAAACGGATCTCGAGCGCGCCCCGGATCCGTTTCTGCTCAAGGACATGGCGCTGGCGGTCGACTTGATTGCCGAGGCGGTTCATCAAGGCCAACGGATCGCCATCTATGGCGACTACGACGCCGACGGGGTCACCGCCACTGTGACGCTGGCCCGCGGGCTGCGAGCGGTTGGTGCCGATGTCATCACCTACATCCCGAATCGTTTTACCGAGGGTTATGGGCTTAACCTCGAAGCCCTAACCGATCTCTATGCGCGCGGCGCGAGGCTCGTCATCACCTGCGATTGCGGCACTAATGCGGTCGACGTCGCCAACGCTCGGCCTGCCGGGATGCGGTTGGTCATCAGCGATCATCACGAGGCCGGCCCAGTGCGACCCGCGGTCGATGCCTTGATCAACCCCAAGCAGCCGGACTGCGCCTATCCATTCGATGGGCTGGCGGCCTGCGGCGTCGCCTACAAACTGCTGGTCGCGTTGGAGCAACGCGCCTTTCCGGGCAAGTTGGATCCGACCGAATCGCTCGATGCGGTGGCGCTCGGCACGGTTGCCGATGTCGTGCCGTTGCGTGCCGAGAATCGTGCCATCGTCCGTGCCGGTCTGCGACGCCTGAGCCTGTCACCGAGTCCTGGCTGTGCCGCCTTGCTGCGTGTGGCGAACATCACGCCGCCCGTGACGGCGGAACATCTCGCATTTCAACTGGGCCCCCGGATCAACGCCGCTGGTCGGATGGAAGACGCGATGCTCGCCCTCGATCTCCTGTCCGCTGATGATGGCGATCAGGCGTTGATCCGGGCGCAGCAGCTGCAGGCCCAGAACGCGCAACGGCAGCAGTTGACCGCGGAAATCGTCAAGGAGGCGAAGGCCAAGGTGGCTGAGCTCGATGATGGTGCTGCCGCCATCGTCATGGGCGCCGGCCATTGGCCGCTTGGCGTGCTGGGGCTGGCGGCCAGCAAATTAGTCGAAGAGTTCTACCGGCCGGCTTTCATCTTCAACACCGATGGCCCGGAATGGCGAGGCTCCGCACGCAGCATCGAGGGCTTTCACCTCGTCGACTGCCTCGAGCAGTGTGCGCCGTTGCTGCATCGCTTTGGCGGCCACGCGATGGCAGCAGGCGTGACCGTGCTTCCGGCGCGTTATGCCGAGATGAAGGCCTGCCTCGAAACCTATGCGGCGGCGCGCCTGAAGGCTGAGGCCTTCTCCCGTCCGATTCGGATCGAGGCCACCGCGGCCTTTGCCGATCTCAAGCCAAGCCTGCATCAGGAGATCCAGCTCCTGGCTCCCTTCGGGGTCGGTAACCGTGAGCCGTTGCTCTTGAGCCGTGATGTCGACGTCGTCAGGACCGAAACCTTTGGCTCGGATCGACGTCACTTGCGGGTGCAGTTCCGGGATCGCACCGCAACGGCCGAGGCGATCGCGTTCGACCGGGCCCCGACCGCCGCGCATCTCCCCGCGGGTCGTCGTGTCGACCTGGTCTACGCCCTCGAGTGCGACCGTTGGGATGGGCTGGAACGAATCCGCCTCCATCTGCGCGATCTTCGCCCTGCGGTTCGGCCGGCGCTCGTGCTGAGCACGGTTTAACGTCTTTACGACGGCTTGACCGCTGTGCTACGGTAGCCGTTGGCAGGTGCTTTGGGGAAGAGGCGCTTTGCTTAGCAACTAAGAGCGAGGCAAGGATGCTGGACGAAGTCCGCACTCCAAGGCTGGTTATCGCCGGGACGGCGAGCAACGTAGGTAAGACCGTCCTGACAGCCGGTCTGATTGCGGCATTCAAGGCCCGCGGGCTGACGGTCCAATCGTTCAAGGTGGGCCCCGACTATATCGATCCCGCCTACCTCGCCCATGTGAGCGGCCGGCCGTGCCGCAATCTCGACTCCTGGATGCTGGGCGAAGGCGCGCTGCGGCAGGTGTTGGCGCAGGGCGCACTTGGCGCGGACCTGGCGCTGATTGAAGGGATGATGGGCCTCTTTGACGGCCGTGGCGATAGCAAAGGCGGAAGTTCGGCCGAGGTCGCTCGGATCATCAAGGCGCCGGTGGTGCTCGTCATGGATGTCGCCAACATGGCCGAGACCGCGGCTGCCGTCGCCCTGGGGTTCAAGTCGTACAGCGAGTCGCCGAGAATCGCCGGCGTCCTCCTCAACAACGTCGGGTCGGACGGTCATCGGCGGAGTGTCGAGGATGCGATCTGGGAAACCGCCAAGCTGCCAGTCCTGGGAGCGCTGCGCAAAATGCCCGAGCTCGACATTCCGCAGCGCCAGCTCGGGTTGCTGCCGGTGACGGAAAACAAGGAATGGGATCGCACCATCGCGGTGCTGGCGAAAACGATGGAACGCGACGTCGACCTGGACCTGCTGTTGCGGATTGCCCGGAAGGCGGAGCTTCTGCCCCTGGTCCCCAAGAAGATCTTCCAGGGCAAGCGAGCGGAGGAGCGGCCGATCAAGTTGGCCGTGGCGTACGACGAGGCCTTCAACTTCTATTACCCGGAGAATCTCGAGTTGCTTCAGGAGCACGGGGCCGATGTCGTGCCCTTCAGCCCGCTCGAGGACCAGCATCTGCCCGCCCAGGCTGCCGGTCTCTACCTCGGCGGCGGATTCCCGGAGGTTTTTGTCGAGCCGCTCGCAAACAATCGGTCCATGGCCGAGTCGATCGAGCGGGCCTACCGCAGCGGGATGCCAATCTATGCCGAATGCGGCGGGCTCATGTACCTGGGGCGCTCGCTTCGCACCGAGAGCGGGAAAACCTACGAGATGGCCGGCGTGATTCCCGTCGACGTCGAGATGGACGGACAGATCCATCGCTTCGGCTACCGCCAGCTGCTCACGCTCGAGGAGAGCATCCTGTCCCCCAAGGGGCAGTTCTACCGTGGTCACGAATTCCACTGGAGCCGCATCGTCGGGCAGAACGGCGGGCTCAAGCCCGCCTATCAAATGCAGAATGCCGAGGGGGATGCGATCGGCTACGAGGGCTTCATCGGTCCCAATCTGCTGGCGAGCTACGTCCATCTCCATTTCGGACAGAACCCGCTGCTGGTCGACAAGTTCGTCCAGCATTGCCGCGACTACGTTCTAGCGCACGTTCAACGCTAGCCATTCCTTCCGTCTGGGGGAGGGCAGCGTGGGCCATTCCCTCCCCCTCTGGGGGAGGGCAGGGTGGGGGTGTGTTCGTTTCGCCCCCGCTCGTTTCGGGCATCCTTCCCTTAAGCGATGGCAACCCCCCAATACAAGGACTACTACCAGACCCTGGGTGTCGCCCGATCGGCGAGCGAGAAGGAGATCAAGTCTGCCTACCGCAAGCTGGCGCGGCAATATCACCCGGACGTCAACAAGGATTCGAAAGCGACCGAGCGCTTCAAGCTGATCAATGAGGCCTACGAGGTGCTCAGCGATCCGAAGAAGCGATCGAAGTACGACCAGCTGGGCGCCGACTGGGAGCGGATCGAGCGTGAGCAGGAGTTTGCCCGCCAGTATCAGTCGCAGGCCGGGAGTCAGGCTGGCGCCGCCGGCTATGGCGACTTCAGCGATTTCTTCAACACCTTTTTCTCGGGGGAGCGCGGCGGCGGTGTTTCCGGTTTCGATTTCGACCTCGGCGGTGCTCGACGCGGCCGAACGGCGACCCGCGAACGCGGCGAGGACATCGAGCATCCAATCGAGGTCACGCTCGAAGAGGCGGCTCGCGGCGGGCAGCGAACGATCCAGACCGAGGTGCCGGAGACCTGTCCGACCTGCGGTGGTTCCGGGTTTGTCGGCGAGCGTCGCAAGGTGGGCAACCGGACGGTGATGGAGAGCGTCACCTGTTCAACCTGCGGCGGCCAGGGGGTTCGGGCGACCCGTCGCCAGATCGAAGTCAAGATTCCAGCCGGCGTGATCGACGGCTCCCGCATTCGCGTGAAAGGCGAGGGCCAGAAGGGTGCGCAGGCCGGCGACCTTTATCTGCGGGTCCATCTCCAGCCGCACCCACGATTTGCGGCGAAGGGCCGCGACCTCTATACGCCGCTGACCGTGCTCGATGACCAGGCGGCGCTCGGCGATGAGGTCACGATCCCGTCGCTGACCGGTGGGCAACTCCAACTACGGGTGCCGGCCGGCAGTCAGGCAGGGAAAGTGTTCCGCTTGAAGGGCAAGGGCTTGCCGGCATTGAAGGATGGCGTCGCGGGCGATCTGTACGCGACGCTCGAGATCCGCCTGCCAGAGCCGATTACGCCGGCGCTGCGCGAGCTCTACGACGGCATCCGCAAAGCGCGGATCGGCTGACGATCAGCGACGAAAGAAGAGATTGAGAATGAGCGTGAGCAGCGCGCTCAGGATCAGGCTGGTCACGATCGGAAAGTAGAAGTGGACGTTGCCCCGGTTGACCGCGATGTCTCCGGGCAGTCGCCCGAGGAACGGGATCCGTGGCCCAACGCTGAGCGCCAGCCCGACAACGACGATGACCGCGCCGACCATGATCAGCGCCTTGCCGAGATCAGGCATGCACTGATGCTAGCCGAGAATCCTAACGATCCCCCGTGGTTCCCTCCGCCTCCGTGGAGGGGTCAGGGTGGGAGGCTTAGAACCCGATCCAGCCGATGGCTTGCTCGATCTGCGCCCGCTGCAGGCCCGTGATCGGCACGCCGTCGATCACCGTGACGGGCACGTCGCGGACGTCGATGTCGAGGTCGGGCATGGGCTTGCCATCGAGCTTGCCGTCGGCGCAGACGTACTCCTGAAAGGCCACGCCGCGGTCAGCCAGGATCTCCTTGATTCGCCGGCTGTTCTCACAGTCGGGCCGAGTGTAAACGATGACTTCCATTCGCCCTTAGCCTCCGATCTGTCCTCCGGTCTCGCCTTCGGCTGACAGATAACTTGATACCGCGCCTGCAAAAAGGCTATATCGAGGCTATCAGCGGACCTGCCATTTGTCCAATTCTTTTCTCCGATACGTTTGATAGAAGCGATCGATAAGAAGAGTTCGATTTTTTGTTTGACACGGCACGAGCCGCGCCCCTACACTTACCCGGACTTCGTCCTTTAACCCGGTCCAGCGAGACCGAAAGGAGCCTCGAATGCCCGAAACGCTGGCTGCGGCCGCTCGCGCCGCCGCCACCCTTCGACACCTCACCACCCCAGTCGAGCTCCCGCGCCACCTGATCGAAGAACTCCTCGACCGGGCGCTCGGATTCGAACTCGGTGAGGCCGATCTGCAGCGGCGAGACGGCCGCCTGCTGGCGACCCTCTTCTACGAACCCAGCACCCGCACCCGGTTCTCGTTCGAGGCGGCCATGCATCGCCTTGGTGGCCAGGTGCTTTCCGCCGAAAACGCCGTCAAGGCCTCCTCGGCCGCAAAGGGGGAATCGCTCGAGGATGCAATCCGGGTCATCAGCGGTTATGTCGATGCCATCGTCATTCGCCACCCCGAGATCGGTGCCGCGGCTCGGGCCGCGCAAGCGGCGACCGTGCCGGTGGTCAATGCGGGCGACGGCGCCGGGCACCACCCGACCCAGGCGCTGCTGGACCTCTACACGATTCGAAAGGAGCTTGGCCGCCTGGATCGGCTGCGGGTCGGACTGGTCGGTGATCTGCGCAACGGCCGAACCGTGCGTTCGCTGGCGCTGCTCCTGTCCCGTTTTCCCCAAAACGAGCTAGTGCTCGTGTCGCCACCCGGCCTGCGGATGGGCGATGACATTCTCGAGGCGCTGGGTGAGACCGCCGTCGATCAGACGGGCGAGCTCGACCCCGTCGTCTGCACCCTGGATGTCCTGTATCAAACGCGGATTCAGGCGGAGCGATTCGAATCCGCCGAAGCGTACGAGCGCTATCGAGGGGTCTATGTCGTAACCCCCGACATCATGCGTTGCTTGCCGGAGCACGCCCTCCTGATGCATCCATTGCCGCGAGTGGGGGAGATCGATCCGCAGGTGGACAGTGATCCGCGAGCGGCGTACTTCCGCCAGACCCGCAACGGCCTGTGGGCCCGAATGGCCGTGCTGGACTGGGTGCTGGGTAGCTGAATGCTGCAAAGTCCTCCGGTCAAGGCGGTGATCCTCGATGCCGAAGGCGTGCGGCGTGCCTGGCGCCGTATCGCCCATGAGGTCATCGAACGCCAGCCGAATCTCAAACAGCTGAGCTTGCTGGGCATCGTCCGGCGCGGCGTCCCGCTCGCCCAACGACTCGCCGCCACCCTCGAGCAGCTCGAAGGGGTTCGCGTGCCCGTGCTGGCCCTTGACGTGCGTGCCTATCGCGATGACCTGCCGCGAGCGGCCGCCGCCCCGCTGCCAGTCGTGCCTGCTGAGATCGTGGACGGACGGCCGGTCTTGCTGGTCGATGACGTGCTCTTCAACGGGCGCACGGTGCGTGCGGCGATCGATGCCATCATCGCGGCCGGCCGCCCAACCCAGATTCAGCTGGCGGTCCTGGTTGACCGGGGCCACCGTGAGCTGCCGATCCGGCCCGACTATATCGGGAAGAACGTTCCAACCTCCCGCCAGGAGTGGGTCGAGGTACGCCTTACGGAGGTCGATGGTGAGGATGCGGTTCGGATTCTCGAGCGGCCGGAGCGCTGATGCGGCTCTTTAACGTTCGGGTGCTACGGGCGCAAGGCCTGTCGACTCCGACCACGGTGCAGCTCGACGTCGCCGATGGCGATGATCGTGATGCCAGCGGGCTCATCCTTTCCCCGGGTTGGATGGACCTGCACGCCCACCTACGCGATCCCGGGTTCTTGCAGAAGGAGACGCTGGCCACCGGCTGCGCCAGCGCCGCCTTTGGCGGCTTCACCCATGTAGTCGCGATGGCGAACACCAGCCCGGTGACGGATCGCGCCGAGCTCGTCCGCAACCTGGTGGCGCGCGCCGAGGGCCTGCCGGTACGGCTGAGCTTCGTCGGTGCGCTAACCATCGGGCTCGAGGGCAAGGAGCTCACCGATGCGACCGCCCTGCGGGCGGCTGGGGCGGTGGCTCTCTCAGACGACGGGCGCCATGCGATGGAAAAGGCGACCCTGCGGCGTGCCCTGGAAGGTGCGGCGATTGCCGGCCTGCCGGTACTCATTCACCCCCAGAAAGAAGAGCTTGGGGTCACCCCGGAGGCCGAAGTGCGAGCGGTTCACGAAGCGCTCGACGTCTTGCGTGACGTCGGACGTTCGCGGCTGCACGTCCAGCACGTCAGCACCAGCGCGGCCGCCGACCTCATTCGGCAAGCCAAGGGTGACCGGCTCTGGGTGACGGCCGAGGCCACGCCGCACCACCTGAGCTTGACCACGGAGGATGCGGCGCGGATGGGCTCGGCCGGAAACGTGAATCCGCCGCTGCGGTCCGCGGCCGACCGCGAGGCGCTCCTCGATGCGGTCGAGCAGGGCGTCATCGACGTCATTGCGACCGACCATGCTCCCCACGAGGCTGCGGCCAAGCAAGCTGGCGCCAACGGTTTCCACGGGTTTGAAACCGCGGTCGGCGTCGTGCTCGGACTGGGCCTTGATGCGCGGGTGCTCTATCGCGCCTGCGTGCAGCGGCCCCGGCAGATCGTCGGTCAGCCGATCGATGATGAGTGGACCTTGATCGACCCCGAAGTCGACTGGACGGTTGACGCGTCTTCCTTTCGCAGCCGGGGGAAGAACACGCCCTATGCCGGGCGCCGTCTTCGAGGTCGGGTCGTGATGACCGTCTGCTCGGGCCACGTGCTCTTCGAACGCATGGTGCAGCGTGTCTGAGCCGATGGTCCTCGTTCTCGAAGACGGGTTCACGCTCATCGGAGAGCGCGGTGGCCAGGCGTCGTCGGCTAGCGGCGAAGTGGTGATCAACACCTGCATGAGCGGATACCAGGAGGTGCTCTCCGATCCGTCCTACGCCGGCCAGATGGTCGTCATGACGTACCCGTTGATCGGCAACTACGGGGCGAGCAGCGAATTCATGGAATCCGCTCGGCCCTGGGCCCGGGCGCTCATCACTCGCCAGCTCAGCCCGTTCGCCGAACACTGGCGTGGGCATCAATCGCTGGTGGAGTGGCTCGACGGATTCGGCGTTCCCATCCTGACCGGTTGCGATAGCCGGCGCCTGGCCCGTCACCTGCGAATGACTGGGGCGCAGCGTGCGGTGATCGGCCCGCGCCACGAACTGCCGCTGCTGCGCGAACGGGTCCAGCGCGTTACGCCACTCGAAGAGCAGGATCTGGTGCGCCAGGTCTCGGACGGCTTTATGGACGTCATCGAACCGCTCGACCCCGCGCTTCTCTCTCCCTCCCCCGCGTCGGGGGAGGGTCGGGGTGGGGGCGTTCGCCAGTACCCCGGCCTCCGGATCGTCGTCGTCGATTACGGCGTCAAACGAAACACGCTGCGGTCGCTCCGCAGCCGAGGTGTGCAGGTGGAGGTCATGCCCTGGGATAGCGACCTCGAGGCCGTGCTTGCTCGCGATCCCCAGGCGGTCGTTCTCTCCAATGGTCCGGGCGACCCGGCGCAGCTACAGGGCGCCGTCCGGATGACGCGAGCCCTGTTCGATCGTCTTCCTGTCCTGGGCATCTGCATGGGTCACCAGCTGATCGGCCGTGCCGCCGGGGCGGAAACCTCTCGGCTTCCGTTCGGGCACCACGGCGGCAATCATCCCGTGCTCGACCTGCGAAGCGGCCGGGTCAGCATGACCTCACAGAACCACGAGTTCCAGGTCGATGCCGAGACCCTGCCCCGATCCAGTGGCTTCAGCATCAGCCACCGCAACCTGCACGATGGGTCGGTCGAGGGCCTGGTCCATGAGCGCCTACCGGTGCGCAGTGTGCAGTTCCACCCCGAGGGTGGACCCGGTCCACAGGACAATCAACCGATTTTCGACGAGTTCCTCGACCTGGTCGCCGGCCGTCCGACGCTGCCCCTGCGGCTGAGCTCGCGGCCGCCGCGTCCGCGCACGGTGCTCGTGATCGGCTCGGGACCGATCGTCATCGGACAGGCAGCCGAGTTCGACTATGCCGGCACGCAGGCATGTAAAGCGCTGCGCGAGGAAGGTGTTCGCACCGTGCTGGTGAACTCCAACCCGGCGACGATCATGACCGATGAAGGCATTGCCGACCGCGTGTATATCGAGCCCCTGACGGTTGACTCGGTCACCGCCATCATCGAACGGGAGCGGCCCGATGGCCTGCTGGCCACCCTCGGCGGACAGACCGGATTGAACCTGGCGATCGACCTCGCCAATGCCGGCGTCCTCGAGAAGTTCGACGTCCACGTTCTGGGCACCCCGCTGTCCGCGATCCGCGAAGCCGAGGATCGAGAGGCCTTCAAGCGTGTGCTGCTGAATCTTGGGGAGCCGGTCCCCGCCAGCCGCACCGTCACCACCGTGGACGCCGCCCAGGAGTTTGCCGCGAGCATCGGCTTTCCGCTCGTGGTTCGTCCGGCTTACACGTTGGGCGGCACCGGCGGCGGGATGGCGGGTAGCCCGCTCGAGCTGGAGGCGGTGGTTCGGGAAGGCCTGGCTGCCAGCCCGATTCGCCAGGTGCTGATCGAACGGTCGCTGAGCGGGTGGAAGGAAATCGAGTACGAAGTCATGCGCGACGCGAACGACACCTGTATTGCGGTTTGCAATATGGAGAACGTCGACCCCATGGGGGTGCATACCGGGGACAGCATCGTGGTCGCGCCCAGTCAGACCCTCTCCGACCGCCAGGTGCAGATGCTGCGCTCGGCTGCCCTTCGGATTATTCGGGCGCTCCGCATCGAGGGCGGCTGCAATGTCCAGTTTGCCCTTGATCCTGGTTCGGATGCCTACTACGTGATCGAAGTCAATCCGCGCGTGAGCCGGTCTTCGGCACTCGCTTCGAAGGCGACCGGCTATCCGATCGCGCGGGTGGCGGCAAAGATCGCCGCCGGAAAGATGCTGCACGAAATTCCCAACGCCGTCACCGGCAAGACGAGCGCCGCCTTCGAACCGGCGCTCGACTATTGCGTTGTGAAGATCCCGCGCTGGCCGTTCGACAAGTTTCCCGCCGCAGACCGGGTGCTCGGCACCCAGATGAAGTCGACTGGTGAAGTGATGGCGATCGAACGAACTTTCGAGGCCGCGCTCACCAAGGCGCTTCGTGCTCTCGAACAGCGAATGCCGGACGCCTCCGAGCTGCGCGGCCGCCCCGATCTGCTGCATCAGCCGAACGATCGCCGCCTGCCGGCCGCGATGCAGGCAATGCGGGACGGCGCCTCGGCGAAAGAAATCTCCGCCGCCACCGGGTATGCGCCCTGGTTCGCCGACCGGCTCGAGTACCTGGTTTGGCTGGAGGGCGAGCTGGCCGGCGGCTCGACAGACCCCGAGCTCGCGATGCGGGCGAAGCGGGCCGGCATGGAGGACGGTCGGATCGTGGAGTTGAGTCAGGGGCGGCTCCCTGCATCGGTGATCGAGCCGAGCTTTCGCCAGGTCGACACCTGCGCCGCTGAGTTTGAAGCCGTCACCCCCTACTACTACTCGACCTACGAGGACGAGGACGAAGTGATTCAAGGCGACCGGCCCGCCGTAGCCGTGATCGGTTCGGGCCCGATCCGGATCGGCCAGGGCATCGAGTTCGACTACTGCAGTGTCCACGCCTCGGTCGCGCTGCAGGAGAGTGGCCTTGACAGCGTGCTCATCAATAGCAACCCCGAGACAGTGAGCACCGATTTCGACGTCTCGACACGGCTCTATTTCGAGCCGCTCGACATCGAGGGAGTCCGAAACGTCCTGCGCCGGGACCCAGTCAAGGGCGTCATGGTCCAGTTCGGCGGGCAAACCGGGCTGAACCTCGCCGACGCGCTCGCGGCAGGCGGGGTCCGAATCCTCGGATCGTCGGTCGATACCATCGATCTCGCCGAGGATCGGCGCCGCTGTGAGGCGCTGCTGCGTGACAGCGGCATCCCCCAATCACCTGGCGGTTCGGCGACCAACGTCGACGCCGCGCTGGCCATCGCCCGCCGTGTCGGCTATCCCGTCCTGGTCCGCCCGTCGTATGTCCTGGGCGGTCGAGGCATGGAGATCGTGCATGCCCCTGATGATCTGCGCCGCTATGTGGAGGCTGCGCTAGGCTTTGGCGTTCGTGGCCCGATCCTGATCGACAAGTATCTGCTCGGCCGTGAGCTCGATGTCGATGCGATCTGCGACGGTGAGAACGTCCTGATCCCGGGCATTCTCGAACACGTCGAGCGGGCCGGCATCCACTCAGGCGATTCGTATGCCGTCTACCCGCCGATCACGCTGACGCCGGCCGAGACCGACCGTGTCGTCGAAGCCACCATCTTGATTGCCCGCCTGGTCAAAGCGGTCGGCCTGATCAATATCCAGTTCGTGATCCAGGAAGGCGTGCCGCACGTGCTGGAGGTGAATCCACGCGCAAGCCGGACCGTGCCATTCCTCAGCAAAGTGACTGGCGTGCCGATGGTGCGATTGGCAACGCTGGCCGCGCTCGGCCGGTCGATTGTCGAGCAGGGCTTTGCCGCCGGCCTGCAACCGAACCGCCCGCTCTTTGCCGTCAAGGCGCCGGTGTTCTCAATGGCCAAGCTTCCGGCGGTGGATGCCGTGCTCGGCCCTGAAATGAAATCAACCGGCGAAGCGATGGGGATCGCCGAAGATCTCCCGACAGCGCAGTACAAGGCCTTCCTCTCGACCATGCAGGAGCTGCCACCGGAGGGGGCGGCGCTCTGCTCCATCGCGGATGCCGATAAGGACGAGGCGCTGCCAATCCTGACCGCGCTCCATGGGCTGGGCCTGAAACTGTATGCGACGGGTGGGACGGCAAGCCTGCTCCAGCGCTCGGGCATTCCAGCGACGACCGTGCAGAAGCTACGCGACGGTCATCCGAACGTCGTCGACGTCATCCATTCGGGTCAGGTCCAGCTCGTCGTGAACACGGTGTCCGCGTCCACGCCGGTGGTGGCCAACGGGTCCGGCGTCCCTCTCCGCGATGGTTACGAGATCCGACGGGCATCGGTCGAGCGCCGCATACCTTGCCTGACGTCGCTTGACACCGCCCGGGCGCTGGTCCAGGCGCTTCGCGCCTGGCGTCGTGAACCGCGCACCGGCGTCGCCGTGCTCGGTGAATATGTTCGGGCGCACGTCCCGGAGGCGACCCGGGCGTGACGGTCGGACGCCCCACATACGCTCCTGCGGCGGCCGTACAGCGCTGCCTGGGCAGACCCTGAACGCGGCGACCTGGGATTCATCTTCAACGTTGTCGGTGCCGGTAGTGACTGGCTTGCGCGGCTCGACGACGGCGACGAGATTGATCTGCTTGGTCCGTTGGGTCGTGGCTTCGACTTAGACGGTGATCGTCCGGCGATTTGCGTGGCCGGTGGCCTCGGGGTGGCGGTTTTTCCCGGCGTCGTGGCCGCGCTGCTCGCCCGGCGCCGGCCGATCACCATGTTCATTGGCGCGAGAACGGCGGCGCAATTGCTACCGGCCCGGCGTTTCGCTGGCGCCGACGTGCGAGCTGCAACCGACGACGGCAGCGCAGGCTACCGAGGCCCCGTCACCGACCTTCTTTTAAGGGGTGGGGGATATGAGCTTTTCGCTTGCGGCCCGACGCCGATGCTGCAGGCGCTCGTCCAACGCGCGCCGGTCCTCGGAATTTCACTGGGCTCGATTCAGATCGCCCTCGAAACGCCGATGGGATGTGGCCTCGGCACCTGCCTGGGTTGTGCCGTGCCAGGTCGAGGCGGCGGCTATTTGCTCAGCTGCCAGCACGGCCCGTGCGTGCGCGCGGATCGGCTCGATTGGAGCCGCATGACGGACGCCTTTCATGACTGACGCCGTCAGCCTCGCCGTCGACCTCGGCCGCGGCTTGCGTCTTCGAACGCCGGTGCTGGTTGCGTCGGGAACCTTCGGCTACGGTTTCGATGCGCCCGCGGCCGATCGCGCGTCGTTGGGCGCGATCATTACCAAAGGCACGACTCCGCAAGCCCGGCCGGGCAATGACCCGGTCCGGATCGCCGAGGTGCCGTCCGGGATGCTGAACGCGATTGGCTTACAGAACCCCGGGGCTGATCATGTGGTGCGCGAGTACGCGCCCCTGTGGAAAACCTGGGACGTCCCGGTGATCGTCAACGTCGCCGGCGATTCGATCGACGATTACGCGACGGTGGCGCGCCGCCTCGATGGCGTACCAGGGATCGCCGGCCTGGAGCTCAACATTTCATGTCCGAACGTTGCCAACGGCCTCCAGTTCGGAGTGGACGCGCAGCTCGCAGCGCAGGTCACTGATGCCGTTCGGCAGGCATCCTCTCTTCCCCTGATTGTCAAGCTGACGCCGAACGTCACTGATATCGTTGCCATCGGCCGCGCGGTCCAAAGTGCCGGCGCCGACGCTGTCTCGGCCGTCAACACCTTCGTCGGGATGGCGATCGACGTTCGTCGCCGGCGGCCGATCCTTTCCCGCGGTAGTGGCGGGCTCAGCGGTCCGGCGATCAAGCCGCTCGCCTTGTACGCAGTCTGGCAGCTCGCCGAGCAGCTGAGCATCCCGGTTATTGCCATCGGCGGCATCATGACGGCCGATGATGCGCTCGAGTTTCTCCTCGCCGGGGCGGCGGCAGTTCAACTCGGGACCGTCAACTACCTCCGGCCGCAGGCTGCCAGAGAGGTGGTTGAGGGAATCGCCGGCTACATCGAACAGCGAGGCTACACGCGACTGAGCCAGCTATCGCTCAGGCCCGCGAAGGTGATGGCGGGTGTCTGACCAGCAAGCGGCCGCGCTGGCAGCCTTCGAGTCGGCCGGCGCCTTCCTGCGCGGCCATTTCGCCTACACCAGTGGCCGCCATGGCGCCGATTATCTCGAGAAGTTCCGCATCCTGGAAGATCCGCGAGCCTCCGGCGCACTGGCCCGGATGATTGCTGATCGGTTCCGTCCTTCACGCCCGCAGATGGTGGCGGGTCCCAGCACCGGGGGCATTATCCTGGCATTTGAAGTGGCGCGCCAGCTCGGCGTGAATGCCGTCTACGTCGAACGAGGTGAAGCAGGTGGCCGCGCGCTGCGGCGCGGTTTTCAGATTCCCACCGGTACCCGCGTCCTGATCGTCGACGACGTCGTGACCACCGGCGGTTCGCTCGCTGAGACCTCGACCTGCGTAGGTCATGCCGGCGGCGAGGTTGTTGGAATCGGCGTCCTCGCAGATCGAACATCCGGTCGCACGCCAACGGATGTTCCCTTCTTTGCCTGCCTCACGGTCGACTTTCCGTCCTACGCGCCCGAGGAATGTCCTCTCTGCGCAGAACGGATCCCCGTCGCCGAGCCCCGGGGTACCAGCAAGAGGGTCGCCGTCTAGTTACTGCAACCAGGAGGGGGCGGGGGCAGGAGTTCGATGCAGCTGCTCACGCATCTCCCGGCGATGGTTGCGCCGGCTCGGTGTCGGCTCGGCCGGCCGGACGCCAGGCGCCGCCGATACGGGTCGGCTGGGCGTGTCGTCCTTGCGCGCGTCATCCGCGGCTGACTGGGCCGCCCGCAGCACCTGCCGCAGCCGCACTGCCCAGGCGATTTTGCCGAAATCCCACTTGGCGAGCGTCGCCTGCGATTCAGCCGGTCGTTCGATGCGCGCGATCAGGCTCTGTTCGTGATCGAGGTCGGCGAGTTGGAGCGCCGCCATCGATGCGCTGGCCGGCGCGACCAGTGCTGCGGCCGATGCCTCCGTGTCGCGCAGAATGCGCATGATCGTCTGCGTTGGCACAAGATTGTCGAGCGCGATTTCTGGATGGAGTACGAGTTGCACCGCCGTCGATGATGAGTGCGCGAGGGGAAGGCGATCGAGATTCCATGTCGATTCCTTGCCGACTTGATCGATGACGAAAAGCGTGGGGGTCAGGAGCTCGGTTGGCTGCAGGTCTCGGACGTATTCGCGAGCCGTACCCTCGGCCAGCTCACGAAGGCGATCGAGTTGTGAGTGCTGCGTTAGGCAGCCGTGTTCCGCAATGGGTTGTTGCAAGTTATGCCTGCCCTTTCGAACATGGGTGCTGCCAGCAAGCAGCACAAGCAAAATTCTATCAGCGTTGGGACCCAATGCAACAGCATTTTTTTCGCGACGCGCCCGACCCAACCAATTGTTAACGGCCGCTAAGGCGAATCGGTTACGAGTGAACGCCGGCTCAGCAGATTCGTACCGATTTCTCATGCTGCGCCGTTGTGCGGTCGACCATGTGGTTGAGGAAGTTCGCGGTGGTAGTTGGAAGCCTGGCAGTCGGCGGCGCGGCGGGCGCGGTGCTGCAGTTCAACGCCGTGAGCGCCGCTTCGCCCTCCGAAGGCCGGCCCGCGCTTGCATCGGCGCATCCGGCGGCGACGCCATCAGCGGCTTCCTGCCCAGCGATGCCCCTCGACATCGCCTTCACCAGCAAGACCACCGCCACCTCCAGCCTGCACCTCCACCTTCCGTGGGGCCGACCCGGAGATCCCGAGGGGCAGATGATCGAAGACTATGGCGCCTTCAATGGCACCAGCGTTCGCGAGCAGCTCCCGGTCCATGACGTCACGACCGGATCGCTGGTCGAGATGTCGGGGCACAACGCGATCGACATCATTCTCGATAGCGGGACGCCGCTGTATGCCGTGACCTCTGGCACCGCCTACCGGCTCACGAACTGGACCATTCCCGGCGGGCCGCAAGGCTGGGCCGTGGTGATCGTGTCGGATGTCTTCACCGATGACAGCGGAGAACCGATCGCGTTTCTCTACGGCCATGTTCGGGAATTCGACGTGGAAAACGCCGCTCATGTGGCGGCCGGAGCCTTGATCGCGAGAAGCGGGGGCGATCCGGATGATCCGGGCGCCGGCTTCAGCGACATGGCAAACGTGCACTTCGAGGTCATCGAGTCGACGCAACCGCTGACGGCCCACGCCGGCACCGTCAATCCGCACCAATTCCTGGAGAACCTGTACCGTTACGCGGCGGCCGCACCGGCCTGCGTAACCGGCTGATCGAGCGCGTTCGGCGCCGCCCATGGCGTCAGCAAGCTGACCAGCCAGACGCCTAACGCCGCGATGGTCAACACCGGCCAGACCGGGGCAAGGTCAAGGGCGACGTAGACCCCGAAGAGGATCAGCCACTGCCACCGCCGCGGCCTGGTTTGCAGCATCAGCCAGCCGGCCAGCACGACGGCGGACAGGTCGTAGAAGTTGATATAGGGGCTGACGAGAATCCCGGCGATAAGGGCGGCCGCCATGGGAATCGAGGGATCGCGGCCGCGAGCGCGAAGCACGACGGCCCCGGCCGCCAGCAGCACGATCGCGATGCCAATCACGGCGATTGGTAGTGGGAATTGGCGCTCGAGCGACAGCTGGACGGGTCCCGGGACGCCCTGAATCAGCGCGAGCGACCTGGCCACGTGGGAGAAGACGGACGGCCCCACCATCAGCAGCGCGGCCGCGCCGAGCACCGCTGTTCCGAGTAACCAGCTCACAAACACGCGACCAAACCCGGCGAGCAAGAGCGCCGGAGGCACGAGAAACGCCAGTTGCGGCTTCAGGATGAGCAGGGAGAGCGTCAAGCCGGCGACCCATGGTTGGTCGCGCCGGATCAGCCACCAGGATCCTGCCACCACCGCGACGATGAGAACGCTGACCTGCCCGAAAAAGAAGCTGATGAAGACGGGCAGCAAAACCACGGCGGTGACGCCGTAAAGCATTTTTGCGGATCGCCGGCCCGGTGCCGCCAGGGACCAGGCGACGATGAAGGCTGCCGCCAGGATCGCCTTCCAGATCCAGGCGGCGATCGCGTACGGCAGCCAGCTCAGCGGGAGAACCAGCCAGGCGA
>VBHQ01000163.1:19005-23306 GCA_005880395.1 Chloroflexota bacterium
ACGAAGAAGTCCGGCGAAGCGACCGCGTAGCGATAGGTGTCAAGCCAGAGGACATCGCAAAGCGCAAGGACGAGACTCGCCGCGATCACGCCGACGGTCAGATGGCGGCTGGTGAAGCGCATCAGGCAGCCTGCTGTTCTTCTGTGAGTGCTTGGCGGCGGGATCGCACCAGCACCAGTCCGAATAGAGCCAGTCCAAGGTTGACCGTGGTGTCGACAATAAAACCGCCAAGCGTGGGCGCCACTGGGAAGGCGTGACCGAATGCGAGGATCAGCATCAGGTCGTAGGCGGCGTGGATGGCGATCAGCGGCCAGATCGTGTTCATGCGCAGACGCGCGGCGGTCAAGAGCACGCCGACGAGTGTCGCCTCGAAGATCTGGTACAGCACGCCGATTTCATCAGTGCCTGGGAGAAAGAGGTTGTCGATGTGGCTCAGGCCGAAAAGTGTTGCCGTGATCAGGACCCGCACGGTTGCTGGATAGTGGTGCAGCGCTTCGAGGATGATGCCGCGATAGGTTGCCTCCTCCATGAAGACGTCGATGAGCATGAACGCGATCTGAAGCGTCAGGATGAACCCGAGCATCGGCAGCACCCCGTGGGCGGCGAGGCCGACAGCAGGGAGGGCGAGCGTCGCCAGCAGCGGAATGATGAGGTGAAGCGCTCGCCATGCCCCCGGCTGGTTGAAGCCGGCGGCTCGCCATCGGCGAAGCCGGGTGAGGATGAAGGTCACGTAAAGCGCAGGGACCAGGACCAGGGCAAAGGGCATGATGTACTGCCAGCGGCTCGAGGTTCCCGCGGCGATCAGCGCACGGATGGTGACCAGGGTGCCCGTCTCGGCGGTGAATAGCGCCAACGCAAACGCCAGCCCACCGCTTCGGGCCTGCCGGAAGAGCAGCATGCCGGCTGCGGCGATGATCAGGCCGATCGCCAGCGTGACGAGCCAGTCGAGGCTCGGGAGGAAGTGTCCGGCAAGGACCATCGTTCCTATGACGCCCGCGACCGCCCCGGCCTGCGCCGAGCCTTAGGGGCGCAATCCTACCCTTACGGCGATGGGGTTCATCGACTTGGAGTTAGCGAAGGCGATGACCAAGCCGGATCCAGCGTGCTGATCGTCAACGGTCGCGTCTTTGGCGCTCCGGCTGGTGTCACGGCGATCGCCATTGAGGGGGAGCGAATCCTGGCGGTCGGTTCCGACCGGGAGATTCATCAGCGCCGCCGGAGTGAGCCACAGGTAATCGATGCACGAGGCGGCCTGGTCGCGCCCGGGTTCAACGATGCGCACGTTCACCTGCATAACGGGTCACGTCAGCTCGTTAATCTCGATCTCGGCGGCGAGAGCTCGGTGCAGGCGATTGTGCGGCGGATCGCCGGATTCGCCCAGGCCAACCCCGATCGTGAATGGATCTGCGGGCGGGGATGGATCTACGCAACATTCCCCGGGGGGTATCCCAACCGGAGCCTACTCGACAGGGTCGTTCCTGATCGGCCGGCTGCCTTTGAATCATTCGATGTGCACACGACCTGGATCAACTCGGCGGCGCTGGCCCGCCTCGGCATCACCCGACAGACACCCGATCCGCCGGGCGGCCACATCATGCGAGACGAGCATGGCGAACCCACCGGCATCCTCAAAGAGACAGCGATGGAGCTCGTCGATAACGCGCTTCCAGCGCTATCAGTAAGCGATGAGCTCGACCTGCTGAAGCGGTCGATGGAATTGGCGGCGAGCTATGGGCTGACCAGTGTTCAGGATGCCTCGGCGCCGGCCCTGCCGTTCTCGATTGTCGAACGGCTCCGAGGACAGGGCTATCCCACGTTGCGCGTGCGGCTGTCGAGAAGCATGAAGCCGGGGCGTTCGATCGCGGAATGGGAAAAGCAGCTTCGGGAATATGAGGAAGAGGCGTCCGCTCATCGGGGCAATCGGTGGATCGCTGCCGGGATCTTGAAGACCTTTATGGACGGCGTCATTGAGACTCGAACCGCTTCCATGTTCGCGCCGTATGAGGGAGCACCCCTTGATCAGCCGGGCGCCGGGCAGTTGCAATGGGACCCGGGCGAATTTGAGGCCGCCCTCCAGGTGGCCGATCGCCGCGGCTGGCAGGTGCAGGTTCACGCGATCGGTGATCGCGCCATTCGCTGCGCTCTGGATGCCTTCGAGGCGGTCGCCCGGAACAATGGGCCCCGTGGCCGCCGCCATCGCATCGAGCACATCGAGGCGATTAGTCCTGCTGATCTCCCGCGCTTCGGCCAACTCGGCGTTGTTGCGAGCATGCAGCCGTATCATGCGGATCCATCGGAAAGTCAATTTGAGAGTTGGGCCAAACAGATTGGCGCTGCACGCGCCGCCGCAGGCTGGCCCTGGGGCTCGATCCACCGGATGGGCGGCCGCCTGGCGTTCGGTTCCGACTGGCCCGTCGTCTCGATCGATCCACGACTTGGCTTGAATATGGCGGTTAACCGAACCACGGTGAAGGGCCAGCCGGCAGGAGGCTGGATTCCCAGCGAGCGACTATCGATGGCAGAGGCGATCGATGCCTACACGAGCGGCGCTGCGTACGCTGAGTTCGCCGAAAACGAAAAAGGGCAACTACGTCCGGGAATGCTCGCCGATATCACGATCTTCGAACGTGATGTGCTGTCGATACCCGGGAACCAGATTATGAACGCCCAGGTTCAGACCACGATCGTCGGCGGCAACATCGTCTTTCGCCGTGGAGCTTAACGACGCATGACGCTTTTCCAGAGGTCGTTGCCTACTTGCGGAGCAAGTATTACCAGTAGGATGCCGCCCCCGATGAGCACAATGATGCTCGCCAACAGCACAAGAAACGACCCACCAAAATGAACAGTTGTCATCGCCGTACGCCCGCGAAGACCAGCGTAATCACCCGCAGGACCATCACAATCAGTATGAATTTATTCGTAGCGGCGGAGTGGATCAAACCCTCGCTTAGAAGCGCCAGCGGGTCGCACCGTATGGCTTTTCACTCGCGACCCCGAACGCGACAAGCGGCGTCACAACGTAAAGGTGCCATGGTGGAGGTCCGGCGCTTGGCGCGCTGTATTCGGCCGTGAGTGCACCGTCAGACGCGCGGGCGGGCCAGCCCTGCGCCGCGTAGCGTTCAGCCAGTCGCTCAAGCGTTGCCTGGTCGGTCACCTTCGCTGCGCGGCCCTCGACGACGAGGTCGAGGCCGGGAAGCGCCATGGAGAGCGCGCAGCTCGGATTCGCAGCGAGGTTCCGGCTCTTTTGGGTGTGCGGGCCGCTTGTGAGGTAGAACTTGCCGTCAACCCAAAGGGCGCCCACACCCGCCAGATGCGGGCGGCCATCCGGCCGGACAGTGCCCAGCCATGTCGTCCGCGGCGGTTGCGCCGATGGGTCTGCCTCGAGTAGTTCCAGGGCGCGCGACCAGGGGATCGGCGGGTCGCCATAGATGTCGAGATTCTTGGTTTCCATATCGATAAGGTAGACGGAGTCGCCGCGCGAAAGTTATCGACTCGGGACGTTCTGGAGATAGAGCGAATGGATGTCGTCGAATGGTTGTTGAACTCGGACCCCGCGATCCGCTGGCAGGTGATGCGTGACCTTAATGATGCGCCCGAGGAGGAGGTCGCGGTCGAGCGTGCCCGCGTCGCCAGCGAGGGCTGGGGCGCACGGTTGCTTGCCCTCCAGCGCGAGGATGGCCAATGGGATGGAGGCATTCCCACGTTTAGCTCCGCTGGCGCGACAAACTGGTGGCAATCGCTGCCACGGGAGAGGCAAGGCACCCTCTTCCCCGAATGGACCTCCACGGCCTGGAGCTTGATGCTCTTGCGGGCGTTCGGTCTTGAGCCTGCCAGTGCTGGAGCGCGTCGCGCCGTCCGCCTGGTCCGCGAGCACTGCCGATGGGAGCACGATGGCGAGCCCTTCTTCGCGGGCGAGGTGGAGCCGTGCATCAACGGCAGGACTGTGGCGATCGGGGCCTACTTCGGCGAAGACGTCGAGCCCATCGTCGCCCGGCTCCTCGGCGAGCAGATGGGTGATGGCGGATGGAACTGCGAGCGGGAGAACGGATCAACGCGGGGATCGTTCCACACCACGATCGACGTGCTGGAGGGTCTGCTGGAGTACGAGCGAGCGGTGGGGAGCGTGCTGGACGTGACCGCTGCCCGCCTCCGCGGCCAGGCGTATCTCCTCGAGCGGCGAATGCTTCGCAGGCTGTCGACCGGTGAGGTGATCGTCCGGGACCGCGTGACGAATCACCACGCAGCCTGGACGGAGTTCTCCTACCCGACCTATTGGCACTACGACGTGCTCCGGGGTC
>VBHQ01000102.1 GCA_005880395.1 Chloroflexota bacterium
GGATGTTGGGCCCGTTCGGCACCCAATAACTTCGCAGCCAGGTCGAGATCGCCCCCCACGGGTTGGGCGCGGTCGCCAGGAAGTTGCCGACGATGACCGGGAAGAACATGATCGAGATCGCGAAGATGATCGGGATGACCCCCGCCTGGTTGACCCGCAGCGGGAGGTGGGAGCTGCGCCCCTGGTAGACCTTGCGGCCCACCACGCGCTGCGCCGACTGAATCGGGATCTTCCGTTGCGCCTGCTGCACCTCGATGATGAACGCCGTCACGACGATTGCCAGCGCCGCAAACAGCAGCATCGGCGCCAGGTTCTGCGATGCGCCGCCGCCGGTCATCAGGTTGTAGATGGTCGTGGGAATCCGGCCGACGATGCCGGCGAAGATGACGAGGGAGATCCCGTTCCCGATGCCGTATTCGGTGATCAGCTCACCGAACCACATCAGCATGACGGTCCCCGCCGTCAGCGTGATCATGATCTCGACGATGCCAAACCAGTTGAGGTTGGTCAGGACGCCCTGGCGGCTGAAAACCAGCGTCAGGCCCCAGGCTTGTAGCAGACCCAGGCCGACCGTCAGCCAGCGGGTCCAGCGGGTGATCTTTCGTCGACCGAACTCGCCTTCTTTGCTGAGTTCTTTCATCCGCGTCGAGACGACCGTCATCAGCTGCATGATGATCGAGGCGTTGATGTACGGATTCACGCCCATGGCGATCACCGAGAACGTCGACAGGCCGCCGCCCGAGAACAGGTCGAGCAGGCCCAAGAAGGCGTTCGTGTTGAAGAGCTTGTCGAGCGCGGCCTTGTCGGCTCCCGGAATGGCGATGTGCGCCAGGATCCGGAACACCAGAAAGAGGCCCAGCGTAAACAAGATCTTGCGGCGCAGCTCCGGGATCCGAAGCGCATTGCCGATCGCCTCCAGCATGCCCATCGACTAACTCTTACCCTTTTCGGGCTTCGGCTGCTTGCCCGAACTGGCGCCGGGCTGCTTGGGCGAACTGGCGCCGGCCTGTTTGCCAGCGCTCGCCTGGGCTTTGGGGGCCTTCTCCTTCTTTTGCTTGGGCTCGGCCTTCGCCTCCGGCTCGGGCGCCGGGGTCGGCCGCGGCGGCTTGGGCTGGTTCTTGGCGCGCTTGGTCTTGGGACGGATCGGCGCCGGCACCTCGATCACGGCCACGGTTCCGCCGGCTGCCTCGATCTTGCGCCGGGCCTCGGCCGAGAACCGGTGCGCGTGAATCGTCAATTTCTTGCCAAGGTCGCCGGTGCCCAGGATCTTGATGCCGGCGCCGACCTCCTTGACGATGCCGGACTCGACCAGCAGCTCGGGCCGGACTTCGGTCCCGTCATCGAATCGGTTGAGCTTGGTCAGGTTGAGGACGGCAAAGTGCTTGCGCCACTTGTTATGGAACCCGCGCAGTTTCGGCGTGCGCATCGTGAGCCGCGTCTGCCCGCCCTCGAACGTCTTGGGCAGATTGACCGAGGTGCGCGCGCCCTGACCCTTCTGGCCACGAGTGGACGTCTTGCCGTGGCCGGAGCCGGGCCCGCGTCCGACGCGCTTGCGCGAATGGTGCGAGCCAGGCGCCGGCTGCAGCTCGTGCAGCTTCATCGCGACGCCTCCTCGACGCGGACCAGGTGACGGACCTTGTGCACCATGCCTCGCAGCTGTGGGCTGTCCTCGTGTTGCACCGTCTGATGCAGCCGCCGCAAGCCGAGGGCGGCGACGGTCGCCTTGTGATCGGGCTTCTGCCCAATGACGGAACGCACGTAGGTGATCTTCAGCATCGCCATGATTACGCGACTGGCTCCGGTTGAGGCTGGGAGGCTGCCTCAGGAGCGGCATCCGAAGGAGACCCATCCGGGACCGATGGGGCCGGGGGCTTGGGCCCGCGACGGCTGAGCCGCTCCATCTCCTCCGCCGGCTTGCCGCGCGCCTGGGCGACGGCATCGGCGGTCTTCAGGGCCTGCAACCCCGCAATCGTCGCGCGGACGGTATTCACCGGGTTGTTCGTGCCCAGCGACTTCGTGATGATGTCTTTCACCCCGGACAGTTCGACGACGGCACGCATCGCGCCGCCCGAACGGATCCCGGTTCCGGGAGCGGCCGGCTTCAGGAGCACCTTCGCGGCGCCGAGCTTCAGCCGAACCTCGTGCGGGATCGTGCTCCCGACCATCGGCACCGTGATCAGGTGCTTCTTGGCCGACTCGACGGCCTTGCGAATCGCTTCCGGCACCTCACCGGCCTTGCCCAGGCCGGCGCCCACGCGGCCATTCTGGTCGCCGACGACGACGAGCGCGCTGAAGGAGAACCGGCGGCCGCCCTTGACGACTTTTGCTACCCGGTTCAGGTGGACGACCTTTTCCGTGAATTCCGACTGGCCTCTTCCGTATTGGTAACTCATGATTTCTCTCTTCCTAGAACTTCAATCCCGCGCTACGCGCGGCTTCGGCCAGCGCCTTGATCCGACCGTGATAGGGAAACCCCCCACGATCGAAGACGACCGTTTCGACACCCGATTTCAGCGCCCGTTCGGCGATCGACTTGCCGACGGCCGCCGCGCCCTCCGCGCCGGAGTGCGACTTGACCGACTTGCGCAAGTCGCCGTCCGTCGTCGAGGCTGCTGCTAGCGTCCGCCCCGAGGCGTCGTCGATGATCTGCGCATAGACGTGATGCAGGCTGCGGAACACCGCCAGCCGCGGCCGCTTCGGCCCGCCCTCGAGGCGGGTGCGCAACCGGACATGGCGGCGAATCCGTGTGCCGCGGCGGTCGGGGACCTTGTTCATTACTTCGCCGCTCCGGCGGTCTTCCCGGTCTTGCCCGCCTTGCGGCGGATGCGCTCGCCACGGTAGAGAATGCCCTTGCCTTTGTAGGGCTCGGGCGGGCGGACCTTCCGCACCTCGGCGGCCACCTGGCCAACCTGCTCTTTACTGGCCCCCTTGATGTGGATCCGCGTCGGCTCCGGCACGTCGATCGTGATCCCCGTCGGGACCGGGTAGCGCACGGGATGCGAGAAGCCCACGTTCAGGACCAGGGCCTCCCCCTGCCGGCTGGCGCGATAGCCCACGCCGACCAGCTCGAGCTGCTTCTCGTACCCCTTGCTCACACCCTCGATCATGTTCCAGACCAGGGTGCGGGTCAGCCCATGCAGCGAGCGATGCGTTTTGGACTCACTCGGCCGCTCGACCACGACCGCGTCGCCGCTCACGGTAACTTGCATCTCGGGGTTGAGCTGGCGGACCAGCTCGGACTTGCCGCTCTTCACCGACAGCGTGTGGTCGCTGAGGCTGACCGTCACGCCGCTCGGGATCTTGACCGGAAGCTTGCCAATCCTACTCATGGGTCACCAAACGTAGCACACGACTTCGCCGCCAAGGCCCGCCCTGGTGGCCTGCTGTCCTGACATCACACCATGCGAGGTCGAGAGAATCACGATGCCGAGCCCGCCGAGGACCCGCGGGATCTCGGTCTTGCGGGCGTAGACCCGCAGCCCCGGCTTGCTGATACGACGCAGCCCGGCGAGCGACTTGCCGCGCGGGGTCTTGGGCTTGAACGTAATGTCGATCTTCTGCCCCTGCTCACTCTCGCCGACCTCGAAGCCGGCAATGTAGCCCTCATCCTTGAGCACGCGCGCGATCTCCGTGCCCACGCGCGAGGCGGGCATCGAGACCCGCGAATGCCCGGCGGTGTTCGCGTTACGGATCCGGGTCAGCATGTCGGCGACGGTATCTGTGCTCACGATGCCCTCCTCACCACGACGCCTTCTTTACGCCAGGCACCTGCCCGTTCGACGACAGCGTCCGGAAGCAGATGCGGCAGATCCCGAACTTCCGCATGTACGCCCGGGGCCGTCCGCACAGGTTGCAGCGATTGTGCTGGGAGACGGCGTGCTTGTGCTTGCGCAGCCCGCGGTTGACGGTCGATTTCTTAGCCAATCAGTGCCTCACTTCCTGAACGGGAACCCGAGCTCTGTCAACAGCGCCCGCGACTCATCGTCGTTGCGCGCGCTGGTGACGAATGTCACCTCGAGTCCGCGTAGTTTATCGATCTTGTCGTACTCGATTTCCGGAAAAATCAATTGCTCCCGCAGGCCAAGCGTGTAGTTACCCTTGCCGTCGAAGCCGCTGGGCGAGATCCCACGGAAGTCACGGATGCGGGGCAACCCGACCGAGAGCAGCTTGTCCACGAACTGGTACATGCGGCCGGCTCGCAGCGTGACCTTGACGCCGATCGGCAGCCCGGCGCGAAGCTTGAAGTTCGCGATCGCCTTGCGGGACCGCTGGACGACCGGCTTCTGGCCGCTGATCTTCTGCAGGTCGGACACGGCGGCGTCCAGGGCCTTGGGGTTCTGGATCGCCTCGCCGATGCCGATGTTGAGCACGACCTTGATCAGCCGCGGCACCTGATGCACGTTGCTGTAGGCGAAGCGCTGGATCAGCCGGGGCGCGATCTGGTCCTGGTAGCGCTGCTTCAGTCGCAGCTCGACGCGGGAAGGGCTGGCGACGCTCATACTTTCTCTCTCACTCGTTCGTAGACTTCGCCGCAGTTGACGCAGACGATCGCTTTCTGCCCGTTGGGGAGCGTCGTCTTGCGGATGCGGGTCGGCTTGTCGCACTTGTTGCAGACCAGCATCACGTTCGAGTAGCTGAGCGGCGCTTCGAAGTCGACGATGCCACCCTGCATGACTTTCGTTCCGCCCTTCTGGGTATTGGCGCGCTGGTGCCGCTTGAGCAGGTTGACGCCTTTGACGACGATCTTGCCCTGCTCGGGCACCGTCCGCACTACGACCCCGCGCTTGCCCCGGTCCTTGCCCGAGATCACCTGCACGGTGTCGTCCTTGTGAATGTCGAGATGCGTCGCTGACATGCTAGAGAACCTCCGGAGCCAGGGAAACGATCTTCATCGTTTTCGTCGAATCGGATCGTCGAGCCGTCGGGCCGGCGAAACTCGCGTGAGGTGCGCACGACCACCGCTTTGACGACCTCCGACTTCTTCACCTGTCCGCCCGGTGTGGCAATCGTGACCGCGGCCGTGATGACGTCCCCGATCGAGGCGTATTTGCGATAGTGCCCGCCCATGACCCGGATCAACAGGATCTCGCGCGCCCCTGTGTTGTCCGCCACCTTCAACCGCGATTCTTGCTGCACCATGGCGACGGCTATTTTGCTTTCTCCACGATGGCGACGACCCGCCAGCGCTTGTCATGCGAGATCGGCCGGGTCTCCATGATCCGGACCCGGTCGCCGATCTTGCACTGGTTCTGCTCGTCGTGCGCCTTGAACCGCGTCGAATGCTGGACGTGCTTCTTGTAGCGCCGGTGCTCCTTCATGGTTTGCACCCGGACCACGACCGTCTTGTCCATCTTGTCGCTGATCACGGTGCCGGTTCGCACCTTGCGCATCGACCGTGTCTCCGTGCTCGTTTCGTCGCTCATGCCTTCTCCTCGGCGCCGGCGCTACGCTTGCGCGTTTTCTGACTGACCTTTGGCTTGCCTTCGCTCGCGGCGGTTTCGGGCGCAGCGGTCTGCACTGCCTCGCCGTCGCCTTCTTTCAAATAGATCTCGGTCAGGATCTGCGCCAGGTTGCGGCGGATGTGCCGGATTTGCCGGTGGTTCTGCAGCTGGCCGGTCGCCATCTGAAAGCGCAGGTTGAAGAGCTCCTGGCGGGAGTCCTTGAGCTTCTTCTGCAGGTCGGGCATCGAGAGGCCCTGGAGATCTTTCATCTTCATTTCTTACCCGCCTTGGGAGCGGCCGGCTTGGCCGCAGGCGCCGCCGCCTTCGGTGCCGCCCCGGGGGCAGCTTTGATCGATGGCGCGGCGCCGGGCGCCGCTTTCGGGCCCCTGGCGGCCGGCCCGGCGGCGGCAGCCGCAGTCGGGGCGGCCCCCGCACCGGCCAGCACGTCGACACCCTCTCCCGGCTTCACCTCCGCCGCGCCCTTGATCTTGACGTCGGCGGCAGCCTTCACGCCCGACTTGATGCCCAGCGTCCGGGTTTTCAGCGGCAGTTTGTAGGCCGCCAGCTGGAAAGCACGTTTCGCGATCTCGGGCGTGACCCCACCCATCTCGAAGAGCACACGACCGGGTTTGATGACGGCCACCCAGCCTTCGGGCGCGCCCTTGCCGCTTCCCATGCGGGTCTCGGCCGGCTTCTTGGTGACCGACTTGTCGGGGAAGATCCGGATGAAGACCTGGCCACCGCGGCGGGTGTAGCGCGTCATCACGCGGCGGGCGGCTTCGATCTGGCGGTTCGTCATCCAGGCCGCCTGGGATGCCTGCAGGCCGAACTCGCCGAAGGCCAGGTCGTTGCCCTGGGTGGCGACGCCAGTGCGGCGGCCCCGGTGAAGCTTGCGATATTTGACGCGCGCGGGAAGCAACATCTGCCTATTCCTTCTTCTTGGCCGTGCGGGTGCGCACCGGCTCTCGCTTTGCTGCGCCGGGTTGGGTCTCAGTGGTGGCAGCTTTCGCCCGGGTAGCGCGCTTCGGCTTTTCCGCCGCGTCGGCGGTGCCGGTCGTGGCCGTTTTGGCGCGCGATGTACGCTTCGGCTTTGCCGGGACCTCCGTGGCTGCTGCGGCTTTCGCTTCGTCAGGCACGGTTGGTGCCACCGCCACCGCCGGGCTCGGCGCCACGACTCTCGCTTCGTCACGCGCAGCTGGCTGCGGGACCGACCCCGATGCGGCCGAACGTCGTCTTCGCCTCAGTCTGCCCGAAGTCGATGTCCGCCTTCAGCGTGTGCAGGGGGACGCGGCCCTCGCGGTTCCATTCGATCCGCGCCATCTCGGAGCCGCCAAGGCGGCCCTTGACCCGGATCTTCACGCCCTGGGCTCCCGCCCGCATCGTCTTCATCAGCGATTGCTTGATTGCCCGGCGAAACGCGATCCGCTTCTCGAGTTGCGCGGCGACGTTCTCCGCCACCAGCTGCGCGCTCAGCTCGGGTTTCTTGATCTCCTGGATCGTCACGCGAACGCGCTTCCCGGTGGTCTTCTCCAGCTCGTCACGCAACTGGTCGACGCTCGTGCCGCCCTTGCCGATGACGATGCCGGGCTTCGCGGTGTGGAGCGTGATCGTCAGCGCCGACGAGGAGCGCTCGGTCTCGATCCGGGCCACGCCGGCGTTCTTCAGCCGGGCGAGCAGCATTCGCCGCAGCCGGACATCCTCGAGCAGCAGCGGCTTGTACTCCTTGTCGGGGGCAAACCACTTTGCTTCCCAGTTGCGGTAGACGCCCAGCCGGAACCCGTTCGGGTGAACCTTATGTCCCACTACTTGCCCTTTTTCTCCTTGGTATCGCGTTTCTGATCTTTCTTGCCTTCGGCCTTCGCGGTCGTCGCTTTGGCGCCGGCTGTCTTGTCGGTCTTTTTGGCCTGACCCTTCTTCCCCACCTCGGCGTCGGTCGACTGCTCTCGCGTCGTTACGCCCGGTTGGTTACGCGCCGCTGGCTTCGTGCTGCGCCGCGCTCTCGTCGCGTCACGCTCAGCTGGTTCGTCCGACTCGGTGGTCGCCGCGGCGCTCGCTGAGTCGCTCGCGGCAGGAGCCGCCGGGGTGGGCCGACCGGCTCTCGCGGCAGCTCTCGCCGAATCACGCCCGGTTGGTCCCGCGGCGCTCGGTTGGGGCGCTCGCGGCAGGGAGGCAGCGCGGCGCCGGATGGCGCCGGGCCGGTCCTCGACGACGGCGGTGATATGGCTGGTCCGCTTGAAGATGCTGAAGAGGCGGCCCATCGCGCGGGGCTGGCCGCGCTTGAGCATCGGCCCCGGTTCGACCCGGATGTCTTTGATCACCAGGTCATCGCGCACGAGGTTGAAGTTGTTCTCCGCGTTCGCCTGCGCCGAGCGGATGACTTTGGCGACGTCGCGGGCGGCCGCTTTCGGCATGAACTGGCAGGCAACCAGCGCCTCGGAAACCGGCAGATTGCGCAGCGTCTGCGCCACCAGCCGCGCTTTGCGGGGCGATGTCCTGACCCATTTGGCCTTGGCTTGTACTTCCATGGTTATTTCAGTGTCGTCGACTTCTCGGTGTGGTGGCCGTGGGCGCGGAAGCGTCGGGTCGGCGCAAACTCGCCCAGCAGGTGGCCGACCATGTTCTCGGTGATGAAGATGGGCACGTGCTTCTTGCCGTCATGAATGGCGATCGTGTGCCCCACCATCTCGGGGAACACGCTCGAGTCGCGCGCCCACGTCTTGATGACTTTTTTATCTTTCTGCGCATTCATCACCGTGATCTTCTTCATCAGCGATGGATGGATATACGGGCCTTTGCGGGTTGAACGTGACATTCCTTCCTAGCCTTTGCTCTTTCTCTTGGGTGGTCGGCGGCGAACGATCATGTTGCGCGTCTTCTTGTTGCGACGGGTGCGATAGCCGAGTGCCGGCTTGCCCCACGGCGTCTGCGGATTGCCACCGGCACCGGAGCGGCCTTCGCCGCCGCCGTGCGGGTGGTCGAAGGGGTTCATCGTCATGCCCCGAACGGCGGGACGCTTTCCGCGCCAGCGGCTCTTGCCGGCCTTGCCGACATTCTCGTTTTCGTGCTCGACGTTGCCGATCTGGCCGACCGTCGCGTAGCAGACGACGGCGATCCGACGGACCTCGCCCGACGGCATCCGGATCTGCGCGTAGTCGCCCTCACGGGCAAGCAGCTGGGCCGACATACCGGCCGATCGCACCACCTGGCCGCCGCGTCCCGGCTTGAGCTCGATGTTGTGCACGGTCGTGCCGAGCGGGATATTGGCGAGCGGGAGCGCGTTGCCCGGCTGGATATCGGCCTCAGGCCCGCTGACCACGCGATCGCCCACGTTGAGGCCGACCGGTGCCAGGATGTAACGCTTCTCGCCGTCGGCGTAGGTCAGCAGCGCGATCCGGGCGCTCCGGTTCGGGTCGTACTCGACGGCGCTGACGGTCGCCGGAATATTCGCCTTGTTGCGCTTGAAGTCGATGAGGCGATAGAGCTTGCGGTGCCCGCCTCCCTGGTGGCGCACGGTGATCTTTCCCTGCGCGTTGCGTCCGGCGTCGGTCTTGAGCGACACCAGCAGCCGCTTCTCCGCCTTCTTGCCGCGCGTCAGGTCGTCGAAGGCGCTGACCGACATGAAGCGGCGGCCGGGCGAGGTGGGCCGGTACTTCTTGATCGGCACGACTAGACGCCCTGGAACATGCTTTCGATTTTTTGTCCTTCCGCCAGCGTCACGACCGCCTTCTTCCAGTTCGGCTGGAAGCCGTGGGTCCGGCCTCGCCGCCGCTCCTTGCCGCGGACGTGCATCGTATTGACGCTGACGACGTCGACCTTGAAAGCGTCCGCCACCGCCATCGCGATGTCGGTCTTGGTCGCCCGCGGATGGACCTTGAACAGATACTTGCCGGTTGCCATCGCGGCATAGCTCTTCTCCGAGATCAGTGGCCGCTGGACCACTTGCACGGGAGCCTTCACCCCAGCCATCCCTCCAGGTCATCCAGGGTGCTGCGCGTGAACACGATCGTGTCGGCGATCAGCACGTCGGTCGGATTGAGATTGCCGACCAGGATCGTCTTGACGCTGACCAGGTTGCGCGTGGATTTCTCGAGATTCAGATCGTGCTCCCGAATGACGTGCGGGGCATTTTCTGCTCGTAGCTGCGCGGATGCGGACCGAACACGACACCACCATGCCGCCACTGCGGCGCCCGGGTGCTGCCCTGGCGCGCCCGGCCGGTGCCCTTTTGCTTCCAGGGTTTTTTCCCGCCGCCCGAGACCTCGCCGCGGGTCTTGGTCTCATTGGTGCCCTGGCGCTCGTTCGCCTGCTGGCGGCGGACGGCCTGGTGGAGCACCGCGGCATTCACCGGCGTCCCGAAGACGGCCTCCGGGAGCTGGAGCTGGCCCGTCTCCTTGCCCTCGCGGTCGAAGACGGCGACGGAGCCCCCACCGGAGGCCTCAAACGCTCGCGTCGCACGTTCCGCGCGGCTCGCGTGGGCCGGCTGGCCCGGCCCTCCCCCAGCGGGGGAGGGATTTTGAGGATGCTGGTCTTCTGCCATTATTTCGCGCCCTTCGGCTGTCGCACCGAGTCACGCACCAGCACGACGCTGTTCTTGTGCCCCGGCACGTCGCCGTTGACGAGTAAGAGATTGCGATCGACATCGACCCGCACGACCTTTAAATGGATGGTCGTGCGTTGCGCGTTGCCCAACTGGCCAGCCATGCGCATCCCCTTGTAGACACGCGAGGGGGTCGAGGACGACCCGATCGACCCGGGCTGCTTGATGTTGTGCGAGCCGTGGGTCACCGGACCGCGGCCGAAGTGGTGCCGCTTGTGCTGGCCGGAAAAACCCTTGCCCTTCGAGGTGCCGGTCACGTCGACCAGCTCACCAGCCTTGAAGAGGTCGACCTTGAGTGCCTGGCCCAGCTCGAAGTTCCCATCGCCCTTGAGACGGATCTCGCGCAGGTGGCGATGGGGCGCGACGCCCGCTTTCTTGTAGTGCCCGGCCTGCGGCTTGGTGACCAACTTTTCCTTGACCGTGCCAAAGCCGAGCTGGACCGCGCCATAGCCGTCCTTCTGAACGGCCCGCACGCCCACCACGGTGCAGGGACCGGCCTCGAGCACGGTGACCGGCAGGAGCTCACCCTTTTCGGTGAACACCTGGGTCATCCCGATCTTCTTGGCCAGCAACCCTTTCGTCGCCATGGCTTAGAGCTTGATCTCGATGTTGACGCCCGACGGCAGGTTGAGCCGCATCAGCGCGTCGACGACCTTCGGATTGGGATCGAGAATATCGATGATCCGCTTGTGCGTCCGCATCTCGAACTGCTCGCGCGAGTCCTTGTCGATGAACGGGGAGCGGATCACCGTCCAGCGATTGATCTCGGTCGGCAGCGGGATCGGTCCGGCCGTCGACGCGTTGGTGCGTCGAGCCGTGTCCACGATCTTGTCCGCGGCCTGGTCGAGGACGCGGTGATCGTAGGCCTTCAGCCGGATACGGATCTTCTGGGCCACGACCTTACTTGATCACCTTGGTGGCCACGCCGGAGCCCACCGTACGACCACCCTCGCGGATGGCGAAGCGCATCTTCTCTTCGACCGCGATCGGGGTGATCAGCTTGATCTTCATGGCGATGTTGTCGCCCGGCATCACCATCTCGGTGCCCTCCGGCAGCTCGACCTCGCCGGTGACGTCCGTGGTCCGGACGTAGAACTGCGGCCGGTAGCCCTTGAAGAACGGCGTGTGCCGGCCACCCTCTTCCTTGGTCAGCACGTAGACCTGGGAATCGAACTCCGTGTGTGGCTTGATCGAGCCGGGCTTGGCCAGCACCTGGCCGCGCTCGACCTCCTCGCGCTTGATCCCGCGCAGCAGGCAGCCGACGTTGTCGCCTGCCTGGCCGGAATCCAGCAGCTTGCGGAACATCTCGACACCGGTGACGACCGTCTTGCGGGTGTCGTTGATCCCGACCATCTCGACCTCTTCGTTGACCTTGACCTGGCCGCGCTCGATGCGACCGGTGACCACCGTCCCACGGCCTTCGATCGAGAAGACGTCCTCGATCGGCATCATGAACGGCAGGTCCAGCGGACGCTCGGGTACCGGGATATAGGTGTCGACCGCGTCCATCAGCTTCATGATCGAGTCTTCCCACTGGGCGTCGCCCTCGAGCGCCTTCAGCGCCGAGACCTTGACGACCGGGATGTCGTCGCCGGGGAACTCGTAGCGGGAGAGCAGCTCCCGGACCTCGAGCTCGACCAGCTCCAGGATCTCGGGATCGTCCACCGCGTCGACCTTGTTCAGCGCCACGACGATCCGCGGCACCCCGACCTGGCGCGCCAGCAGGATGTGCTCGCGGGTCTGCGGCATCGGGCCGTCGGTGGCCGCCACGACGAGGATCGCGCCGTCCATCTGGGCGGCGCCGGTGATCATGTTCTTGATGTAGTCCGCGTGCCCGGGGCAGTCGACGTGCGCGTAATGCCGCTTCTCCGTCTCGTACTCGACGTGGGCGGTCGCGATCGTGATGCCGCGAGCCTTCTCCTCCGGGGCGTTGTCGATCGAGTCGAAGGAGCGGAACTCCGCGAACCCCTTCTTCGACAGGACCTTGGTGATGGCCGCCGTCAGCGTCGTCTTGCCATGGTCGATGTGACCGATGGTCCCGACATTGACGTGCGGCTTCGTGCGCTCGTACTTCTTCTTCGCCATTGCTACTCCTTCTTACGAAACCTCCTCAGGCTCTCGACTTGGCAACGATTTCTTCGGCAATCGACTTGGGCACTTCCTGGTAGTGATGGAACTCCATGCTGTAGACGGCGCGGCCCTGCGTCTTCGAGCGCAGGTCGGTGGCGTAGCCGAACATGTTCCCCAGCGGGACGTAGGCGCGCACCACCTGCATGGTGGCGCGGCCTTCCATGCCGAGGATCTGGCCGCGGCGCGATGACAGGTCGCCGAGGATCTCGCCCATGAACTCCTCGGGCATCACGACCTCGACCTTCATGATCGGCTCGAGCAGCGTCGGCTGGCCCTTCTGCATGCCGTCCTTGGCCGCCATCGAGCCGGCGATCGTGAACGCCATCTCGTTGGAGTCGACCTCGTGGTACGAGCCGTCGACCAGCGTCGCCTTGACGTCGACCACCGGGTAGCCGGCCAGCACGCCGCTGTTGAGGGCCTCGATGATGCCCTTCTCGACCGCGGAATGGTACTCCTTGGGGATCGAGCCGCCCACGATCTTGTCGACGAACTCGAAGCCCTTGCCCACCTCGTTCGGCTCGATGTCGATCTCCGCATGGCCGTACTGCCCGCGACCGCCCGACTGGCGGATGAAGCGGCCGATGCCGTGGGCCTTGCGCTTGATCGTCTCGCGATAGGCGACCTGCGGCTTGCCGACGTTCGCGTCGACGGCAAACTCGCG
>VBHQ01000103.1 GCA_005880395.1 Chloroflexota bacterium
TCAACGTTCCGCGATCAAGCAGGCCCTGCAAGCGCTCCATTCCCTGCCGGAGCGCAACCGCGAAGCGTTCCTCCTCGGTCCGGATGGTGGCAGCGATCTCACCGGCCGCCTTGTCCAATTCAGGATACGTTCTAGCCAGCGTCCGAGCGACGATCGGCACCCCTGACGCAAGCTCAACGCCCTGGCCGAGGCGGCGGGCATGCACCATCGCACGACGGATGAGGCGGCGCAAGACGTAGCCGCGCCCGTCGTTTGCCGGCACGACGCCGTCGGCCAGCAGCATGGTCGTGCCCCGGGCGTGGTCGGCCATCACCTTGAGCGAAACGTCGGTCTCCGGTTTGGTCCCGTATGGCTGGCCCATCGCCTTCGCCCAATGCTGGATCAGCGGCTGGAAGAGATCGGTTTCGAAGACGCCCTTGCGATACCGGTTGACCACGGCGGTGATGCGCTCGAGGCCCATCCCGGTGTCAATCCCTTTGCGGGCCAGGTCGGTGCGCTTGCCGGCCTGGTCGCGATTCCACTGCATGAAGACCAGGTTCCAGATCTCGAGAAACCGATCGCAATGCTCGCAGTTGGGCCCGCAGTCGGGCCGGCCGCAGCTGTATTCAGCGCCCCAGTCGTAGTGCACCTCGGAATCGGGCCCGCATGGTCCGGTCGGGCCGGCAGCCCAGAAGTTGTATTCGTCACCGAATCGCCGGATCCGCTCGACCGGCACGCCGGTCTTCTTCCAGATTTCGAAGCTCTCGTCGTCATCATTGTGGATCCCGGCCCAGAGCCGGCTTTCATCGAGCTGAAGCTGCTTGGTCAGGAACTCCCACGCATATGGAATCGCCTTTTCTTTGAAGTAGTCACCAAAGGAAAAGTTGCCAAGCATCTCGAAGAAGGTGAGGTGGTGGCCGTCGTGCCCGACGACATCGATGTCCACGGCGCGAAAGACCTTCTGGCACGTGGTGGCACGAGGATGCGGCGGCCGGCTTTGGCCGAGGAAGTACGGCTTGAACTGCACCATGCCGGCGCTGGTGAATAACAAGCTGGGATCGCCGAACGGGATCAGGGATGAGCTCGGCAACACCTTGTGGTCCCGCTCTTTGAAGAAGTTGAGAAAACGCTGGCGGATGTCCGCGCTATTCATTGCTTGGTCTGCGCGCAGAGTGAATTGTACTGAGTCCACCAGGCCGGATCAGCTCGGGACGGGCAGTTCTCGCTTGAGCCGCTCGACCGCGGCGCGCTGCAGCCGTGAAACGTGCATCTGCGAGATGCCGAGGCGCTTGGCGACTTCCGCCTGGGGCAGCTCGTCGACGAAGCGCAGGTACATGATCCGCCGCTCACGAGGCGTTAGATGTCGCATCGCCTGGTCAAGCAGGTCCTGCAGTTCCACCTTGTCCAGGTTCTGGTCGTCCAGCCCAAGGCGTTCGGTGAGTTGCAGTCCATCCTCTTCCCTCGCCGCCGGACCGGTCGACTCGAAGGAGATGGTTCGCTGCGCCGGGCTCGCTTCCATCGCGGCCAGGACCTCTTCTGGGTCCAGCTCGAGCTCTTTCGCGATTTCCTGGACCGATGGTTGCCGCCCGAGCTTGGCCTGCAGGCGCTGGCCGGCCAGGTCGGCACGCTGCATCGTCTCCTGGAGACGCCGCGGCACCTTGACCGCCCAGCTCTTGTCGCGAAAGTAGCGCTTGATCTCACCGACGATCGTCGGCGTGGCAAAGGTCGAGAATTCGAGTCCACGCTGCGGCTCGAAGCGCTCGATCGCCTGGAGGAGGCCGATGTAGCCGACCTGCACGATGTCCTCCAGCGGCTCGCCGCGGTTCGCGAACTTCCGGGCCAGAAAGAGCACCAGGTTGTTGAACAGCTCGACCAGCTGCTGCCTGACCTCGGGGTCTTTGGTTTTCTGGTACTTGAGAAAGAGACGGCGAACGAGATCTCGATTGGGGCGGACCGTCCTCGACGGCGTGGATGCCGCTGCCTCTACTCGATCAGATATTTGACCATCCTCATCCGCATGCTGCCTGTCTGATTGTCCACCTGGTAGCGAAGCTCGTCGACAAACAGGCGGATCATGTTGAGGCCAATGCTTTCATAGTCCAGGTCGTCGGCGCGTGCTCCGCGCCTTACGGCCGACTGCGGGTGCTGCTGTTCAAGCGCACGCGGCGGCACGCTGCGCACCTCGACCTCCAGCTTGCGCGGCTGGCTCTTGAAGATCAGCTTCAACTGGCCGTTGCCACTGCCCCACTTCTCGGCAGCGGCGGCGCAGGCGTTTTGGCAGGCCTGCGTGATCGCGATGTTCAGATCGTCGATCTCCGGGAGCGAGAAGCCGACCACGAGGCCGAGCGACGCCGCCGCCCGCTTGGCGACCACGATGTAGTCGGCAACCGCAGGCAGTTTGAGCTCGGTCAGGTAGACACCTCCGGTCGCTGGAGCGTGACCGGTGGATGGGTGTCGAACGCGGCTTTCTCTCATGATTCCTCCCGTGGCTGGTCAGGATTTGCGCTTCGTCGCCGGCCCAAGCCGCCCAGCGTCTGGCGGACTCGGTCGCGCCAGCCCGTGATGGCGGCTCCGGTCGCATTCATCGCCCGGTCGGCCGCCGTGAACTTGTCGTTGACGCCGGTCACCATGTCGTCGATCTGCTGCAGGCTGTGCCGCAACTCGGGGAGCGCCAGTTTCGCTTCGTCAAGCGTGAGGCTGAGAATCGCTTCGATGGTCCTCAGGCTGCGCGTCATATTCATCAGGATGAAGGCGGCGAAGAGACTGACGAGGAGAAAGCCGATGCCGATCAGGAGCACGCCGATCTGCCAGACCATGAACGATTGCTCTCTCCTCCCCGCGGCCGGTTAGGCGCGGTTGTTGCCCAAGTTCTACCGTATTGTTCGCGGGATTAAACCGGTTGACGCCTGAGCAACCGGGTTCCTGCCCACTGCAAGGCCACGAGGAGCGCCACATCGGTGATCGGATGCAGCTCGCCGACCGCTAGCCGGGCGCCCGGTCCGAGCAGGCTGAGCCCTTCTCCGGTGAGCATGGCCAGCGTGCTCAGGGCGAGACGGACGAGGTAGTGCGGGGCTCGCGGCGCCACCAGGTAGGAGACCTGGGTCCCGAGCAGCATGAGCAGCGCGGCCAGCACCAAGACCGGCGGGACGGCGACAGGCACCGCCGGCAGTGTAGCCGATCCCAATAACGAAGAGAGGCCCGGCGCTTGCCGGACCTCTCTTGGAGTCGAAATGTCTTACTGCGACTTGTGGCCGTGATTGCTGCTGTTCGCGTTCGGGTGCGGGTTGGTCGGAGCCGCGGCGCCGGGAACGCTCGGCTGGAACTTCCAGGCCTGGCTATTGTCCGCAGCGGGCGTGCTGCAGGAGTTGCCCGGACGGGTGCACTGCGGTTGCGGTTGCGGCGTCGGCTGCGGATTCTGCGGATCGATCGTTAGCCCTGCGAGGTTGATCACCAGGGCGCCGAACCCGTTGGTGTCGTTGACGGCGATGCTGGTCGCGGTCTTCGTGCCGGGCAGCGTAATCGTCAGCATGTCGATGGTGGCCGCCGCCCCGTCGAGCGCCGTGCCGCTCCACACTTGGGCAGCCGCCGGATCGGTGATCGTGTTATCGGTGAATCCAGCGCCGATCCGCCATTCGCGCAGGTTGCTGCCAACCGTCAGGTCGGTGCTCTGCGTGGTGCCGTCGCTGAAGGTGACGGTGACGTTGCCAACCACGGTCCCGTCGTACCAGAGATAGGTGTTGGCGCTGTTGAGAAGCAGGTAGGCGGAGGTCGCATTGACCCACGAGCCCGCCAGAGCGACGCTCTGACCGTTGGTCAGCGCGATCAGGTTTCCGCTGCTGAGGTCGAAGCTGTGTCCACCCAGGGTCGTGATGCCCGAGGGCGCCCCTGCATACATCGAGCTGAGCGGAGTCGACGCTTGCGCGCCGAGCGCAACCGTCACGTCCTGGGCGTACCCCAGGACACTCGAGGCGGCGATCAAGCCGGACGCCAGAATGAGACCTTTAGCGGACTTCAAGATAACGGCGTTCATGTGGCCTACTGTAAGTTGCGTACCTTACGTGCTCGGTCGCGCTGCTCCAGCAGGCGGTAACGGGAGCGAAAAACGAGCGTGACGCTTTTTGCCGGAACCTTACTGAGGTGGTTTCGGGGCCTTACGAGGTCGGTTTGGGCGCCTTGGGAATTGGCTGCAGGCCGAGTTCACGAAGCTGTTGCTGCTCGGCGGGCGCTGGAGCTCCCGTCATCGGTTCTTCCGCCTGCTGGTTCTTGGGAAACGCGATTACCTCGCGAATCGTTCCTTCGCCCGCGGCCAACATAACGACCCGATCCAACCCATACGCGAATCCGCCATGCGGCGGTGCGCCGTACCGAAAGGCGGTCAGCAGGAACCCGAAACGTTGTTCCGCTTCCTCCCGGGAAATGCCGAGCCCGGCAAAAACCCGCTGCTGCATCTCCGGGTCGTGAATGCGGATGCTGCCCGACCCGAGCTCCGTCCCGTTGAGCACCAGGTCATAGGCGCGCGCGAGCACCTTGAGGGGCTCACGATCCAGCAGCTCGAGGTCTTGCGGCCGCGGCGAGGTGAAGGGATGGTGGGCAGCGGTGATCTCCCCCGTTTCTTTGCTGCGCTCGAACAGCGGGAAATCGGTCACCCAGACGAATTCGAAACCGCCTTCCTTGACCAGATGGAGATCCTCGGCGAGCGCTTTACGAACTGAGCCGAGGGCTGCCGCCGCTGTTTCGCGGCGGTCGGCCACCGCCACGACCACGTTCCCCGGATCCGCGCGGGTGATTTGCTGCAGTGCCTCTAACTCATGCTGGCTGAAAAACTTCGCGATCGGGGAACGCCAGCCTTCTCCCTCGCGGTGCCAGAACGCA
>VBHQ01000104.1 GCA_005880395.1 Chloroflexota bacterium
GCGCGACCTGGAGGAATTCATTGAGGGCCCCGGACTCGTCCGCCTCCAAGTGTGACCAGGAAATGTAGCGCAGCTTCGCCGGATCGATCACCTGCCTCACCGCTTCGAGGGTCAGGGGAAAGAGCATCCGCTGGCCGGTGTGAAACAGGAGTGGCTTGTCATCGGCGATCAGGAACTGGTTAAAAGTGACGTTGGCCTCTGGAATGTAAGTTGCGATCCGGAAAACGCCGTCAGCGATTTCGTGCACGTCAGCCATTGCTCTACCCTCCTACTCCTAACGAGTTTTCGATCGCGGCTTTAACCACGCCATAAGGATCTTGGTGATGAGTCGCCCAGCGGCCTCGGTCGAGAGCCCCGATCGGGTCAGCGACCACCAGACCCCGAAGTCGGTCAGGGCCAGCGCCGCCTCCAGCGCGTGGCGCCGGCGCCGAAGCGGCCCGAGGGTTTCATCCACCAGCGCCTTGAGTCCGGCCTCGCGACGGCTCAGGATGCCGTCGAGCACGGGAAGATGCTGGCGGTCGACGCTGGCGCGCGGCGTCCAGGGCGCCGACCGCGAATAGAAAGCGAAGAGGTCCTGCACGAACCGATCCATCCGCTCGTCCGGGTGAGTCAGGCCGTCAAGAAGGCTCGAGTTGGGCGGTTTGATGCGGATGGCGTTCTCGGAGGTGCACGCGGGAACCAGCTGTTCGAGGCTCGGAAAGTGGCGGTAAACCGTCCCCAGCGCAACGTCGGCTCGTTTCGCGATATCCGGCCAGCTCGTGCCGAGTACGCCTTTTTCAGCGTGGAGCGCGATCGCCGCGTCAACAATGCGACGGCGGGTCTCCGCATTTGCAGCAGCTCGGCGCGTCATACGGTAGATCCGAGGGGACATAATTAATTGGAGGAAGCTTACATCCAATTATTTGGAGGTGTCAATCACGGATCTCTAAGGTGCGTTGACTCTTTTGGGGCTACGACGGCTTAGCGCGCAGGCCGGGCCGCCCTCTGGGCGGCCACGGCCCTTCTGCACTCAGGTCCTAGCGAAGCGACATCGTTTCGTAGGACAGGTATAGCCTCGCCGCCCAGGAAGCCGGGTCGCGCGCGAAGTGCTGCTGCATTTCGCGGTTGCGCAGTGCATTGTCGAGCGCCGCCATGATCATCGATTGATCCAGGACCAGGTAGCGGTGCCCGACTGACCCGGTCGTCGGGTTGACCGCGTCGAAGAAGCCTCCGACCCCGTAAATGTCCAGGTAGAGCGCACGAAGCTTCTGGATGTTTGCGTACGCCTGCTGCGGCGCGACATCTAGCGCGAGGAACGACGCGTGCGGAGTAACCACGTCCTCGGTCGCGCAGCCATGACATTGCGACAATCCCTTACTCGGGTTGGCCGCCGTCGCGCCGGATCCGAAGTACGGGAAGGTCAGGCCCTCGGCGCCATAGGTGTTGTAGCCGCCACTGTCATCGGCGGTGCTGGAGGGCGACATGCCCCAAACCGGATAATTCAGTTTCTCGGTGGCGTACTTGATCTGAACCTGAGCCGTCCGGACGTCAGCCAGGCCAAACGTCCGTGGTCCCCAGGTTGTCTCAGGTACGACCTCGTTGGCCATCAGCCCCTCAAACATGCCACCGGCCCACGTGGGAATGAAGGTCGGATCGCCGCCGTCGTACGCATAATGGCCTTCCCAGACCGTGAATGGCTTGCCCGATTGCGGGTCGTTATAGATCGTCCAGTAGCCTGGCACAGGCCACTGTCCCTGCCACGAGAAGTCCGGATCGGTTGCCTGGCAATCGGTATATGGAGCCTTCGGCGGAAGCGTGCGCCAGGTCCGCCACCAGACATCGCCCGGCATCTGGTGCAAGCCCATGCCGATGTAGGCGGAGATACGCGGATCGCTGTATAACGCGCCGTTGTGATAACCGGCCTTACCCTGGGCAACGTAGTAGCCACCGTACATCTGGCCAGTAGGTTGGCCAGCGTCGTTGACGTTACAGTGTGTCTGCGGACCATTGTCGTAGAAGAGACCGAAGTCCATCGGCGCCATCAACGCGTCGACCTGACGGCGCAGGTTTGGCAGGGCGCTGCGTACCACAATCAAGCCGGACGCGTACCAACCGTTATCGACCTGTGAGATGAAGTAGCAATTGTCCTGGACCGGCGAGGTCTCGGTCGAGCAGTCATGACCCGGCATTAGGGAAATTACCGCTCCGGTCGTAGTGTCGTACCACTGGTAGAGGAACCCATGGTCCCTCTTCAGGCGTGCGACCTCGGTGAGTGTCGCAGAGAGTTCAACTGTTGCCTCCCGCTTACTAATCAGTCCCAGGTCATTGGCGGCTACGACGGCCCACAGGTACACCCCGATGTTGGCGGCGGAGGTGTACTTGCCATACCCGGTCGGTGTCGGCGACCCACCTGCATGCGTGACGTTGTCCATCGGCAGGTGGGTGCTGGGGTCGACGTCTTCCGCGTAAAACTTCCAGGTGTCGCGAGCGATCGACATCAACGTTTGCCGTTGCTGACCGGTCAACCCGCCACAGTCCCGCCCATCGGGTCGATCGCCCTTACAGCCGTCCTGACCGCCGCTGTTCGGTCCTTCTGCAAAAGCCGGCGAGGAGAGGCCTGCGCCCGCAAGCGCGGCGATCACAAGCATGCCAAAGAGTCGCGCGCGAAGGAATCCTTTTGTCTTCATCTGTCGCTCCTCCTCCAGGAACTCAGTGGGTCGTTGCTGCGCCGTCCGTCGCAAACGGAGTGGCGATCGCATCGAGCAGTTGGGTCGTGTACTCGTGTTTTGGATGTTGCAGGACGTGCTTGGTCGGGCCTTTTTCGACCACCCTTCCTTTGTGCAGGACCAGGATCTCGTCGGTGATCACTCGCGCGCCGAGGAGATCGTGTGTGATGTAGAGCAGGCTCAGCCCACGTTTCGCGCGTAAGTCGGCAAGCAGCCGGAGTACGCCGGCCCGCAGCGATACGTCGAGCATCGACACGGGCTCGTCGGCGACCATCAGCTCCGGATCGCAGGCCAGCGCGCGAGCAATAACGACGCGCTGCCGCTGGCCACCAGAGAGTTGGTGCGGCAACTTGCCGGCGTACTGGGCGGCCGGCGTCAGCCCGACGGTCTCCAGCAGCTCATGGACCCGCTCGCTCGCCCGACTGGCTGACATTCCCAGGAAATTCTGAAGAGGACGTGTGATGTGATACGCGACCGTGTGCAGCGGATTGAGGGCGGCGTACGGATCCTGGAACACCATCTGGACGCGACTGTGGTACCTGCGCAGTCCGCCGGCGCTCAGGCGCTCGACGGCGACATCGCCAAACTTGATCGATCCCGAAGTCGGGCGCTCCGAGCCGGTGATCATCTTGGCGAGCGTGCTCTTGCCGCTTCCACTCGCCCCGACCAGCCCGATGGCGGAGGCTGGAGGAATCGTGAAGGACACGTGGTCGGCAGCAATGAACTTGCCACGGCCGCGCCCGCGCACCGTGTAGATCTTTGAAACGTCGGTGACGACCAGGGGCGGCACCGATGCGGCCTTACCCGGAGCCGATTGGCCGTTGGGCTGTCTCACTTCGTGGCAACCCTCCCCGCCCCGGCCTTGGCGGCGGCAGCCTGGGCGCCTGGAACTTTTGCCGACGGGGCCCGGACGTGACAGGCGGCCGTGCCGCTTCCCAGCGGGGCGAGCGGCGGGACCACTTTCCAGCAGATCTCCTGTGCCAGCGGGCAGCGCGGCGCATAGGCGCACCCAGTTAGGGGTTTCGATAAGTCAGGAGGGGTCCCGGGAATGCCCTCGAGATGGATCTCTTCAGCGCGCGGGTCGGCGTAGCAACCGAGCAGCGCCTCGGTGTACGGATGGTGCAGCCCGCGGACCAGCTCTTTCGATGGTTGATCCTCGACGATGCGGCCCGCGTACATGACCATGACGCGGTTGGTCGATTCGAGGACCACGCCGAGGTCGTGGCTGATCAAGATCGCCGTGAACCCCTGGTCGCGCTGTAGCTCCTGGATGGTCTGCATCACGGCCTTTTGCACGATGACGTCCAGGGCTGTGGTCGGCTCGTCGAACACGATCATTTTTGGTTCGAGTGAGAGCACGAGCGCGATCGACACACGCTGGCGCATGCCACCTGAGAGCTCATGTGGGAATTTCTTAAGGACCGAGGCCTCCAGGCTAACCTTGCCGAGTAACTCGGCACCCCGGCGCCTGACCGCTGCGTCCGAGTAGTGCTCGCCCGGCCCAGCGTGCGCCCTGAGGATGTCGCTGAAGTGAAGCTCGACGTTGCGGACCGGGTTGAGTGCGTTCATGCCGCTCTGCAGCACGATGGCGAACCCCTTGCGTCGTTGCCGGCGCAACGCCTCGCCTGTCAGGCTGGCGACATCGACGCCGCCGAAGCTTATGACTCCGTTCTCCAGCCGCGCCGGCGCCCGCAACATCCGGGTCAGCGCGAAGCCGAGCGTCGACTTGCCGCAGCCCGACTCGCCCACCAGCCCCACGAACTCGCCCTGTTTCAGGTCGAGATCCACATCCCGCACCGACCAGATCCGCGTGCCGCGAGCCGGCTCGTAGACGACGTTCACCTTCTCGGCTGCGAGTAGCGTCATGCCTTCTCTCGAAGCCTCGGATTCGACAGCGCGTCGACGCCGAAGTTGACGAGCGTGAACGACAGCGCCAGCAAGGCGATCGCCAGGCCGGGGGCGAAGACCATCAGCCACTGATTGGTCAGGAGCGCGTTCTGCTGCTGCGCGTAATAGAGGATGGTTCCCCAGCTGACGGTGTTCGGGTCGCCCAGGCCGAGGAATTCCAGGCTGGCCTCCGCCATGACGGCCGCGGTTGCGGCCGCAAAGAAGCTGCCCGCGACCAGT
>VBHQ01000169.1 GCA_005880395.1 Chloroflexota bacterium
GCCCCGAAAAATCAGGACATGCCGCCGGCGACGGCAAGCGCGGTGCTCGGAGCAACCGGCATCCTTCAGACGAGGCCGGGCAGTGAGCCGGTCTTTCGAGCCAGGGATGGGTCGTCTCATCGGGTCCAGCATGCGACGCAACTGTTCCCCGATTCCAGGCTCCCGGCGGGTGTTCCCCTCGTCGTCCAGGTGTCGCGCTGGGATCGGCTGAAGGATCCCGTCGGCGTCATGAACAGCTTCGCCTCGATCGCGAACCCTGTGGTCGCCGGCCATCTCATCCTCGCCGGCCCCGGCATCAGCAGCGTTGCCGACGACCCGGAAGAGTCTGCGGTCTTCAAAGAGGTGGAGGGCGGTTGGCAGCGCCTGCCCGCGACGGCCCGGGAGCGCATCCACCTGGCCCGGCTTCCCATGGGGGACCCGCAGGAGAATGCGGCAATCGTCAATGCCCTGCAGCGGCAGGCACACGTCGTGGTGCAGAAGAGCCTTCGCGAGGGCTTTGGCCTGACCGTGGCCGAAGCCATGTGGAAGGCCCGGCCGGTCGTGGCCACCCGGGTGGGCGGGATCCAGGACCAGATCGAGGATGGGAAGAGCGGCGTCCTGGTCGACGATCCGGAGGACCTGGCCGGCTTCGCCGACGCCGTCGCGAAACTGCTTTCCGACCCGGCAGCGGCGGACCGGCTGGGCGCCGCTGCAAGGACGCGGATCCGAAAGCAATTCCTCGCGCCACGGCTGCTGATGCAGCATGTGGAGCTGGCCCGGAAAGTCCTCGACAGCACGAACTAGCGCGAATGCCCGGCGCTGTGGCAGCGTAAGACGAGATGCTGTTCGAACTCGTCCTCTTCTTCACGATCGCGACGGCACTGACCACGCTGGCCGTGATGGTCGACCACGTGGTCCGAAGCCGTGCCTGGCTCGGAATTCCCGTCGGCCTGGTGATCATGGCGACAGCGGCCTGGTTGACCGGCCTGATCGCCCATGACCCAGGCGCCTCGCTCATCCTGCCGATCATCGCCATCGTCGCAACCGCCCTGGCCCGTGCGTTGCTCCGGCGGTGGAGCATCCTGGCCGGTCAGCTGCTCGCCATGGTGCTGCTCGCGTCGATCGCCTATCTCGTCTATGCGGCGCTGCTGCCCTTCATTGATCGGCTGAGTCCGCTGGGCGTTACAGCATCCCTGGTGCTGCTTTTGTTGGAACTAGCTGCCCTGACGTTGAGCGTCTATTACGTCTTCGAGATTCTCGATGTCTTCAGCCGCCGCACCAGGGTGGCGCACGTGCCCGATACGTCCTATCGAGCGAAGGTCGCCATCCAGGTCCCCTGCTACAACGAACCAATCGAGGTGATGCGCGAGACGCTGACTGCGCTGGCCAAGCTTCGATATCCCGACGTCATCGTCCAGGTCGTCGATAACAACACCAAGGACGAGAAGGCCTGGCGAGCGCTGCAGCAGCTCTGCCAGGAACTCGGCCCGCGTTTTCAATTTATTCATCTCGAGCCCTGGCCGGGATACAAAGCGGGTGCGCTCAACGAGGCGACCCGCCGCCTGCCCGGCGACGTCAGCGTGCTCGCGATCGTCGACGCCGATTACATCGTCAAGCCTGACTTCCTCGAGGCGATGGTCGGTCACTTCGCCGATCCGCGCGTCGCGTTCGTCCAGACGCCGCAGAACTACCGCGATTGGAAGGACAGCGGTTACCTTCGCGGCCTCTATTACAGCTATCGGTATTTCTTCGACGTGACGATGCCCTCACGGGCGAATCGCAACGGCATCATCTTCGCCGGGACGATGGGCTTGATTCGTCGCGCCGCTCTGGAGAAGATCGGCGGCTGGAACGAGCAGGTGATTACGGAGGATGCCGAGGCGAGCCTTCGAATGCTGGGCAGCGGCGGGATCGGCGTCTTCGAGCCCACCGCCTTCGGCGAGGGGCTGATGCCGCTGACCTTCGATGGTTTGAAAAAGCAACGATTCCGCTGGGCGCTCGGCGGGATTCAAATCCTGCGCCGCCAGTGGAAGGAACTCATTCCCTTCGCACCCCATCGGTTGCGCCTCACCTGGGGGCAGCGCCTCGACTATCTCTTCGGCAGCGTTCACTGGTTCGGCGATCTTCTCACCGTGTTGTTCACCGCGCTCCTGCTCCTGACCGCGCTGGCGGCCGTCCTCCACCACCGCTTGCCAATCCGCGAGATCACCGGCGCGGTCCTGATCGTGCCGCTCGCCTTTCTCCTGACAGGGGTGCTCCGCGGACTATGGGCGTTGCGCCGTGCCGAGGGTTCCACCTGGGGCGATGCCTTTCGGGCGATGGGCGTCTGGTTTGCCCTCAGCTGGGTGGACACGCTCGCCGTCCTTCGAGGATTGGTCAGCGGGCGCGCAGCATTCCTGCGCACCCCGAAACAGCGAGAAGGCGGAAATCGAATCTGGCCGGCGATTCGATCGTCCGCGATGGAATCGCTCCTCGCCGCGCTGGCCGTTCTCGGGGCGATCGTGATGTTGCTCGCGGCGCCGGCGATCGCCACCGCGATCCTGGCGGCCATGTTGCTCTTCGAGGCATGGATTTTCGGAAGTGCGGCCTGGGCCAGTTTTGCCGCAGAGGGAATCCAGCTCACCCCGTATCGTCAGATCTATCGACGCTCGGCGCAAAACACCGGCGAGCGCCCCCAGCGAGCCAGCCGGTCAGACCTGGTTCCGGCGCTGCTTGCCGCCGCCGTCGCCGTCGTGCTCGCCTACGGTCTGCTCAACGCCCCGGCCGAGAATCCAGCTCCTACCGCGCAGCTGCCCACGTTCGGCACGATCACGCACATTTTGCCGAGCACGGGGCCGGCGCCCACGGCAACGGCGGCGCCGACAGCAATCCCGACGCCGAGCGCGACCGCCAGTCCCTCAGCGAGCGCGACCGCGAGCGCCTCTCCTCCCTAAGCCTGCTGCAGCTCGGTCAGCAGCGCCAGGCCGCCGATGTCGTCGAGGTCGTACCACTGCAGCATCATCCGCTGCACGCCAGCCTCGGCCCACGGTTTGAGCTGGTACGAAATCTCGTCCGGCGTGCCGGCCAGCCAGTGGCGCCGGCGGAGCTCGTCGAGGAGGCCGTCGAGCGGGACGTTGGCCAAGGCGGGAAGGAATGCCCGCAACCAGCGGCCGCGCTCCTCGACCTCGCCCTGGTCGCGGCCGATCACGACGCCGCCCATCCAGGAGCGCGCGATCGCGTGGGCATCGCGGCCGACGGCCCGGCAATGCTCCTCAAGACGCTGGCGCTTGGCGCGGTATGCGTCAGGTCCGGAGGCATGGCTGTTCCATTCGTCGGCATGCTGGGCGACGATGCGCAGCAGGCGCACTTCCCCATCGCCGCCGATCAGTAACGGCATCGGTTGCTGCACCGGCCTCGGGTAACCGGCGGCGCCGCGCAGCTGGTAATAGCGCCCGTCGAAATCGACCGGTCCACCGCGCCAGAGGGCCTTGATGACGGCGATCCCTTCCGCGAGCCGGTCGAAGCGTTCTGGCAGCGGCGGCAGCGGGATGCCAAAGGCTGCGTGCTCGGCGTCGTTCCATCCGGCGCCCAGGCCAAGCACGAGCCGCCCGCCGGAAAGGCCGTCGACGGCCGCGGCCATCCGCGCCAGCAGCGCCGGATGGCGGAAGGTCATCGGGCTGACCAGCGGCCCAAAAGGAATCCGCTTCGTGCGTTGAGCCAGCGCCGTCAGCGAGCTCCAGCATTCGAGCGCGGGTCGCTCCGCGTGACTCATGAGGCTGAAGAAATGATCAGAGCGCCACAGGCCCTCGAGACCGAGCGTTTCCACCCGCTCGGCGATGCGGAACCATCGATCCCAGGTGAGGCCTTCCTGGCCCTCGATCATCACGCCGACCCGCATCGAGCTCGACGTTACTGTATTGCCCCACCTGGCACCGGAATACCACAGCGCGGCCAGCGGTTATCTATAAGGTCATGCCCGCCGTGACGGTCGAGAACATTCTGGCGTTGCCGCGTGTCCCTGAACTGGACCCGGCCGGCGGACGCGCACGCGCCGTGATCGCCGTCACGACCGCCCCAAAGGGCCTGGAGGGCGAGGGCTTTCCGGTGCGACGGGCCTTTTACGGCCTGGATCAGCAGGTCCTCGACCCCTTCATCCATATGGATCAGATGGGCGAGGTTGAGTACGCTCCTGGCGAGCCGAAGGGTACCCCATGGCATCCGCACCGCGGGTTCGAGACGGTCACCTATATGATCGACGGAACCTTTCAGCATCAGGACTCGACCGGCGGCGGCGGTTTGATTACGAACGGCGACACCCAATGGATGACAGCCGGCGCCGGCATCCTGCACATCGAGCGGCCGCCGGAGGCGTTGGTCGCCAGCGGCGGCCTCTTCCATGGGATTCAGCTGTGGGTCAACCTGCCGGCAGCCGAAAAGTGGACGCCACCGCGCTACCAGGACATCCGCGGCGCTCGAGTGGCATTACTTTCGTCGCACGACGGCGGGACGCTCCTGCGGTTGATCGCCGGCGAGCTCGACGGTCACCGCGGGCCAGGAGTAACCCACACGCCGATCACCTTCGTCCACGCGACGCTGAGTCCTGGGGCTGAGCTGCGGCTTCCCTGGCCACGGCACTTCAATGCCCTGGTCTATGTGCTCGCCGGCCGTGGAACGGTTGGCGACACGCGCACGACCATCGGCACCGGGCAGCTGGCCGCCTTCGGCCAGGGGGACGGGCTCGTCCTGACCGCGGATCGGGAGCAGGAGGGTCGCGCTCCGACCCTCGAGGTGCTGGTGCTGGGC
>VBHQ01000001.1 GCA_005880395.1 Chloroflexota bacterium
TTGAAAGGTTGCTGGTCGCATCATGGGTTCATAAGAACTCACGCTTTCGACGGAGGTCCATTCATGAACCAGACAATCGTTCGCGGAGCGGTCGCCGGCGCGACGCTCGGTGGCGGCCTTGGCGGCGCGCTCGCGGGCATCGCGGGCCTGTTGCTGCAGGGACTGGTCCCGATCGTTTTCCTGACCTGCGGGGTCTATGCCGGCATCGTCTATGGCGGCATCATGGGCGCGGTCCGCGCCGGACGACCTGGCGCGCAGCCGGTTTTTCAGCCGGCGATGGTCAACCGCTCCCGCGGTCGCTAGCGCAGCTCCCTCCCTTCCCCAACGTCCCGGGCCAACCACCCGGGACTTTTCTTTTGTCTAGGCCGGCTTGAGGCGCAGCGTCGTCGCCACGACGGACCGGCCGAGCATCGGTGCGGTCTCGTCCGGCCAGCGCTCGCCATATTTCTCGCGATAGGCCGCGTCGACCTCGCGCATGACCCTGCTGCCCGTTTCGGGCTCGGCTCGCGCAGCCACGTGGCGGCGGCCGACGCGGACCGTGACGAGTGGATTGGCCAGTGCTTCCTGGTACCAGCGGCCACGTTTGGCCTTGTACGAGCGGATATAGACGCCGTCACCGGTCGCGACGATCCAGATGGTGGTGCGATGCGCCGGCGACTTGGCGTCGCGCCGCGTCTCGATATCAACCTCGTCGCTCTCGACGACTTTCCAGACTAAGTCGCCGGTTGCCTTCGCCATCCTCGTCCTCCCCTTGCCCTTGGGCCTAACGAATCAGAAATCCGGTGCCAATCGGATCGTACGCCGAAAGAACGAACTGGTGGTACCCGGTCAGGTATGCGCTCCCTTCGACCTCGGTGATGACGGCTGGAAGGTCGCCAACCCGATCTTCGGCGACCACCCGACCGACGAAGCGCGTCCCGATCACGCTCTCATGCATCAAGGCGGCCCCGCGGGCAAGCTCGCCGCGACGATCCATCAACGCGAGGCGTGCCGAGGTGCCGCTACCGCAGGGTGACCGGTCGATCTCGCCGTCCGCGAACACGGTGACGTTGCGATTGGCGGAGGTGAAGATCACCCCGTAAATCCCCTCGAGGTCCTGCTGGAGCGGATGGACGATCGATTGCTGCGCCTCGATCGCGGCTTTGATCTCACGTCCCAGCTCGACGAACCGTGGAACGAACGCCGGCTCGATCGGCAGCGCAAATCGGTCGGCCGGAACAATCGCGTAGAAGGCACCGCCGTAGGCCACGGCCACCTCGAGAACGCGGGTCTCCAGCGCTACCCGTAGGTTGTCGAACAGCACGAAACTGGGCACGTTTCGGAATCGCACCGATTGCACCCGGCCCTGCTGCATGGTTGCGACCGTGACGAGGCGACCGGAGGGCACGTCCACGACCACCTCGACCGTCGAACCGCCCGCCGGTACGATCGCCGCCTCGATCGCCCACGTCACCAGCGCGATCGTGCCGTGGCCACAGGCGGTGCTGTAGCCCGCGTTGTGGAAGAAGACCACGCCAAGCTGGGCGCCATCGTCTTCCGGCTCGGTAACGAATCCCCCATACATATCCGCATGGCCGCGCGGCTCGAAGACCAGCAGCTGGCGGATGTGGTCGAGGTGCTCGAGCGCATAGCGTCGCTTTTCCAGGATGCTGCGCCCGACCAACGGGGGGACGCCGCCGCTGACGATTCGAAAGGGCTCGCCTTCGGTGTGGTAATCGACGGTCGTCACCATCAACTGACGTCCGCTGGGCGCCTGGCTCATATGAATATGCTGCCGCATCGCGCCCTCGGCCTCGGATAGGCTGGTGCTGAACGATGAAAGACCTGGGTCTGCTGGTTCTCCGGCTGGTTGCGGGCACCACACTGGCGGCCCACGGGTATCCCAAGCTCTTCGGCGGGCCAGGCAAGCAGGCTCATCCATTAATCGTGAAGGCGATGGGTCCGAATTATCCGGCAGCGGTGGAACGAAGCGGCCCGGGCTTCGCGGTCGGCCTCGAAAGGATGGGCGTTCCCTCTCCCAAGGTCGCCGCCAGGGTATCAGGGATTACCGAACTCGGCGGCGGGCTGGCACTCGCGGCCGGTTTCATGACGCGCCCGATCGGGCTGGCCGCCGCATTCAACATGGGGGTGGCGGCCTGGAAAGCGCACGGGAAGAATGGCTTCTATGGACAGGGCGGCTATGAATTCCCGCTGCTGCTGGGGACGGTGGCGCTGGCCCTGTCGCTGACTGGCCCGGGCGCGATCTCAATCGACGCGCTGGTTGGCTAGTCCCTCCCTTCAGCATCGAGTACACTGCGGCGCGTGACCTGGCGGGCGAGAGTCTTTCTCGGCACGGCCTTCATCGTCCTTCTCGCCGGCACCGTCATGGTGTTCGAAGCCTTCGATCGCCAGTCCAATTCAAACAGCGACACGATCCGACCGTTCCTGATCACGATGGTGCCGGTTTGGGCGGTGGCGATCGCCGGCGCGCTCGCGATCGTCCGCCCGCGGTCCAAGTAGCGCCGGGCCACGGCCCGCGCGGAGCCGATGATGGTTCCTGAGCCCCGATCCCTGCAGCTGACGGTCGGTCATGTCCACGACCTGACACCGCGCATGCGAGAAATTTCGCTGGTCGTGCCAGCGCCCGGACAATTTGCCTACCTGCCCGGCCAGGATGTTTCCCTCGGCTTCACGGCCCTGGATGGCACCGCCGTTCGACGTCGGTACAGCATTCGGCGGTTTTCTTCGGAGCGCGGCCTCCTTGATATCGACGTCGTCATGCACGGGGACGGACCGGGCATGCGCTGGGCGCAGAACGTTTCAGAAGGCATGCCGATCGAGGCGATCGCGCCCCGCGGCAAAATTACCCTGGCGGAGGGCGCCGCCTGGCATTTGTTTGCCGGCGATGCGACGGCGGTGCCGGCAGCCTTCGCCATGATGGAGGCGGTGCCGGAGGGAATGCCGGCCTTCGGATTCTTCCTCGTCGACGACGCCAACGAGCGTCAGTTGCTGGAGGCAAATGGCAACCGTCGCACGATCCAATGGCGCTATCAATCCGTCGAAGCGGACCCCGGCGCAGCCCTCGCCGCCGCCATTGGCGGCACGTCGCTGCCGCCGACAGCAGGGCAGGCCTACCTGGCCGGCGAGGTCGGCCTGGTCTCGGCGCTGAAGGCAGGGCTGCTTCTCCGGGGATGGACCGGGGATCGCATCGCCGCGAAGGCATACTGGAACCGCGGCCGGGCGAATGCCGGCCACGGCGAGCCGGAGCAGAAAGCGTCTTGACGGCGGTCTACGCGCGCAGCGGCCTCGTCAAGCCACCCGAGTCTGCTGTTCGCTGACCTGCCATAGCCGCCGGGCCGCCGCGGCATCCTGGCCGCCGGCCGCGGGCGCGACGCGGCGCTCGTCGAAGAAATAGCCGCCGTTGAAGGCGCCGGCTTCTTGCGAATCTGCGAGCCAGACGAGCGTTTGGGCGCCTTTTCGACTGCTGCGGGCGAATGGCCGGGAAAGCATCATTCCAACCCGCATCAACGGGCCATTGTTGCGATTGAACCCGCTGGCGACGAAGCCTGGATGGAAGCAGTTGGCGGTGACACCCGTGCCCTGCAGCTGGCGGGCGAGCTCGACGGTGAACAGGACGTTGGCCAGCTTGGTTTCGCCGTACCGTCTGAAGCCCATGCCCGCCCAGCCTCCTTCTGCTTGCAGGTCGTCGAAAGGGATTCGGGCGCTCTTGTGCGCATCCGAGGAGGTGGTGATGATGCGAGCAGGCGCGCTTTCCTTGAGCCGGTCAAGGAGCACCGTGGTCAGCAAAAACGTCGCGAGATGATTGACCGCCCAGGTGAGCTCGAGCCCGTCAGGGCTCAGCCGGCGCTGTCGATAAATGGCCCCGGCGTTGTTGATGAGGACCTCGATCCGTGGGTATTTTGCCAGCGCCTCATCGGCAAGCCGCCGAATCGACGCCTGCGACGCGAGGTCGCCAAAGAGGACGTCAACCGAGACCGGCTTCGGGCTGCCATCAACGATGGTTCGAACCGCCCGGGCCGCTCGCGACTCGGTCCGAGCGATCAGCGTCACCTGGCCCCCGCGCCGCGCGAGCTCGGTTGCTGCCGCGAGGCCGATCCCACTCGTGCCGCCGGTGATCAGCACACGTTTTCCCGCGACACCATCCCACTTCTGAATCACGCGCTCCATGCTACTGACGGCAATGGCAAGATAGGCACCGGTGGCGGAACCGACCTACGTGTCGCATATCACGATCGAACGGATAAAGGGATCGCTCCGGCGTGCGATCTTGCCATCGGAATCCCAGCCCGTCCTCTTCGGGGTTCACGACGAGGTCGCGCAGCATTACCGGGCGACCCCGGGCGCGTATGAACCCCACGCCACGACGCTCGATTATGTGGTCGCGTCCGCTGCAGGTTGACTCACCGGCACCCTGGGTGGCGCGCTGGAGGCGCGCGGGATTGCGGCCGATCAGGGCCGGCTCATTTCCGATGCGGAAGGTGTGATCGAGCTAGACGACGGCGTGCTCGTGATCAAACAGATCCGCGTTCGGTACCGTCTGCGAGATTGTCCAGCCGACAAGCGCGAGGCCGCGACTCGGGCGCATGACCATCACCACGCGAGGTGCCCGGTCTATCGGAGTATCGGAGGCTGCATCGACATCACGACCGACCTGGAGTTCGTCTAGCGGCGATCAGGGCTCCGGCGGCTGGCTGCGATCTTCGATCTCCCAGGCATGGTCGAGGACGTGCCAGGCAATGCGTCGCGCCGCATAGCGCTGCGGCCATCCCTTGTCCACCGGTGGAGCGCCGCTCGACGGCTTGCGAAGCGCCTCGAGCAGCATCTTGCGGAACTTTTTGATTTCGGCGGCATCGCCAAGCGCAGGCACTGGGAAGCGTAACCCCAGCTTGCGAGCGTAGATGCCGGCTTCTGCGCCCAGGACGTGCTCGGCGATCTGATCGCGGTCCCGGCCGCCACCGCGTGGTCCCTTACGTAGTTGGGCCGGGGCCTTCTTGAGGACAGCATCGAGGACGACCCAGGCGGCGCTCACCAGCGCCCCAAGGCGTTGGGCTTCCGGAGCCCGCAACGTCGAGCTGTCGCGCTTTGCCACTTCATGAGGCACGCCAAAATCGGTATTAGCCCCTCCTCGAACCCGCTCCACGACGCGAAATGCCTTGGCCGTGCCGGGATCGAACGGTAGCTGAGCTCGCTTGGCGACCGGCGCATACCGGGAGGCGTACGCACCAAGCGCCGCGAGCGCTCCACTCTCGTCTTTGGCCGAACGGCACCATCCCGGCCAGTCGTAGGCGCAGGCAAATACCCGCTTGGTCCCCGACTCGATGTACACCTCCGTCACGGTGAGATTTTTATCCTACTGGCGATTTGCGGATGCACGGCTGGCGACGGCATCGGCGACAATCGCCGCATCCTCGCCAACGCCATAGAGCAGCGACGACTGGCGCTTGCGGAGGAAATGCACACCGACGAAATAGAGACCAGCAAAGAGGGTGCTGGCGCCTTCCTGTTGAATCGGGAATCCCATCACGTCGAACGCGCCGGGTAAATGAACCCAGCGGCCGTAGTCCGGCCGGAAACCGCCGGCGAAGAGCACGCACCCGAACTCGCCGATAGGGAGCTCTTCGATGACGTCATGCGCGAATGGCTCGGGCGGTTGGATCTCCGGCACCGATAGCGCCCGCTCCATTGCCGTTTTTCGAACGAGCGCCGCGAACTCGTTGTAACGCTGATCGCCCCAGGCCACGGTCTCCTCGAGGTCTGCTGCGAAGCGCAGATGGCCGTCGTCTACGCCAAGAAAGTGCCCGACGAGACGGACGCCCGTCGACTGCAGCGTCCGCAAGTGCAGGTCATGGCCTCCGCCGTGTCCCGTGCCTAGCACATTCGCGAACAATCGTCCGGCCGGGGTTGTCAGCGAGCTCAGTGGTGCGTCCCAAAAGCCGGTTTCGATCACCCACCAGAACACGTCGCGCTCTCCGATCCGCCGGGTGGCCCAGGGCGCCCGGCCGCAAGCCAGCACCACCTCGCGACCGGCTTCGTGAAGCTCCTCGGCTATCTGGCAGCCGGACTGCCCGCTGCCGACGATCAGGACTGGACCGGCGGGCAACGCCCCAGGATTGTGATAGTCCTCGACATCGATCGCGTAGCAATTGGCAGGGAGCGTGGCCGCACCGGGCGGTCGATGCGGTCTCTGGTAAGCGCCGGTGCACAGGACGAGCTCGCGTGCCACCACCGGGCCGTCGGAGGTCTCGAGCATGAAGCTGCCGTCCCGGCGGGAGACGGTGCGAACGTCAACGCCTTCGCGGACGGGTGCCTGGACCGCTCGGGCATGGCGCTCGAGATACGCGACGATCTCATCGCGCGGCATATAACCGTCGGGATCGTTGCCGTCGTAGGGATGACCCGGAAGCCTGACGCTCCAATTGGGGGTGACCAGACAGAAGCTGTCCCAACGTCCGCGCCAGGTCTCGCCGATGCGGCCCTTTTCGAAGACGATGTGTTCGACGCCGCGCTGGCTGAGCTCGCGACTGACCGCGAGGCCGGCCTGTCCAGCGCCGATAACGACGAGATTCAGCGATTCCGTCGCCGACTATCGTAACGGCGCCCGCTGCGCCGGCCCATGATGGGACCGGGCTAGCGAGCGAGTCAAGCGCACTGATCAACGTACGAGGGCAGGAGCCGTTCCGCAGCAGGCCGAGGGTCGAGGCCGTTAGCGCTAGATCGCGGCCATGACCACGCCGACGGCGTGGATCCCAAGAGCGACCACACCAGCAGCAACCAGGCCGACTGCGCTGACTCCGGCAGAAACCGCCGCCACCGCAACTACGCCAACCGCCACAACACCGAGCGCCACCGGTGCGACCGCTACGGCACCCAATGCGACCACGCCAACGGCAACGACGCCAGCCGCCGTATCACCAATGGCGATGATTCCTCCGGCCCGTGCCGCCCGGTAGCGGCCGCGCTCCCAATGGCCGAATGCGACGTGGATGATGGGAATGCCGCGGAAGGTCTGCGCCGAGCGATACTCGAAACCTGCCATTTCCGTCTCCTTTACGGCTGAGCGGTCCGCCAATGCGACGGTATCCGAGCTGACATGACACGACCAGTCACCGCGATCAGCAGTTTCGGTTGACAGCAGTCACGCGGCCTTGCTGACACGAGTCATGCGCAGCGCCAGCACGGGGCAGGCCTCGACGGCGCGCTGGGCGTGCTCGATGAGCCGCAAGGGTATCGGGCTCGGCTTGATGATCGGATAACCCCAGTCGTCAAGGCTGATCATCTCGGGCAACAGCTCGGCGCAGATTCCGTGGCCGTCGCAGCGGATTCGGTCGATTGCCACCTGCTCTGCCATCAGGCCACTGCCTCGGCCAGCACTCTCGAGTGGTCAGGAAGGGCACGTCGGGTGATGCAGCGGCGTTGCTGGTGGGCGACGAAGTCGTCGGCGAACACCTCCAAGGCGCTGCGCAGCAACCCGGTCGCGCCGTCCGGATGCTTGCAGGCGCCCCGTCCGGCGAGCAGGCCGCTCCAGCGCGCGAGTCTTGCCAGATCCTCGGCTTGCGGCGCCCGCTCAGCAAGCCGCCTGGTTGCAGTCGCAATTGCGCCCAGTCCGAAGACGCATGGCCCGCACTGCCGCGCACTCTGACCGGCGAGGTAACTCATGATGCGAGCCGTGGCATCGACCCCGCAGCTGTCGGCCGGAAGAAAGTAGAGGACCCCGCAGCCGAGTGTCAGCCCGCGGGCGCGAAGAGAGTTGGAATCCAAAGTCAGCGACCAGACCTCTTCGGCCGACGCCCAACTTCCGAAGTATCCGCCAATCAGGACCGCCTGCACGTCTTTGGCCAGGCCGCCAGCCAGGTCAACGACGGCTTCCGGCGCCACGTCAGGCGGAAGCTCATAGACGCCACTGCGCCGCACCGCCCCGCTCGTCGTGAAGAGCGCTGTTCCGTTTAACGCGCCTGACGCATGCAGTGCTGCCGCCGCCAGGCTCTCGACGTTCTGCACCAGGGTGGGGCGTCCGTCGATGCCGCGCTCGAACGGCCGCGGCGGTGTGACCGTCGGTCTGGCATCGCCAGCGTTGATGTAATGCACGGCCGCCGACTCCTCGCCGCTGATGTAGCCGGCTGGCGCCTCGACCAGGCGGGCGCGCTGTGCCGCGCGCTCGTGCCGCTCGGCAAGAGCGCGACGCATGGCGCTTACCGCGGCGCGGTGCTCGTTGCCCACATAAAAGATGATGTCGCTGGCCCGGACCGCGTCGGCGGCGAGCAGTGCGCCATCGATGACCAGATGCGGGCGCTCGACCATCAGCGTGCGGTCCTTGCGGCTCAGTGGTTCGCCTTCCGCGCCGTTGGCAAGCACCACGGCCCGGCCGTTTCCGTTCGCCTTGACGGTCCGCCACTTTCGGGCGACCGGAAACCCGGCGCCGCCGCGACCCAGCAGGTTGGCGCGCTCCAGCTCACGGACCAGGGCGTCGCCGCGGAGGCCGCCATCAATTTCCCTCCCCCTTTGGGGGAGGGCAGGGTGGGGGCCGCCGCTGAGCATGCTCATCGGCTGACGCTCCGGTTCATGCTCTCGCTCGCCGGCAGAGCGCGCCAGCTGGTCGGCGATGGCCGGCTGGTGCGCCACAGAACCGCCAGCACGACGACAATCACACAGAGTCCGTCGATGCCAAGCATCCAGGAAAATGACCGATCGGTTCCGGTGCCAAAGCCATGGACGAGGGCGATCGGCCACATCGCGTAGGCGAACCAGTGGATAAGTCGCCAGCTGGCGTAGTCGAGGAACGGCCGCAGCAGACTGGTGATGACGATCGCGATCAACAGGTACAGCGCGATGACGCCGAGACCTAACCAGAATGTCCGATAGGACGATGAGAAAGGAATCAGCGCCGCGTTCAAGCCCAGCGCCGTGAACGGATCGACGACCGCGGTCACGATGTGGATCGCGAGGAAGACCAAGGTGATGAGCGCGAGATTGCGATGAAAGCCGGCGGTCAAGAAGCGCGGCCAGGCTGGCGTCTTCCAGCGCATTGCCGACGTGATGCCCAGGACCACGACGACGGTGAGCAAGACCAGCGAGACGACGCCGGCACCCCGGGTTGCGTACCAGAGGATCGTGTCGCTCACGCGGCGGCCCGATTCGGATCCGGCCAGGGGCCGAGGTAGTGGATCGTTCCATCGTTCTCGACCAGGCGCGCGGGCAAGCGGCGGGCCTTCAGCCAGTCGACGGCGCCCTCGCCCTGCACGATCGCCGCGGTTGCCGCAACGTTGGCATCAACGCAGCTGTGGGCAAGGACAGTGACGGTGCGCCAGGGGCCGCTGGTCGGCATGCCGGATTGTGGATCGATGATGTGATGAAGCAGGGCCTGGCCGCGGCGCCACCGTCGCACGGTCGTGCTCGAGGTGGCGATGCCCCCCGCCTGGACGCAGATGACCTGGCCGTCGCTGTCTGGCGGAAGACTGCTGTCTTCGGCCACCAGGACCCGCCACCCGCCCTGGGGTGCGGTTCCGGCTGTTGCGATGTCGCCGCCAAGGCTGACGAGCACGCCACCGCCGTTGATCGCGACCTGAGCTGCGGACGCGGCCAGATCGGCTGCCAGCGCCTTGCCGGTCGACCCGAGGTCGAGTTCGACGCCCTCAGGCATGACGACCGAACGCGACACGCGATCGAAGCGGACAACCTGCCAGCCGGGAATCTTCACCGCTCGAAGCTGCAGCGGACCTCGATCCGCCGTCACCCTGGCAAAGTCATCGTCATATCCGGCGACGCGGATCGCGGCGCCGATCGTCGGGTCGACCGCGCCGTTGGTGACGCGTGCTGCGTTTAGCGCAACCTCGATCGCGCGCCCGAGTAGCGGGCTGACCCGCATCGTGCGGCCGGCGCCGGCGTTCAAGCGGCTGAGCTCGCTGTCGGCGCGAAACCGGCTGTAGGCCACGTCGACGTCCTCGAGAGTTTCGCGAACGGCCATTTCGGCCTGGGGCAGCGCATCGGAGTCGGTGGTCAGCACATTGACCGAAGTCCCAAGCGCCTTCCAGCTCTTAACGGCAACCATCACGACCCTCCGGTCGTCACGGTGCCACTGCCGCTACTCCCAGTACTGGCAGAGGAGGCAGATGACTCCGTCGAAGGGCTGCTGGTGGCGCTTGCGGTCGTGCTGGCGCTGCTCGATGTCGCAGCAGCTGAGGTGGTCGAGCTGGATGAGTTCAGGGCGGTCGAAGATGAAGACTTGCCGGCATACGATGCCGCCGCGACGTAGCTGATTCCGAGGAGTGCCATCGTCGCTCCGGTAGTGGCACCGACGGTCAGCCGGCGCAACCGTTGCAGGCCTCGGTCCCGTTGAGTCGGAGTAATTGAGTTCATTTGCCCATGGTGCAGGACCACACCTTGCAGTTCCGTGATGCCTCCCTAAGAAGTCGCTGAGGCTTTCTTAGGCGTCGAGCGATGCGAGCGGCGGCGCATCGGGCGTGGTTGCACGCCGCGGCGCCGGTCGGGCCAGGACACGAGGCCAGGTCACCGCCATGCTTGTGCCCCCCGCGGAGGAGGTTCCGACCTCCCACTTTCCATTCGTCGCCTTCACCACCGCATCCGCGATGGCGAGGCCCAATCCGGCACCACCCGGTTGATCGCTTGCTCGCTGGAAGCGGTCGAAGATCCGCCCGCGCTCGGCTTCAGGGATTCCTGGACCGGAATCGTCGACCACGAGCCTGACGCTGTGGGCTTCGCTGCTCACCGCGACATCGATCGTGCCGGCTTCCGGCGTGTACTTGCTCGCGTTGTCGATCAGCACGCCGACCAGGTGATCGAGCCATTCCGGCGACGCCGCGATGACGGCGGAGTCAGCGGATAGCTGGAGCTTCAAGTGTTGGTGCCGCGCCTCGGCAACCGCCCCAAAGCGGTCGACCCCATTCTGCGCGATGACGCCGACGTCCACCGGTTCAGCTTTCGTCGACGCCGGCATCGCTTCGAAGCGTGCCAGCCAGAGCAGGTCGTCGACGAGCTGGCGCATCCGCAGGCTTTCGCGATTGACGTGCTGGAAGGCTCGCTGGTACCAGTCAGTGTCGCGCGGCTGCGCGAGGGCCAGTGAGCTCTGTGCCTGGATGACGGCCAGTGGCGTGCGCAGCTCGTGCGATGCGTTGGCGGTGAAGTCCATCTGCCGCCGCCGCGCCGCCTCGACCGGCTGAGCGACACGACGGCCGATCGCGAATGCGCCGAGGAAGACGACGAGCAGCAGCACGGGACCGATCAGCAGCTCGGCCTGGATCAGGTTGGAACGGGCCTGGTCAACGGAGCTCATCGACTGCCCGACGACCGCCCAGTCGTCACCCACTCGACCGCCTTCAACACGAAAATCGGTGCCGGACACGACCACTTGCTGCGGCCCCTGGATGCTCGTTGGCGAGACGGGCAAGACGAGACCGTTAGCCTTGGCGGCCGCGCTGCTGTCGTCGAAATTCCCGTCGGGATGGTACATCCACCAAATCACAGGGGCCTCCAGAGGATTCCCGCCGCGAGGGCCCGCAAACGGCCCGACGGAGGCGCGCTGGGCAGCCATAGAGGCCAGGGATTGCGAGAGCGTGCTGTCGATGTTCGAGGTCAGGTTATGGGTCACGATCAGGACCACGGCAATCGCGATCAGGAGGTAGGCGGCCGCCACGATCCCGGTCGCCGCCAGGGCCACCCGGCGCGCCCCCGAACCGACGAGATCGACCCGTGCGACGCTCACTGTCCTTTCACCCGTTCTCTATGCTGCCAGACCGTTCCTTTCGAATTCATGACGCGAGGGGCCGGACGATTCCGACCCCTCCTTCGCGCCATTCGGACCTACGGGACGGTCGGGAACTGGCCCGCATCCTCCTGCGCCTCCCGAGCCGCACTCTCACCGGCCTCATGGGTGGCGTCTTCATTCGGGACGAATTTGCCCGAACTCGTGCTGGGCGACGCCGACGTGCTCGCCGCGGTTGAGCTGCTGGCCGCGCTTGCCAGCACCGGTCCGGCGATCGTGGCGCCAATGACGCCACCGGTCAACAGTGAGCCGCCGAGCGCCACGCTCAGAAGCACCCTTCGCATTCCATTCATGGTTGTCACCTCCTCGAATCGTTGATGGAGGCAGCATGCGCCCGGGTTTCTTTCGGTTGGATTACGCTTTCGGCGGCAATGCCAAAGTACGTCGTCTTCTACGAGTCTGCCGACGATGTCCGCGCCAAGGCGCCTGTCCACTTTGCGGCGCATCGAGCGCGGTGGAAAGAATTTGCCGATCGGGGAACACTGTTGATGATCGGCACCTTCGCCAATCCGCAGGATGAAGGCTCGATGGCGATCTTCACCACCCGCGAGGCGGCTGAAGAGTTCGTCGAGAGCGATCCCTTCATCCTGCATGGGGTGGTGAAGCGCTACGTCATTCGCGAATGGAATGAGGCGCTCGCCGGCCCCTGAGCGACAACCACGGACGGCTAAACTCAGTTCACGCTGATGCCAGACGAAACCATCTCTGTTATTGACAATCGGACTGGGCGTCGCTACGAGATTCCGATTCGCGACGGCGCCATCGGCGCCGCGGACCTCCAAAAGATCACGACCGACGGCCCGGCCGCCGGCCTGATGAGCTACGACCCAGCCTTCCTCAACACCGCCAGCTGTCGAAGCGCCATCACGTACATCGACGGTGAACGCGGCATCCTCCGGTACCGGGGCTATCCCATCGAGGAGCTCGCCCAACACTCGACCTTTCTCGACGTCGCGTATCTCCTGATCCAGGGCGAGCTACCGGATGCCACCCAACGGGACGAATGGGTCGACAAGATCACGCATCACACGTTGCTGCACGAGAACATCAAGAAGCTGATCGACGGCTTCCATCACGATGCGCATCCGATGGGCGTGCTGATTGGGGTCGTCGGCGCGCTCTCGACCTTCTATCCGGACGCCAAGGAGATCGGCAAGGCCGACAGCCGCCGGCTGCAGATCTTGCGGCTGATTGCCAAGATGCCGACGATCGCCGCCTTCGCGTATCGCCATGCGATCGGCATGCCCTACGCGTACCCGGACAACGATCTCACGTACGCTGGCAACTTCCTGAACATGATGTGGAAAGCGACCGAGCTCAAGTACAGGCCGAACGCGGTGTTGGAGCATGCGCTCGACGTGCTGCTCATCCTCCACGCTGACCATGAGCAGAACTGCTCGGCCAACGTCATGCGCGCCGTCGGCAGTGCCCACTCGGATCCGTTCAGCGCCACCGCGGCCGCCGCCGCCGCCTTATACGGTCCGCTGCACGGCGGCGCCAATGAGCACGTCCTACGGATGCTTCGGGAGGTCGGCTCCGTCAGCCGCGTGCCCGAGTACGTCAAGCGCGTCCGCTCTGGCGAGATGAAGCTGATGGGCTTCGGTCACCGCGTCTACAAGAATTTCGACCCCCGCGCCAAGATCATCAAGCAGGTCGCCGACCAGGTTCTCGAGGTGACGGGTAAGAGTCCGTTGCTGGACATCGCCACCGAGCTCGAGCGCGTTGCGCTGCAAGACGACTACTTCATCAAGCACCGGCTCTATCCCAACGTCGATTTCTACTCAGGGATCATCTACCTCGCCATCGGTTTCCCGGTCGAGATGTTCCCGGTGCTCTTCGCGATCGGCCGTACCCCGGGCTGGCTGGCGCAGTGGCAGGAAGGCTTACTCGATCCGGAGCAGAAGATCGCCCGCCCGCGTCAGATCTATACGGGCCCGGCGGAGCGGCATCTTCCGGGTGTTAGGGCAGTAGCCGGAACCAGCGCAGGCTGAAGAGCCCGCCGACCACGAGAATCAGGGTGCCAAGGCCGAGCACCGGAATCGTGAGGTCGACCTTGCTCGTGACCCAGCCGATGTGGCTGCCCAGGTCGCTGTAGATCTTGTTTAGCTGTCCCTCGTCGGCCGCGAAATAGTAGTGCCCGCCGGTGCTACTGGCAATCGACTGCAGCGCCTGCTCATCGACGCCGTCAACGGCAATCCCCTGCAGACCCGGGCATAGTTCTGAGACTTGGGCCCGTTGGGGTCGACGACGTTGGCGAGCTGGGCGACGGACACCTGGATCGCATCTCCAATCGCCGTCCCGCCACCAGGCGCGAGCGTGCCGAGGGCGTCCTTGACCGATCCCTTGTCGGAGGTCAGCGGCGCGACCACTTGCGCCTGCGAGTTGAAAATGACGAGACCGACCTGGGCATTGCCGGGCAGCTTGTCGATCAACGTCCGTCCGGCGTTGATTGCCGCATCGATCCGGGTGGGCTGAACATCGGTTGCCGCCATCGACCCCGACACATCGACCGCGAGCAGCACGCTGGTCTGTCCCTTCGGGATCCGGATCGTCGCCTGCGGCCTTGCCATTGAGACTAAAAGGCCGGCGAGCCCGGCGATGAACAGGATCGCGGGAAGATGCCGGCGGAAGCCGGGTCCTTTTCCCATGACCTGGCCGAGCAGGGCCAGGTTGGTGAAGCGAACGGTGTAGGCTTGCCGCCGTTTCTGACTGGCAAGGTAGAGCCCGATAAGCAGGGGCACGGCGAGCAGCCCGAGCAGGAGCAGGGGCGACTGGAACGTCATCGCGGAGCCACCGCCGTCGGATGTCGATGCAGCGTTTCGCGCTGCTTCATAAAGCCAACGAGCTGGGGGACGAGCTCCGAGGCGGTCGTCACCTCGGCCACCGCGACGCGGCAACGCCGAAGCTCGGCACGCAGCGTTTCCCGCTGCGCCTCAGCTGCCGCCTGGAAGCGCGAGCGCAGGCGGGCGTCCGTCGTATCCACCAGCAGCTGCCGGCCGGTTTCAGGATCCTCGAAGGTCACGACGCCAATGTCCGGAATCTCGCGTTCCCGCGGGTCGACGACCCAGACCGCAACGACCTCATGGCGAATGCCCAGCGTGCGCATCGGTTGCTGCCAGCCATCGGGCGTCATGAAGTCGCTGAGCACGATCACCAGGGAGGGTCGCCGGATCAGATGCCCGGCTTCCTTCAGCGCCTGTGCCAGGTCGGTCGCTCCGTCGCTGGATGTCTGCGCTCGCCGTTCAACCCGGGCGATGAGTTGCAGCAGAGCGTTGCGTCCGGACGATGGCGGGATGATGTCCCGTACCTTCTCGTCGAAGAGCAGGGCGCCCACGCGGTTGCCGCGACCGATCAGCAGCTGTCCGACCACCGCTAAAAATTCGACGCCGAGGTCTCGTTTCAGGCAGCGAGCGGTGCCCCAGTCCAGCGAGCGGGTCACGTCGACGAGCAGCCAGGCGTCCAGCCCGCGATCCGGCAAGGACTCCCTGACATACGGCCGGTCCGACCGCGCCGTGATGTTCCATTCGATCGAGCGGGGATCGTCGCCCGCCTGGTACTCGCGAACGTCGCTGTACTCGATGCCGGTGCCGCGGAGGCTCGAACGCTCATCGCCGCCGGGATGAAAGCCGAGGCGGCGCAGGACGGGCCAGCGGCCGCGCCGCATCAGTTCATCGACGCGGACCGCTGCGGATCCCACCCTCCCCCTTTGCGGGAGGGTCGGGGAGGGTGTGTCGTCAGGAGGCAACCCGGTCTCCGAGGTCGATGCGGGGCGGTGGGAATCGATCGAGCACACGGCGCACGACCGTCTCGGCCGTTACGCCGGCGGCGATCCCCTCATAGGTGAGGACGAGCCGGTGGCGCAGCACCTCGGGCGCGATTTCGCTGACGTCATGCGGCAGGACGTAGGTGCGACCGCGCATGAATGCGAGCGCCCGGGCAGCCGCCACCATGTTGATCGAGGCGCGGGGGCTGGCACCATAGGCAATCGCCGAGGCCAGGTCCTCGAGCCCCTTGACCTTGCCCGGCCGGCTGCCGTAGGAGAGGGTCGCTGCATAGGTTCGGACGGCGGGGTCGACGTAAACGTCTTTCACCGAGCTCTGCATTTCGCGAAGCTGATCGATGGTTACGACCTGCCGCAACTCGATATCCGGGCCGGTGATGCGCTCCACCACCACGACCTCTTCCTGGAAGGAGGGATAGTCGACCAGAACCTTGAGCATGAAGCGGTCGAGCTGCGCTTCAGGCAGCGGGTAGGTTCCGTCCGTTTCGATCGGGTTTTCGGTCGCCAGGACGACGAACGGGTCGGGGAGCGGATGCGTCTCCTTGCCGATGGTGACCTGGCGCTCCTGCATCGCCTCGAGCAGCGCCGATTGCACCTTGGCTGGGGCGCGGTTGATCTCGTCCGCCAGGAGCAGGTTGCAAAAGACCGGCCCGAGCTCGGTGGTGAACTGGCTGCGGCCGGGATTGTAGATCCGGGTGCCGATCAGGTCGGCTGGGACGAGATCGGGGGTGAACTGAATGCGCCCGGCGTTGCCGCCGATGACCTGGGCGAAGGCTTTCACGGTCACCGTCTTCGCCAGTCCGGGAACACCCTCGAGCAATACATGGCCACCCGAGAGCAGGGCGATCAGCAGCCGCTCCAAAAGACGGTCCTGCCCGACGATCAGGCGCTTGACCTCGAACAGCATCTGCTCGATCGGCGCAGGCACCTTCGCGGCTAGCTGTTTGGCGGTATCCGTGGAGCTCGAGCTCTCCGGCCGGGATGAAAGCGGACGGTTGATCATGATTCCCTCCCTGCAGTGACGGTGTTTTTGATTGAAGCCGGTCGAGATGAACTGCCGCTGAGCGATCCTTAAGTGGAATCTAAGAACAC
>VBHQ01000002.1 GCA_005880395.1 Chloroflexota bacterium
ACAGACGGCCTCGGCCAGGCCCTGGCCCAAAAAAGCGGACATCCGCGGCATCAAGCCCCAGTGCGAGCCGACGATGCGCCGGGCCAGCCCTTCGACCGCGAAGTGCTCGAAGCCGATCTGCCGGTTCGATTGGCCGGCCGCATGGACGATGACGAGATCCCTGGGATGGCCAACTTGTCTAAATCGTTCTTCGATCGCTTGATAGATCGCCTCCGCGACGCCCATGAGCGTGAAGCCGTCGACCGCGCCCGTCGCGCTGTCGGGAATCGCGGCGACGGCTTGCTCGGCCGAGACCAGCCTCAAAGCACGTAGCCGCCGCCGACGTTGATGACTTCGCCCGTGATGTAGCCGGCTTCGTTGGATGCCAGGAAAGCGACGAGGGCCGCCACGTCAGCCGGCTGCCCGGCCCGACCGAGCGGGATCTTCGCCACCTGCTGCTCCCGGATCTGGTCGGGAATCCCACGCGTCATCTGCGTATCGATGAATCCTGGGCAGATGGCATTCACCGTGACCTGATAGCGAGCCAGCTCTTTGGCGGCCGTCCGGGCAACCTGACGCGAATCGGCCTAGGCACGTTCGTCGATCCCAGGCTCGAGGGCGGCAAGGTCAACGAGCCGGCTCGACGGCACGCGCCGGATTACGTGGCGTTGGAGCAGCTCGACGGCGAGGACTTCATGCTCTATCGGAGCTTCCAGATTGACGTTGGCATTTTTCGAGCCAGCAGCGTTGATCAAGACGGCAATTGCTCGCACGAAGACGAAGCCGTCATGCTGGATTCCCTGGCGATCGCGCAGGCCGCGCATAACTCGGGCGGCCTGGTCATCTGCCAGGCAAAACGGCTCGTGCCTCGAGGCACGATCAACCCCAAGCAGGTGACCGTCCCTGGATGCCTTATCGACCTGGTCGTCGAGGCGCCTGACCCGGAGCGTCAGCATCGAATGACCGACGGGACATTCCTCGATCCCGTCTATATCTCGTCGGCCTCTGAAACCGAGCTACCGCGGGCACCATACTCGACGCGATTGGCAATCGGCCGGCGCGCCATCAGGTTCTTACATCAGGGCGACGTGGTGAATATTGGCACCGGCATACCGGGCGACAGCGTCGGGCCGGCCCTGTCCGAAGCCGGCCTCTCAGACGACGTGACACTCACGGTCGAGTCCGGTGTCTACGGCGGCGTCCCGGCCGGCGGCGTCGATTTCGGCATCACGGCCCATCCGCGGGCCATCATTTCCCACGCCAGCCAATTTGATTTTTACAATGGCGGCGGCCTGGACGCGACGTTCATGGGGGCCGGCCAGATCGACGAGCAGGGCAACGTCAACGTCAGCCGGCTTGGCGGGCGCGTCATCGGTGCCGGCGGCTTCATCGATATCACGCAGAGCGCGCGCCTGGTTTGCTTTTGCTTCATGCTGGCGGGCAAGAACCAGAAATTCGTTCCCCAGGTCGAGCACCTGACCTTTAGCGCCGACCAGGCCAGGAAACGCCATCAGCAGGTCCGTTACGTGACAGAGAAAGCCGTCTTCGGCCTGGCGCCAGCCGGCCTGGAGTTGCTCGAAATCGCCCCAGGCCTGGACGTCACGAAGCTGCTTGCCGAAGTGCCATTCAAGATCTCGGTCTCATAACCGGTTGGTCGAAGGTTCGAGTCCTTCACGGCCCACTCCCTTTTTGAATGCGATTTCGGCTTGTGGGGTGTCACTTTCGGCATCTGGCAATGCCTCTTTTGCCAGCGCCAAGCTCTATCGCCGAAGATCTACGCCGGATCAGTTCATTGCATCCGCTATCTGCCGACCCCATACTATCGACCGAAGTAAAATCATGGTCATGGCTACTGCATACAAGATCGGCGAACCGGCACGTGTCGGACGCTGGGGGCTAACGGTGGACAGCCTGACGCGCCCGGGCCAATACGTCGTTCTCCGATATGCCAATGAGCATCGGCGTCATACGGAACCTTTCGAAGAGGTTCGTCGAATCCCCTACCTCTACGATGATGAAGCGGCGATAGCAGCGCTTGGACAAGTTGGAATGGCGAAGGGAACCGCGACCCAGCTTGTAGTCCAAGTGGAATTGAAGCGCATTTCACCGAAAGCCGCCGACGCCGATTCGGGAATTCGCCCCGTCAGATAACAGCGCGGAGGACGGTGCGATGGCAATTAAGGTCGTCGTTAGCTACTCTACCGAAGACCTGCCTGTAGAACCACAGGTGCAGCGCGGTCGAGGACTTGTGGAAGATGGTGCCAGCGGTCGGGTGCAGGTGCAGCCCACAGCCGGTGCAGGCCCACGACTGACGCTGTTGGGTGGTCTGATACCGCTTTCTCTCTGCTCAAGAGCGGGATTCGCGGCGTCTACCATTCAGTGTCCGCCAAGTGGCTCCAGTCGTACCTTGATGAATACGCGTGCGGTACAACCATCGGGAACATACCGAACGCGGGACGGGGAAACGCCGAATGCCTATCGGCGAAGCGAAGTTCCGGCTACTGCTGACTCGGGCAGCGCTCCAAGCTTGATCTAGGAAGGAGGATCGAATGTGGCTGAAATAAAGCACCAGCAACCGGGCGGGAGTCCCGAAGTTTCCGGTTCCGTAATCCATATCCCGAACGATGCGGACATGGGGACCGGCACCTTCACGACGGAATTCAAGTCCAACGCATTGCCAGCGACGAAGGTCATCATGTCGGCCATAGTTAACGCTCCTGTGTTTCAAATTACGGCGACCGTCAATTGGAAGATTGCGGCTGCTTTGCTCGATGGCAAACCGTTGCCTACAAAGGCTGCTCCGCCCAGAAAGCCGGGACTAAACTGACCGGCCCTTAGCTTGCCCTTCCGGTTTCGGGTCGGCTGACGGCTTCGCAAGCTTTCGCAGGTTCCGCATGAAGTCGCGCTGCTTCGGAACCGGAATCTCGAAGCCGGTAGCGGTTTTCTGTGTCGGCTCGCCCTTGCGGAGCTTCGGCTTGCGCGCCATGCGGCGATTGTAGCGTTGTGAGCCAACAACAGAAGCCCTGCATCTTTTGTCAGAAGACGCGCAAGATGAGCGAGGAGCACGTCATCCCCCGATGGGTCAGCAAGATCTTGGCAGAGGACCGACGACACAGCGGACGACCACAGGTCCAGCGAATGGTTGACAGGCAGGGCCATCTTGTCCGCGAATTGCCGCCCTCGAAACTGATCAACGTTGTCACGCGCCGCGTTTGCAAGGTGTGTAACGAGGGATGGATGGAGAGGAAGTTGGAGCGCCCGTGTCAACCGATCCTTGGGCCGATGATACGCGGTTGGGACAAGACTCTCGACCAATCCGAGCAGGCGGTTCTTGCCGGATGGGCGGCCAAGGTTGCGATGGTCATGGCCTACATCCATGCACCGCCCCAGCCAGTTAAGCGTGAATGGCTGGACTGGATGTACTGGCACCAACGACCACCGGCTAATTGGTATGTCTGGATGGCCAGCTACAACGGTCAGAGACCTACCTATTTCAGCAGTGATGCTGGCGCCCACGCTTCACTCCCAAGTGGCCCTATGGTCGATGTTTATGCGCAGGCTGCGACCTTGATCATCGGTTATGCGGCCCTCAAAATCCTCGGACCTACCAGCGTTGTCAGGGTCGAGGAGCCGGGGCGAGATGCGGTCATCCGGCTGTGGCCACTCACTGGCGAGACCACTGTTCGATGGCCACCACCCAGGCATATCGACGACAGGCGGCTTCCGTTGTTTGTGGACATGTTTCTGGACCCCGGCCAGCCGCCCCGCCCACTGTCGTAAGGTTGCGGCCCAACGCAACACCTAGCCGCCCGCCTCCCTGTCACGGAGACCTAGGCATACTTCTCCGGTGAAGGGGTAATTACCAAAAACTGAGCGGCCCACAGGTCGAAATTTTTCGTGGCTGAAGACTCTGTGGCCCCCGGCGCGATGCTTGCATCGAGCATCGAGGCAGCCATTAAGAAATGCGATTTGATGATCCTCGTATGGAGTCGCAACGCCGCAGCCTCGGACTGGGTTAAACAGGAAGTGGGTGCTGCAAAAAGCGCAGAAAAACGCATTTTGCCTTTGATGCTTGAGAGCGGACTGGACCTACCACCCATGATTGCCGACCTTAAGTATCTGGACATTACCAAGCATCCGAACGACTGGCTCCTTTACATCCAAAACAGCCTACAGACGATGGCCGCGGCTCAACAACAGAGCACGGTTCCGCCTCGTAAGTCGGCTGCAAAACCACAGACGATGATCATGATGCAGGGGTCGGCAACGATTCAGATTCAGATCACGAAGGAAGAGGCGCTTTTGATTGGAGCCCTTCTCGTCGTCATAATTTTGCTGGCGAGTCAAGCAAAGGGATCGGCAGGTGGGCAGTACTTAGACCGGCCTAACTACCTTCGAACTCCAGGCCGGGGGCTACACCCGACATTGGATTCCGTGGGTTCACGCCCCCATAGAGTGGTGTTAAGCGAATCCTGGCCCCACTTACTCGTGTTGCCGCCGTTTGAGAATTCGACCAACTCCAATTCGGCTATTTCCCTTTCAATGTCATCGCTCCGATTGCTCGTAACTTGCTTCGAATAGCCTGAATCGATAGTCAGTAATGTCGGCGGGCGATATCCAGCGCCCTCAAATTAATCTGCGTAGAAACGCTCCATCCGGAGCTCCCTCGCGTGCGCCGACCACCGCAACTTTCCGGCTCAGTCTAACTCTGCGAGGCCGAGCGGCGACCATACCAAGTCCTCAAGTTGCCTAGTGTTGAGCGCCTTCATAACGTGCCGTCCGCTCACAGCCCCGGGAGCAGCGTGTAAGCGCCGTGGTGACCAGCTGCTACGTATGATGATCACGATGGAGCGCGATAGGCTCCCTGAAGCACCGAGTTGTCTCGTCATCGGGCCGATTGGCGACGAACATGCTCCTATTGATACGGAGCCTCGAACCAGATACGAGGAAGCCCTTCAGGTTTTGAGCAAGATCATTGAGCCAGCATGTGTGCGTTATGGCATTACGCCCGTTAGGGCGGATCGCATGCACAGACCGGGAGAAGTTCCCGAACAAGTACTAGTCGCCATTAGAGACTACGATCTGGTGATCGCTGATCTCTCGAAGGCTAACCCTAATGTGCTGTACGAATTGGCGCTGCGCCATGCTGTCGGCAAGTGCGTCATTCCAATAAGTGGGTGGGGCAGCCTGCCGTTTGATGTTGGCTGGATCAGAACAATCCCATTCGTGCGGTCAGAGATTGGGTACATTGACGGTCGAAAGCGTCTGGAAGAGGCCCTAGGCGCAGCTCTCAAAGATGGCTGCGATCGAGTCACTGCGACTCGGATACTGCAAGAAACGGCATCCAGTCGAGGCGCAACCGTAGAATCAGACACTGCCCAAAACGAAGCAGTGATCTCCGACGAACCGGGCTTCTTGGACCTTCTTGCAGAGATGGAAGAAGCTGTGCCTCGAGTGACCGGAATTTTAGAGGAGATGACGGGCCTCCTTGGGCAGGTGGCGGCATTAGCGGTAAAAGGTACGGAAGACATTAAAGCGAGCGACGCGAGCGGCGGTCAGGTTGCCGGAAGGCGACTGGCAATCCTAGGGCGGTTCGCTTCTAAGCTGAGTAAATTGGCAGGGCAATCAGAAGACCTCGTTGGCCGATATCGCGACGATATTTCCAAAGTCGATAAGGGAGTGTCGTACCTGCTCGACCGCCTGGAATTGGAGCCACAGTTGATCAGCGAGGCTGGCCAGTTTCCGGAGACCTTGGTAAGGCTGGCCGACATCACCAAAGAGTCTCTTGCTGCAACCGATTCCTTGGTACAGCAAACGGCTCAGCTAGCAACTATCGCTGCAGTGATGCGGACGCCCGCAACCCGAATCGCTAACAGTTGGCGGGCATTGGCGACACTGTCAACACCGATTTTTGACTGGGGATCACGCGCTTCTAAGGTCCAAGGTAACCGGGGTCCGACTGCAATCGGCTCGCCTTAATACCTCATGGCGACTTACATCGCCCGAGAACCTTACTACTTAGGATATTTTGTCCGACTGGGTTACCTGCACGCGTTGTGCTGGCGCAGCGGCATCAGTGCGCCGGCGGGCCCATAATCGAGGATGTCATCGCGCGGCAAGCCAGCGCGGCTACTCGCCGTGCTCGCTGTGTTGCATCAGCTGCTGCTCGAAGAGCTTGCTGCCGATGCCAACGTCGTCTAGCGGCCCGTAGTTATTCGTTACGTCGCTGGTATTGATGACTTTCGGCCCTTTCCAGTGCTGCTGCGTGCCGCGCATCTTCAGCACCCAGACCTCCAGCTTGCCGTCCTGGCGCACAGCGCCGACGCGTGCGAACGGCCGGCCGCCAGACTTGAGCCGCACGACGTCCTTGACGGCAAAGCGCTGGGGCAGCCGCGTGCCCGCGAGGCCATCCGGCGAACCGTCGGTTCCGGCCGGCTCGTGACGCGGTCGAAGCTTGCGCGCTACTCGAGCGATCGGATCGTACATGTCGGTTGCCGTCCTCTCTTTCAGCGGGATGATGGCATTGTCGGTGATCTTGATGTGCTCCGGGCAGACCTCCTGGCAGCACTTGGTGATGTTGCACATGCCGACGCCGGCGGCGCCATGTAAAAGACCGCTTCGCCGCTTGGTGTCGAGCGGATGCATCTCGAGAGCCGCGATGCGGACCATGTAGCGGGGGCCATAGTAGACGGATTTGTCGTCATGATTGCGCAGCACGTGGCAGACATCCTGGCAGAGGAAGCACTCGATGCACTTCCGGTACTCGTATAGCCGGTCGACGTCTTCTTGCCGCATGCGATAGGGGACTGATTCATTGGCCGCGGGCGTAAAGCCCGGGATCTGCTTGTTGACCTCGTAGTTCCAGGAAACGTCGGTTACCAGGTCTTTGATCAACGGAAACGTTCTCATGGGCGCGACATGGATCTCCTGGTTGACGAATTCGTCCACTCGGGTCTTACACATGAGCCGCGGCCTGCCGTTGATCTCGGCGCTACACGAGCCACACTTGGCCGCCTTGCAGTTCCAGCGGCAGGCAAGATCGTTCGCGAAGTTGGCCTGGATGTAATGGATGGCGTCGAGCACGACCATGCCCTCGACGGCGGGCACTTCGAAACGCTCCTCACCGCCGCCCGACGGGTCGCCACGGAAGACCTGCAGCACGATCTTTCCGTTGTTCGAGGCGGCCGTCGCCTCATCCGCGCCGGGTCTCGTCTTCGCCGCAGTGCTCACGCCGGAATCCGTTTCGCTTCCGGCGCCGCAGTGCTTGAAGACTTTAGTGCGCCTGGCGACGCCGCATCGTCGAAGAGCCCGGCCAGCTCCGGAGGCATCTGCGGCACCGGACGCTGCTTGAGCTTGACCGTTCCTGCGTCGCTGTACGCGATGAAGTTGACCTTTCCGAGCGCCGGGTCTTTCTCGAGATAATCGAGCCGCCAGTGGGCGCCTCGGCTCTCGCGGCGCTCGATCGCGGCCCGGACGATACATTCGGCGATCGTCAGCATGAACCGCAGGTCGCGCGCCGTGTGCCAGCCCGGGTTGTACCGGCGCGATCCTGGCGCGTGGATGCGCGCCGCGCGCTGACGTAGCTCGAGCACGGTGTTGAGGCATCCCTTGAGTCCTTTCTCATCACGGGCAAGCCCGGCACCGTCCTGCATCGCCTGCTGCAGAGCCTGCTGAAGTAGGTACGGATTCTCCGTACCCTCGCCGCTGAACGGCAGGAGCAGCGTCTGCTGTTCCTGATTGATCAGCCGCTCGTCGAGCCGTCCGAGACGGATGTTGCGGGCGTATGCGCCGGCCGCGCCGCCCGCCCGGCGGCCGAAGACCAGCAGGTCTGATAGCGAATTGCCGCCGAGCCGGTTCGATCCATGCAAGCCGGCGGCGACCTCACCCGCCGCAAACAATCCGGGTAGAGTCGTCTCGCCGGTCTCGGGCTCCACGCGCAGGCCGCCCATCGCGTAGTGGATCGTCGGAGCCACTTCCATCGACGCCTTGGTGATGTCGATGTCAGCCAGCCGGAGAAACTGCTCGTACATGGAGGGCAGCTTCTTCTTGATCGTTTCGGCGCCCAGATGCGTCACGTCGAGCCAGGCGCCGCCATGCGGCGTGCCGCGTCCGGCCTCGACTTCCTTGTAGATGGATCTGGCGACGACGTCGCGTGACGACAGCTCTTTCTTCTTTGGGTCGTACTCGAGCATGAAGCGCTTGTTTTCGCTGTTCTTGAGATATCCGCCTTCGCCTCGGACGGCTTCGGTGACCAGGATGCCGCGGACACCCGGTGGCCAGACCATGCCCGTGGGGTGGAACTGGACCATCTCGGGGTCGAGCACCTCGGCGCCGGCTTCAAATCCCATGCCAACGCCGTCGCCGGTTCCCTCCCAGGAATTCGACGTCACCTTGTAGATGCGACCCCAGCCGCCGGTCGCGAGAATCACCGCCTTCGCCCGAAAGGCGACGAATGACCCGTCGACGCGGTTGTAGCCGAAGGCGCCGACCACGCGCTCACCCTCCTTGAGGAGCCGGGTCAGCGTCCATTCCATGTGAACCGTGATGCCGAGCTGGACGACGCGGTCCTGCAGGCTGCGGATCATCTCCAGGCCGGTTCGGTCCCCGACGTGACAGAGGCGCTTATAGGTGTGGGCCCCGAAGGCGCGCTGCATCACCCGACCATCCGGCGTCCGGTCAAAAAGGGCGCCATACGTCTCGAGCTCATAGACACGGTCGGGCGATTCCTGGGCGTGCAGCTGGGCCATGCGCCAGTTGTTGATCATCTGGCCGCCGCGCATCGTGTCCTGAAAATGCACCTGCCAGTTGTCTTCGGAGTCGACGTTGCCCAGCGCCGCGGCGATGCCGCCCTCGGCCATGACGGTATGGGCCTTGCCTAGCAGCGACTTGCAGACGATGTCAACGCGGGCTCCCGATGCAGCGGCCTCGATGGCGGCCCGCAAGCCGGCCCCGCCGGCGCCGATGACCAGGACGTCGGTCGTCAGCGTGGTGAAGTCTTCCATCAGAAGATGATCCTCGGTTCGTGGATGACACCGGCCATCAGCAGCCGAATGTAGACGTCGGTCAGCGCCACGGAGAACATGCTGACCCAGGCGTAAAAGCCATGCCGCGGATTGGCGTAGTTCAGCAGCATGGCGATCCGATGCCAGGCGCGGCCGAAGCGCACCCGCGAGAAGGCGTCGATGCGGCCGCCCATCAGGTAACGGAACGAGTGGCAGGTGAGCGTGTACAGGCTGAGCAAGATGACGTTCACCAGCATGAAGACCGAGCCGAGGCCGATGAAAAAGCTCCCCTGATAGGTGAACGCGCGAACGACGTCAGCCCACAAAAAGACCAACGTGATCAGACTTAGGATGAGGAAGTAGCGGTGATAGTTGTTCAACACCCAGGGGAACCGGGTCTCACCGCGGTAGCGTCCGCGCTTCAGTTCCTGGATCGCGCAGGCGGGGGGGTCCCAGAAGAACGAACGAAAATAGGACTTTCGGTAGTAGTAGCAGCTGCCGCGGAGGCCAAGGGGCACGGCCGCAAGAATTGGAAGCAGGATGCCAATAATCGGAACTCGGATGAGGCCGAAGCCCAACCAGAGCGAAAAGAATGGCGAGACGTAGGGATAGAAGACGACGTTGACCTGGTCAAACACTGACCAGGTGGCGTAGATGACGAAGGCGCTGTAGCAAATGACAGTAAGCGCCGGCTCGATCCACCAGGCCCTGCCTGGCGATGCCTCGCGCGCCGATGCCGGGCGCGGGGACAGGGCGCTCTCAACGGCCACGGGTCAATTTTAGAGCCGCTTGGATCGCAGCGGACTCAATCGGCGCTTGCGCTGCGACGGCCGAGGAGCAGACCGACGACCGAAGCGCCAACGGCCATCAGCAGGGCGGTCCTCGCCTTGATGCCAGAGCGGACGGGACCAGCCGACCCGTTCGACGAAGGCACCATCGTCGGCGTTCCGCGGCGATCCGCCTCCTTGGCGGTTTTTGGCGCCGCGGTGACCGTCTGGCCCCGCGCCGGCTGCTCCACCTCGACCGGATAGATCACGCTGTTGACCTCAACCCCGACCATCGTGATCAGCCCGATGAACAGGAAGAACGTCATCAGGACGAAGAGCAGCCCGAAGGTGGCGCCATATTGATTGATCCCTTTGTTCAACGTGAGGTAGAGCGGGAACAGCAGGCTGATCGCCTCGAACAGGATGCCGCTGACCACGGCACCTGGAATGACCTTCCTGACCTCCTGCTTGCGGTTGGGCACGACATAGAAGATGGTCATGAAGAGGAGGAAGCCGGCCACAACCCCGAGCACCGCCTGCAAGATGGCGGCCGCCACGCCGGAGTACAGCAGCGGCGGCACATTCGGGATATGTTTCAGCGCCGGCAGCAGCGCCGAGGTTGCCACAGCCACGCCGACCAGCAGCGTGAAGAGCACGACCATGCCAAAGGAAATAAGCTTCTGGCGGATGAAGTCGCGGGGCTTGGTGTGATAGATGACGGCGAAGGCTTGTTCCATGGTGCCGAACAGCGCCGAGCCGCCCCAGAGCAGGCCGACCAGCCCGACGATGAACAAGACGCCGCTGGCGCTTTTGACCCCACTGACGGCCTTGAGCATCTCGCTCTGGTCCTTGCTCCCGGTCGGGATCGCGCTGAAGATAATGCTGTAGACCTGGGCATTGGCCTGGCCGAAGATGCGCAGCGCGAAACCGAGAACTGCCGCCACGAAAAGGACGATCGGGAACATGGCGAAAAGCGCGTTCCAGGCAATCAAGGCGGCCCAGTTCGGCGCCTGGTCTTCCATGAATTTCGCAACGACGCGGCCCGGAAGGCTGGCCATCAACCGGTCCATTCGCCTGATTCTACCTGACATCGTCTCTATCAAGTAAATGGAAGCCGGCGCGGCGCAAGTGGAGGAGCAGAAGCGGGCCGCGGCCGTGCGCGCGCTCGATTTCGTCCGGCCGGGGATGGTCATCGGGCTCGGCACCGGAAGCACCGCACGGTACTTCATCGATGCGCTGGCCACTCGCGTGCGGGCTGGACTTCGAATCCGGGCGGTCGTGACCTCTCGGGAAAGCCATCACCAGGCTGAGGCGGGCGGCATCGAACTCGTTGACGACCTCGACCAGCCGCTCGACCTCGCCGTTGACGGCGCGGACGAGATCGATCCCCGCCTCAATTGCATCAAGGGTCGAGGTGGGGCGTTGTTGCGCGAGAAGATCGTCGCCCATGCCAGCCAGCGCTTCCTGCTGATCGCGGACGAGAGCAAGCTGGTGGACCGACTGGGTCGAAGCCCCGTTCCGATCGAGGTTCTGCCGTTTCTCTGGCGAATGACCGGTCGATCGATCGAATCCCTCGGCGGCCGGCCGACCCTTCGCATGGCGGGGCTAGAGCCATTCCGGACGGACAATCAAAACCTGGTGCTCGACTCGGCGTTTCCCCGCGTCGACGAGCAGCTTGCGGCGATGTTGGAAACGATCCCCGGCGTGCTGGAACACGGGATCTTCCTGGGGATGGCGCGCACCGCGGTCATCGGCGGCGCGGGGGGCGCGATCCGGATGATGGGTGCGCTGGCCTGATCGAAGTCCAGCCTGGCAAGGGCCCGACCCCGCTATGCTTACCTGGCTGAGATGGCGTTCGAGTACAAAGTCGTACAGACGGTCGAGGAAGCTAACCAACTCAGCGAAGACGGCTTCGAGCTCTTTACCATCCTGCCGCCCGGCCCTGCCGGCGGCCCGGATCGGCTCTATCTCCGGCGGGAAAAGCGTCGCGGGCAGACACCAGGATTTTCCCGAGAGTCCAAGACTGGCTAGGGCGTCGACCCGATTGACGCATTTCAAGTTCGAATCTATACTGTTGTAGTCAGGTTTCCCCATAAAAGAGGGGCGGATTTCCGCCCTTGTTCTGTTTATTTAGGGAATTGGGCAGGGTAGAAGTGATAAGCCCGTCGATGGGCGTTCACAGGGAGTAATCAGTGGTTCAAGGCATGACAATCGCAAGGGAGGCGCCTCGGCACTACGAGTCGGCCGTCCGCGCCATGTCGGAAGCGGCGGCGGAAGCCGAGCTCACCCACGCCCCGGTTCGCCTCGCCTACTCGGAGATGGCCGCGCTCGACGGCATCCTGGCACGGCTGGAGGAGTTGCGGCTGGTCGAGGAACGGGAGGTTCCCGATGACATCCTCGAATTGGTGGTCGGCTTTGCCGATCGGCACGATGCCGAGCTCGCCGAGCGCGTACGCCGGATCGACGCCGGCACCCCGGCCGAGCTGAACGCCGTGCACGACGCCCTCTTCGAGGCGCAAGGGCGCGTGATGCTTCGGCTGGCCGAGCTGCGGCGGGTCCCGAACTGGCAGGACCTCGATCTGACCCTCGAGCCAGGCGACGACGAAGCCGCCTAACCAGGCCGTCGAGTCGACCGCGACCGACCCCGCCGATCGGGAAGAGCCGCTCGATATCCTGGCGGATCGGGCGCGGCGGCTGCTCACGATTCAGTGGGCCGACGGCCACCAGTCGGCGTACGACTTCGAACTGCTGCGCTGGAACTGTCCCTGCGCCGAATGCGCCGGAGAGGCTGGCCTGCCCGGCCGGCTGTCGACCACCACCAATCTCACCGACGATCAAGTCGAGCTCGACCGGATGGAGGCGGTCGGCCTCTTCGGCATTCGTCCCTACTGGAAGGACGGCCATGATACCGGCATTTACGGCCTTCGCTTCCTACGCGCTATTTGTCCGTGCGACGAATGCGCGCCTCGACGAGCTGGCTAAGCCTTCTTGCCGTTGAGGCCGAGGTCGGCTTCGAGCGCCGCCTTGGGCTTGTAGCCAACCACCTGCGATGCCAGTTTGCCGTCCCTGAAGAGGGCGACGTACGGGATCCCTCGCACGCGGTAACGCTCCGCCAGCGCCGGCTCTTCGTCGACGTTGACTTTGGCGATTTTGACCTCGGTATGGTCGATCGCCAGCTGCTCCAGCACCGGCGAAAGCATCTTGCAGGGCCCGCACCAGTCGGCGTAGAAGTCGACGATCACCGGCTGATCGGCAAGTAACACCTGGTCTTCAAAATTGGCGGTTGTGACGTGGACTGCTTTACTCATGAATCTCCCTTGTTGAATTCCCTTTCGTACTTAGAGTAACCCAGGGAGCGCGTGGGAAATTCCGTTCGCCCTAGTTGGAGAAGACCTCGACGACCATCACCTTGGCGCCGTTGCTGGCGACGCCGATCCCCACTCGATGGTACCCCGCCTTCAAGATGTTGGCTCGGTGCTCGGGGGAGTTCATGAACATGGTGTTGATCCCCGCCATCGAGGGGTTGGTTGACCACGCGATGTTCTCACCGGCGGTGGTGTACGGGATGCCCCAGAGCCGCATCAGCTGGACGAAGGCGAGCTGACCGGTGGCCGGATCGTAGTGCGAGAAGTAGTTTCGGTTAAGCATGTCCTGGGCGCGATACTGGGCGACCCGAGCCAGGGAGGCGCTCCAGGCAACGCCGGCAACGCCATTGGCCGCCCGGTCCTGATTGACCATGCTGAACTCGGCTCCGGCGGCGCCACCGACACCGCTCACAGGCGGCGGCAATGGCTTCCGGGCGGGCCGGGGCGCAACCGGCCGCTGGGCGACTGCGGCTGGCGCTGGAGGGGCCGCGACGGGGGCGGCCGCGACCGGGATGGGCGTTGGCGCCACCTGCGCCAGGTGGCGGACGTTCGGCGCCGTATGCCCCGGCGCGAGATAGCGGACCGCCTGGGCAGCGCTCCCAGGTACGCTCGCATGCTTCGGATGTGAGCCCAGCACGCTGAGCGTCGCCAGGGTGATCATCGGCACGCTGACGGCCAAGGCGAGTTTTGTGACGGAACGTGACATTCAGAATCCCCCTTGTGGTCTGATGCGCGTTGCGGGATTCTAGGGGCCGCACCCGGACTCATCCAAGCCGTTCGCCGTCCGAGAAAGCTGACGCCCGGGCTGTCGCTTAAGTCAAAACCGGGACTATCAGGCGGAGGCGGCGACGAAGAACAGCAGCTGCCCGAGCAACTGACCGGGCAGCAGCGCAATCATGGCCAGGTAGAGCAAGCCGGTGGTCGACATGAAGGAGCGAAGGCGACAGGTGGCGAAGGCGGGCGCCGCCGCCAACAAGGGCAGGATCACCGCCCCCAGAAGCCACAGCCAGGAGAGGACAGGAGCCAACCCGAAAGCTGCCGCCGGCGAGCGCAGGCCGTTGTGGAGCCCACCGAGCGCAAGCGGGAAAACCAGCGCCTGCAGCAGCAGCCCGATGACCAGCACGACGATCGCTCGGAGCAACGGCCGGTTGGTTAACGCCGGGGTGACGAGGTACCAGTGACCGAGCAGCATGCCTGTCGTAGCGGCCCCGAGGACCAGGGCGGAGACCAGGATTGCCAGCACCAGCGCCGCCCCCGCCAGCACGGAACCTGCCAGCGGCAGGAACGCAATCGCCGTCGCGGCGAGCACCAGACCGGCCGTTCCCAGCGTGAATAGCCATCCGGTCAGCATCGGGTCTCGACGGCGCCAGATCAGCACGGCCTGGGTGACCAGGGCGATGACGAGCAGGCCCTGCAGGAAGACAAGACTCCCGGCAGCGGGCTGCTCAATGGAGAAGAGACGCCGATAGCTGGCGGGCGGCCCCGCCCAAACGACGAGCAGCCCCAGCGCCCCCAGCACGGCATACGTCACGGCGACGAATTTCAAAAAGCCCTGGGTCAGGCCGCCGGTTGCGCGCAGGTACGCCACGGTCCCGATGCCGCCAACGGTGGTTTGCGACAGGAGGAGAAACAGCGCCAGCGGCAAGGTCAGCGTTGCCACGCACTCGTGGCAGCTGGAAATCGAAGTGCTGGCGAGCAGAGCCATTGGCGCCGATATAGATTAGGAAAGACATGGCCGGGGGTCCCGACGATCAGCATGGGTTCGTGCCCGTAACCTTCGAAGACGGCTGCTGGAAAACGGCGGAAGGCGGGGTCGTCCCGTGGTACCAGGTCCAGACCGACCTGGTGCCGGAAGCAGACGTTCAGAGCGCCCTGGACCGCGTGCTCAGCGTCTACGGCGTGAGCGACGTCGTCGTCGATGCCTTCGACCAGTTTCGGAAAGAGCTGAGGCGCCCGCCGGCCCCGGAAGGCTGACGCCGTGTTATTCCGCCGTGATCGCGAGCAAGACCCGCGGGTGGTCAACGATCCCCATCGGTTGCCGCCGGGACAGGTGTTGACGCAGAAGTGGCCGGTGCTCTCGTACGGCGGCCCGCCACGTTACGACATGACGCGCTGGCGCCTGCGCCTGTATGGCGACGTGGCAGCCCCCGCGACCCTCAGCTGGGACGAGGTGCGCAAGCTGCCCTCGACGACGATCACGGCGGATATGCACTGCGTCACGACCTGGAGCCGGCTCGACAATCACTGGGAAGGCGTCGGCTTCAAGGACCTGGTTGGCCTGGTGCAGCCGCGGCCAACGGCCAGGTTCGTGATCGCCCACTGCGACGCGGGATACACGACGAGCCTGCCGATCGAGGTGCTGGCCGACGATGACGTCCTGATCGCCTACCGGCACGACGGCGCCGAGCTGACACCCGATCACGGCGGCCCATTGCGACTGGTGGTGCCCAAGCGCTACGCGTGGAAGAGCGCGAAGTGGCTAGAAGGGCTCGAGTGGGTCGAGCATGACCGCCTCGGTTTCTGGGAGGTCAACGGCTACAACAACAGCGCCGATCCCTGGAACGAAGAGCGATACTGGTAATAGAATCGTGGCAGGGGTGCGCATGGTGCGCTGAGAGGTGGACCGCTCCACCAACCCTTCGAACCTGATCTGGGTAATGCCAGCGGAGGGACATGTGAGCATCGTCGATCGCCCGCCCGTCGAGCTGGCTGCTCGGGCTGACGAATTTCTCCGGGTCGAAACCCACGGGATCGACCCCATCCCGGCGGCTGAGCGCAAGGGATCGCCTCGCGACGTTGGCTGGCTCTGGGTGGCCGCCTTTGCGAATTTCGTCTCCCTGATCACCGGGGCGCTGTTGATCGGCTTCGGCCTCGGCGTGGCCGACTCGCTGGTCGCGGTGGCCGTCGGGTCGCTCCTGGCGGCAACGCTGCATGGCCTGCTGAGCGTCGCCGGGCCCCGCTTTGGCACGACGCAGGTGGTCGCGGCGCGCCGGACGTTCGGACTCCGCGGGGCCTACCCCGGTGCCTTCTTCACGCTGTTCCTGGCTGTGGGCTGGTTTGCCGTCGACTGCGTGATCGCTGCCCAGGCGGTCGTCCAGCTGGGGCACCTTGCCGGGATTCCGCAGGGGACGCTGCTCAATGGCCTCGCGCTCCTGGTGGTCGTCGTGCTGTCCGTGCTCGTCGCGGTCTACGGTCATCAGACGATCGCGGTTTTCGAAAAATACGGGGCGATCGTCTTCGTGATCTTCTGCGCCATCCTCGGTCTCAGCCTGATCCCGCAGGTCAAGTGGGGATTGCCGGCGACCGTCTCCGGTGCCGATCATGTGGCGGCCTGGGTGCTGGGGACCAGCGTCGTCTTTGCCCTGATTGCCTCGTGGTTCAGCTTCGCCTCTGACTATTCACGCTATCTGCCCTCGCGCCTCAGCGCGCGATCGGTCGTGGGATGGGTGGCGGCGGGCACGGCCCTATCGATGTTCCTGTTCGGCTCCCTCGGCGTGCGGCGAGATCTGGGCCAATTACCTGGACGTCTATACCGCCGGTCTCTCGGGGCTGGCGCTCAACCTGCGGTTGCCGCGGTGGGCGGCGGCGCTCGGCTGCGGGTTGATCGGCGGGACCCTGGCCTACTTCGCGCTCTTCGTCTCGAGCTTCAATGTCGCGTACACGAATTTCCTGCTGATCACCTATTTGTGGGTGCCGTCGTGGGCGGCGGTCGTCCTGGTCGACATGTTCGTCTTCCGCCGGGCAACCGGCTTAGTCACCTCGGTGAAATGGCGCGCCGTCCTCGCCTGGCTGATTGGGCTGCTCGCCGCGATTCCGTTCGTCGACTCCAACTTATGGCAGAGCCCGCTGGCACTGCACCTGCTGCACAACACCGATATTTCGGGCTACGTCGGCGCGCTCGTCGGCGGCGGCGCATATCTCGTGCTGGGGCGTCGGTGGCAATCCCGGTAGCCTTGACCATCGCAGGCTCTGATTCGGGCGCGGGCGCCGGAATCCAGGCAGACCTCAAGACGTTTGCCTCGTTCGGCGTCTACGGGCTGACGGTGATCACGGCGGTCACCGCGCAGAACACGATCGGCGTCCGCGCGGTTGAAGAAATCGAGCCCACGATCGTCGCGGCACAGCTCGACGCGGTTGCCGAGGACTTTTCCATCGCCGCGCTCAAGACCGGGATGCTGTCGAGCGCTGCGATTATCGAGGTGGTTGCCCAGGGAATCCGGCAGCACGGCCTGGGCCAGCTGGTGATCGACCCGGTGATGGTCGCCAAGAGCGGCGATCGATTGCTGCGGCCGGACGCCGTCGATGCGCTGCGTCGGTACTTGCTGCCGCTGGCTCGGGTGGTCACGCCGAACATCCCGGAAGCGGAGGTGCTGGCCTCGATCAGGATCCGGACGGTCGATGATCGGATCGCGGCGGCGCGCCGCATCCTGTCCTTCGGCGCCGACGCGGTGGTCGTGAAGGGTGGGCACGACCTGGCTGACCCGGTGGTGGACCTGCTGATCGATCGGGATGGCATCAGCGAGTTCGCGGCCCCGCGCGTTTCGACCACGCAGACGCACGGGACGGGCTGTACTTTCTCGGCGGCGATCACCGCGGGATTGGCGCGAGGCCTCAGCGTGCCGGCGGCGGTCGGCGAGGCACGCCGCTATGTCTCGACGGCGTTGAACAATGCACCGGGGCTTGGCCATGGGCACGGTCCGCTCCAGCACTTTCCGGTCAGCGAAGGCGTCCATGTCCTTCACTGACCGAGATGTCGACTACCTCGACCAGGTCCATGCACCGGTCGATGCGGTGCTTGCGGAGATGCTCGCCGCCGGGCGCAAAGAAGGGATTCCAATTGTCAGCCCGGCAAGTGGCCGGCTGCTCCGGGTGCTGGTACTGGCACTTGCGCCGAAGCGAGTGCTCGAGATCGGGACCGCGATCGGGTTTTCGACGCTCTGGATGGCGAGCGCCCTGCCTGCCGGTGGTCGAATCGACACGATCGATCCCGACCGGGCGCGTACCGATCGGGCGCGCCGCTACTGGCTTCGCGCGGGAGTGACCGATCGGGTGCGGGTGACCAATGAGCCGGCGCTGCGGGTCATTCCGCGGCTGGCGCCTGGCATCGAGTTCGCTTTCATCGACGCCCTCAAGCCCGAGTACACCGCCTACCTCGAGGCGCTTTTGCCGAAGATGGCTCCCGGCGGCGTGATCACGGTTGACAACGTCCTCTGGAGCGGCCGCATTGCCGCCGGCGAGCACGATGAAGACACTGACGCGTTGCGCGCCTTCGACCAGCGGTTTTTGCATGAGGAGCAGCTGGAAGCGACGATCGTGCCGGTCGGCGATGGGCTCGGCATTGGCGTCGTGCGGCCGCACGCTTAGCTAGAGTTTCTCGGTTGCCGACCGACGATCGATCGCTGACGCCGGAGCGAGTACTGGACGCCTATCGCACGGTGCTTCGCGCCCGAGCGCTCGACGATCGACGCTTCGTCCTCAACCGCGCCGGCAAGCTCGCCTTCATCATTTCGCCACGCGGACACGAAGTCGCGCAGGTGGCGGCGATCACCGCGCTGGAGCCGGGGCGCGATCGCTTCTGCCTCTACTACCGCAACTTCGCTGCGGCGCTGGCGTGCGGATTCACGCCCGAGGAATTGATGCTTTCGGCGTTCGCCCGCGCCTCGGATCCGTCGAGCGGTGGCCGGCAAACGCCGGGGAATTTCGGAAGCCGGCGCCGCGGCGTGATCATCGGCTCGAGCACCGTGGGCCCGCAGATCCCGAAGGCGGCGGGCATCGGCCTGGCGCTGAAATGGAGAGGGGAGGGAGGCCTGTGTTTCGTGAGCTTCGGCGAGGGCGCCACGAGCCAGGGCGACTTTCACGAGGGCATGAACTTCGCCGCGATCCATCGATGCCCGGTGATCTTTTTCTGCGAAAACAATCACTGGGCGATTTCGGTGCCGCAGCGACTGCAGGTCGCGGGCCCAGGCGTCGCGGAGCGGGCAGGGGCCTACGGCATCCCCGGGGTGAGAGTTTCCGGTGATGACTTCTTCGAGGTCTATCGCGTCGTGGCTCAGGCGGCGAGCCGTGCTCGAGCGGGTGAAGGGCCGACGCTCATCGAGGCCGATGTGCTGCGGCTGCAGTCGCATTCCACGGACGACGATCAGCGTGCCTACCGGGATGCTGATGAGCTCGCTGCGGAGGCGGCGCGCGATCCGATCCCGCGGATGCGAGACGCCCTGATCGATCGCGGCTGGCTCACCCCGGAGGGTGACCGTCGCGTAGGGGAGGAGGTCAGCCGCGAAGTGGAGCGTGCCACCGAGGCAGCGGAGGCGGCCCCCGATCCCGATCCGGCATCCCTGGCCCGCCACGTGTATGCCGATGGCTGAGCGCAACCTGGTCCAGGCAATTCGTGAGGCGCTCCTGGAAGAGATGGAGCGTGATCCCCGGGTTTGTGTCCTGGGCGAGGACGTCGGGCGAAAGGGAGGCGTTTTCAAGGCCACGGAGGGCTTGCAGCAGCGGTTCGGTGAAGATCGCGTGCTCGACACACCGCTGGCCGAATCGAGCATCGCCGGCGTCGCGCAGGGGCTTGCCCTTGAGGACTACCGCCCGGTGGCCGAGATGCAGTTCGCCGATTACAGCTATCCCGCCTTCAACCAGATCGTCAACGAGATCGCGCGGGTCCGTTATCGGTCAAACGGCGACTTCTCGTGCCCGTTGGTGATTCGCGCGCCGACCGGCGGCGGGGTGCGAGGTGCGCTCTATCACTCGCAATCCCCGGAGGCGTTTTACTGCCATGTTCCAGGCCTGAAGGTGGTGCTGCCATCGACCCCGGCCGATGCCAAGGGTTTGCTCAAAGCGGCGATCCGCGACCCGGACCCGGTGATCTTCCTCGAGCCCAAAAAGCTGTATCGCGGGGCGCGGCAGGAGCTGCCGGAAGGCGAGGCCGCCCTGCTTCCGTTAGGGGTTGCGACGGTGGTCCGGCCCGGCGGCGACCTGACTGCGATCACCTATGGCTTCATGCGCCTCGTGACGCTCCAGGCGGCGGCGCTGCTCAGTCGCGATCGGATCGACGTGGAGATCATCGATCTGCGCACCCTGCGGCCATGGGACATCGAGACCTGCGTGCGATCGGTGGAAAAGACGGGCAGGCTCGCCGTCATCTACGAGGCCAATCGAACAGGCGGATTTGGTGCCGAGATCGCTGCTGAGCTCGCCGAGCGGTGTTTTGCGAGCCTCGATGCTCCGGTCACGCGGATCGCCAGTCCCGATGTGCCGGCGATGCCATTCAGCACCAGCCTCGAACACGCGTTCATGTTGAATCCCGACAAGGTTGCCGACGGTCTACGCCGCCTCGCTCGCTATTGATTCGAGGCTGCGCTGCGCCATGAAAGACGGATGAGAACCGCTGGCAATGCCTACCGCACTTGCCTATACTGTGGCGTGGGGTTCCTGTTCCAAGCCCCCCGGAACTAGGACCCCACTTTCTTTTTTCCGGGTTGGGATTATGGCTCGTGCCAAACGTTTGCCCAATTCACGCGTCCCTAGAATGTGAGCGCTTTGGAAGGGGCCGGGGACCACATCGCTGAGCGCAACGGCGTGTTCATCTCGGTGGACATGGAAGGGATGGCCGGCATCGTGCATCTCCACCAGGTGATGCGAGGCATGCCCGAGTATGAACGCTCCTGCCGCCTGATGACCGCAGAGACAAACGCCGCCATAACTGGAGCGAGGCGGGCAGGCGCCGATCGAATCGTTGTCAACGACTCGCATGGTGACATGCGCAATTTCCTGCTCGATGAGCTCGATGATGGCGTCGAGGTCATCAGCGGTGCCGATAAGCCGTTTTCGATGGGGGCCGGGCTCGATTCGACGTTTGAAGTGGCCTTCTTCGTCGGGTACCATGCCTCGGTTGGAAGCGAGCGCGCGGTCATGGACCACACCTACGGTGGAAGGACGATTTACGCCGTGCGCATCAACGGTCGTCCACAGAGCGAGGCAACATTGAACGCCGCGCTCGCCGGCTCGTTCGGCGTGAGAACGGCCTTGATCACCGGTGATCGAACCACCGTTGAGGAGGCCGCTCGCGACCTGCCCGGCATCGAGGGGGTCGTGGTCAAAGAAGCGCTCGGGCGCCAGGCAGCCCGGTCCTTCCACCCGGTAGAAGCCTGCCGTCGAATCGAGCAGAGCGCCCATGCTGCCTACAGCCGGCGAGATAGTCGGCCGCTTTATCGACCGAGCGGGCCGTTCACGCTCGAGATTGACTGGATGAACGCGAGCATGGCGGATCTCAGTGTCCAGATTCCGCAGGTGCAGCGCGCCGGCGGCCGGACGGTCCGATATGAAACCGGCGATTTCAAGACCTGTTACCAGATGATGCTGGCCATGCTCGTGATGGCCACGCCTGCCGCCTACCAGTACCCGCGTTGATGACGCCGGCCGAGGCGATCGAGCATCTTCTTGGGGGCCGTCCCTTGACCCGCGACCAGGCACGTGGCGTGATGGATGGCGTCATGGCAGGAGAAGCGACCCCGGTCCAGATCGCCGGGCTGTTGATCGCACTGCGAGCAAAGGGGGAAACCGCTGAGGAGATGGCCGGGTTTGAACATCTCGACGGCTGCCGCGTTGGTCGCTGCTGGGGCCGGCATCCCGGTGGCAAAGCATGGGAACCGCGCCGCGTCGAGCCGCTGCGGCAGCGCCGACGTGCTCGAGGCGCTCGGCGTCGACATCACGCTGGGGCCGGATCCTGTCCGCGCGTGCATCGACGCGGCCGGCATGGGCTTCTGTTTTGCGCCAACCTTCCATCCGGCGATGCGGCACGCCGGTCCGGCCCGCCGCGAGCTCGGGGTGCGAACGGTTTTCAACGTGCTCGGCCCGCTCGCCAACCCTGGCCGGGTGCGGCGGCAGGCGCTTGGCGTCGGAGCCAGAGGGCTTGCGCCGCTGATGGTCCAGGTGCTGAAAGAACTGGGTCACGAGCGGGCGCTCGTGTTCTATGGAGAAGATGGGATCGATGAGCTGACGACCACCGGCCCATCCCGCGTCTTCGAACTCAAGGCCGGCAGCGTGACCGAGTACGAGCTCGAGCCGCAAGAACTCGGTGTGCCTCGCTCGACGCTGGACGACCTCCGCGGCGGGACGCCGAAAGAGAATGCCGAGCTCCTGCGCAAGGTTCTCGACGGGGAACGCGGCCCACGGCGCGATGTGGTGCTGTTGAACGCCGGCGCCGCCGCGCTGGCGGCCGGCAGGGCGCAGACCTGGCCGGAAGCGATCGCGATTGTGACCGAATCCCTCGATAGCGGTCGCGCGAAGCAAAGCCTCGCCCGCCTCGTCGAGACTTCTCATCGCTAATCCCCTCCCCTCTGGGGAGGGTAGGGTGGGGGCCTTACCCCGAAGCTAGCCCGGCGATCCCGCCGGCGAGCAGCGCCAAAAACACCGCGCCTGCGATACCCCAGGCCGCCCAGTAGCTGACCCGTGATAGCCGCCGGTTGCGGCGCAGGCGGCGCATTTTGCCGAGGGCAACGCTAAGGGCCCTCTCCTCCGTCAGCACTATGTAAGTGGTATCGGTCAGCGCAGGCCAAACCTTTCTGCATTTGCCGTATCGATATTCTGTAGCCGATGCCGTTTCGGATCGCGGTTATCCCGGGCGATGGCATCGGTCCCGAGGTTATTGCGCAGGGCATCCGCGTTCTCCGGGCGGTCGACGCGCCGCTCGATTTTGTCAGCTATGACTTGGGCGCCGAGCGCTACCTGCGGACCGGCGAGATCATTCCCGACCCCGTGTTCGAGGAGCTCCGGGAAGCGAGCGCGATCTACTTCGGTGCGGTTGGCGATCCGCGGGTCACGAATCCGCATTACGCCGCCGGGCTATTGCTCCGGCTCCGGTTCGAGCTCGATTTGTGGGTCAACCTTCGGCCCTCGCGGCTGCTCGCGCCGGGCATGACGCCGCTGAAGGAGGCGCCATCGATCGACCTGGTTGTCGTACGGGAGAACACCGAGGGCGCCTACGTCGGCATCGGCGGACAGTTCAAGCGCGACACCATCGACGAGATCGCCATCCAGGAAGACGTGAACACGCGCAAGGGTGTCGAGCGGATCCAGCGATATGCGTTCCAGCTGGCAAAGCAACGGCGCGCCGCGGGTCATCCCGGGAGGCTGACCATGGTCGACAAGAGCAATGCGCTGTACCTGGCGCACGATCTCTGGCAGCGGGTGTTTGCGTTTGAACGCTCGAGGACGCCGGACATCGAGGCCGAGCATCTTTTTGTCGACGCGGCCGCCATGCAGCTGGTCAAGAATCCAGGCCACTTCGACGTCGTCGTCACCAGCAACATGTTCGGCGACATCCTGAGCGACCTGGCTTCGGAGCTCGTTGGCGGCCTTGGGCAGGCGCCGTCGGGGAATATCAACCCGGACACCGGCCGCGGGCTCTTCGAACCGGTGCATGGGTCGGCGCCCAAGCATACGGGCAAGGGCATTGCGAATCCATTCGGCGCGATCCTCGCCGGGGCCATGATGCTGCGCCATCTAGGCGAAGGCCGAAAGGCCGATCAGATCGAAGCCGCGGTGATCTCGGCGGCGGGCAACGGACGCACCACGCGCGACCTGGGCGGTGGCCTGACGACGGCCGCCGCGGCCGACGCCGTGCTGCAGGCGCTCGAGACCCCGGTGAGAGAATCGTCATCATCGACCGGCTGATCAACACCATCCAACCGGCCCGCCGGAAGTCAGGGGCGGGCTCTGCCGCGGCTGGGCCGTCCGTCCGGCCGGCCGTCGTGGCCGAGCCCGAACATGTCATCCGCGGTCGGGCGTTGATCTTCTGGGATCCAAAGATTCCCGGCAAAAAACTGGACGCGATCGACACCGACCAGATCACGCCGGCCGATGACTGCGTCTCCGAGAGCCTGGATCGCCTCGATGAGCGCTGGAAAGTCGGCGCCTTTCGCTATCTGATGCCCAATTTCCGCGAGCGCGTGCACGGCGGTGAGACTTTTGTCATTGCCGGCGAGCGCTTCGGGATTGGCTCCTCACGCGAGATGAGTCCGGCCGGGCTGAAAGCCGTCGCCGAAGAGGTCGGTCTGCAGCTGGTGATCGTCTGCGGCGAGGGCGTCGGCGATATCTTCCGCCGCAACGCGCTGAACCTTGGGCTGCATGTCGTGCAGAGCCGGGCCGCATCGGAAGACGCGCAGGAGGGCGATCTGTTCGGCTTCGATCCGTCGACGCGCCGTCTGACCAATGAGACTCAGGACAAGGCGTATGACCCCGTGCCACTGACGCCGAAAGAAGACGAGATCCGCCGTTCGGGCGGAATCATCGCGATCGGCCGCCGCGAGTTCAACGAGTCAATGGATCGCCGTCCGCAGGTGGCGTGGCCGAAGGGCGACCTTGCCAGCGGGCTGAGCAGCACGGAGCAGATCGTGTGGGCACATCGAGTCGATAAGGACGCTGAGGTCAGACCCGGCAGCACCCTGCGGGTCTGGTGTGACCTGCTTCCCGCCTCCGACGGCACGGCGCCATTTGCCATCCATACCTTCAACCAGATCACGGGCGGCGACACGATCTTCCCGCGCCAGGCGGCGATCGCCAACGATCACTTCGTGTTTTCCGGTCGGAATGCCGACGACAAGCAGACATCGATCGGGCGCGATTTCGCCCGGCTGCAAGAGATCGGCAAGCCGTACTACGCCACGCCCGGCGACGGCATCTTCCATTTCTACTTTCCTGAGCAGGGGCTGGTCGTCCCCGGCGCGTTCATTCCCGGGGCGGACTCGCACAGCCGCGCCTATGGTGCCTATGGCGCGGTTGGGGTCGGGGTTGGCAGTACCCAACTCGGCTTCGGCTGGTCGACCGGCTACATCTACTTCACGCCGGCGAAGCGCCGCCGCGTGATGTTTACCGGCAAGCTGCGGGAGTGGGTGAGCGGCAAAGACGTCGTCCTCGCGCTGCTTCGGCGCTGGGGCAAGGCGCAGGCCCAGGGGATGAGTGTCGAGTTCGTCGATGCCCAGCGCCAGCTGCCAATTCCCTACCGGAACACAATTGCCAACATGATGGCCGAGGCGGAAGCGCAGAACGGGATCTTCGCGCCGGACGAGATCACCCTCAACTGGTATCGCCGCAAGGGCATCACCGACCTGCCCTATCCCGGCTTCAGGCCGGGCGAGCGGGTGGCGTGGGATATCGATGAGACCCTCGATCTTTCCGAGCTCATCCCTTACATCGCCAAGCCATTCGCCCCCGGCAACGCGTTCCCTGCCGATGAAGTTGCCACCGAAAAATTGGCGTTCGACAAGGCGATGATCGGCTCCTGCACCAACGGCGGGTATGACGATCTGCTGGAAGCGGCGCTCGTGATTCGGGCCGGTCGCGAAAAAGGCTATGAGAAAGCGCCGAAAGACTTCGTGGTGTTCCCTGGGTCCGGCGGCGTCAAGCGCGACATCGAAAACCCGGAACCGCGGCTTGGTGGCGACTCGATCGCCTCCGTCTTGCGCTCGGTTGGCGGACAGATCCGCGAATCCTGGTGCGGGCCGTGCTTTGGCCAGGGCCCGGATGCGTTGAAAAAGGGCCAGGTGGCGATCACCTCGTTCAATCGAAATTGGCAGAACCGGATGGGGGTCGGTGGCCTGGGCTACCTGGCGAGCCCGGCGGTCGTCGCGTCATCGGCACTCCTGGGTTACATGGCTCCGCCGACGACGCTCGGCATCACATGGGATCCCGAGCGCTTCGACGTCTCGATTTAGCGGCCAGGCCTCGGGGAGGCCTTGACGAACGAGCTCAGGGCCGGATAATCAAACCAATGAGACGCGGCGTTCGAGTCCCGATTCGGCGGTTGTTTCGTCGTCTCGCCAGGATCGTTACCCGAGCGAAGGTTGGATCAGGTAACGATTACGGCTGGTGGCGGAGACTCATCGACGGCAATGGCCTGCAGCCAGCCGGCAGACCGTCGCCGATCCGGCCGCGACTGCCACAGCTCTCAGCCGCTGCCGCATTGCCGCTGCCGACCGAGGACGAGGGACCAGGCATCGTTTATGCGCTCGGCCGTCCGATCGCTGGTTAGCCGCTAACTCGAAGCCCGGGCCGCTCGCGGCGACAGGCGATCGCACCTGCTCGCAGCCGAAGAGTTCGGCCGGCACGCCGGAATAGACCCGGTTCGCCAACCAGTCGTCGCCTTTGCGCTTCGCTTTGATGACCGCGGCGGCATGGACGCCGGTTGCCGTGCGAAAGGCATCGCGGCCAAGCACCGGATAGTTCGCTGGGATCGCCATGCCGGTGCCTTCCGCGATCACGTCGCCCATCTCGCGGAGCTTGCTGAGGTCGGTGTCGATCCAGCCCAGCAACCGGAAATTGACCAGCAACAGGTCGAGGTGCGTGTTGCCCACGCGCTCGCCGAGGCCTAGGGCACAGCCGTGGATTCGATCCGCGCCGGCCACCGCTGCGACGATCGCGTTGATCAGACCGAATCCTCGATCGCTGTGCCCGTGCCAGTCGAGCCCAATCTTCGGATTCAGGTCGTCGAGCATCCGGCGGACAAAGCCGACGACCGCCCGTGCGCCATCCGGCGTGGAATGTCCAACCGTATCGCAGACGGCAACTCTCGTGGCCCCTTCGTCGATGGCCGTCCCAAAGAGACGGCGCAGCGTCTCCGGTTGAGCCCGGGTCGTGTCCTCGGTGACATAGAGAACCGGCAGGCCATTTTTTCGCGCA
>VBHQ01000170.1 GCA_005880395.1 Chloroflexota bacterium
AACGGGTCCGGTGCCAATCACCTGGTACGCGATCGACACGCCGTCGCGGGCCCGGGCGTAGCGCGTCGCCGGAATCACGCTCATCAGGCGCAGCCGGGATGGTTGGGGAGGGGCACGGCTCGGACGACAATCCGCGCGGCCGGGCGGCGGCGGCTGAGCGAGGCAAACGCCCCGAGGTATACACCGATCAACACCAGCGCGCCGCCGAACACGACCATGGGAGCGATCGGCTCCCCGCTGATCGCGGCAGCCAGTGAAAGCGTCACCAGCGGCATGAGGAGCATCACGTAACTGGTCGAGGAGGCGCTCCATCGTCGGATCACGTAGAGAAAAAGAGAGAAGACGCCGGCAGCCCCGGCCAGCGATACATAGGCGACCGCGATCCAGGTGCGACGATCGGGCGGGAGGATGTGGGGCTCTCCCGACACGAAAGAGAGCGCAAACAGAACCAGGGAACCGAGCGCCATCCCGACAGCATTGTTGGCGACCGGATGGCACTTGGGGAACGCCTTGACCACGACATTCGATGCCGCCATGCAGGCGGCTGCCCCGACCAGGGCCAGCAGGCGGATTGCGGATGCCCCGCCGCTCAGTTGATTCCCGAAGATGGTGGCGATTCCGCCCAGGGCGAGGAGCGCTCCCGCGATGCCCTGCAGTCGAAAGCGCTCGAGACCTTGGCTGATCGCGAACAGGAACGTAAGGAGAGGTACCAGCGCGAGGATCATCTGGCCGATGCCGGCCGGGGTCGTCACCAGACTCCAGTAGATGAGGCCGAAGGCGCCGGCGAAGCCGAGCAGGCCGTAGAGCACGCTCCCGGTCAACGCCGCTCCGCTGGGAAATGGAATGCGCCGGATCGCCACCACCGCTACAAGCAGCATGGCCGCCAGTCCGAACCGGAGCGTCGCGCCCCAGAGCGGCGCCAGTTGCTGATTGCTGACTCGCACAGCGACCCCGTTTCCTCCGCCCAAGACGACGATCGCCAGAAAGGCGGCGATCGTTGGCGTGTTTGGCGTGAGGCGCGACACCAAAAAACGGCCGGTCAACTTAGCTGCCATCGCTCGATATCGATCGTGATGAAATCGGGGAACGGCAGCACCCAACCGTACTGATCGAGCGAGAGCTTGACGCGGCGCTTCGATGTATAGGGGATCCCATTCGATCGCCCATGCTCGAAGACGACGTTCGCCGCGTGGACATCTTTCGCGGCCGCGACCGGCGTGTAGTCATTGCGCCGTAGCAAACCCGTCTTCCTATCGAACCAGAACCGCTGGATGCGGCTGTGGACGGGCAAGGTTGTCGCATAGTCGGCCTGCAAGACGCCGTCGGCGAGCTCCGTCCACGTGATGTCAGCGCGTGTCAGCTGGTAGGGGAGCGTGTAGTAGCCCCAAACTGCGTAGCCGAGAAAGTAGACGAGATTGAGGCGGTCCCATTTCGTGCTGACGCTTGCATTCTGGAGATGCTCGCGGGCGTCGGCGCGCTGCTCGAGGACCTTTCCGCTCGGTGCCACGATCATCACGCTGAAGCCGTCGAGAATGCCGCGATCGCCGGATGGGTCAACGGGATCGATGACCGTATGAGGGCGTTCAAGGTCGACCGTGATCCTTGCGTGCGGCGGGATACCCAGCCCTTTGAGTTGAAACAGCAACCCGCCGACGGTCACCGTGCTATCGACCGAGACCGCAGCCTGCCAGACCGCCGCGCCACCGTATGCCTTCAGCGCTCGGGCCGCGGTCGGCGAGAGAGGCCCGGCAGATGTTCTGCCGATCGGCGGTGATCGATCGAGTGCCGCCGGCGACAGGGTGTTTTCGTACGCAGTCCAGAGCCCGCCGCTGATCACCAGGGCCAGCACGACGAGCGCGAAGACGACGGCAACCCTGCGCGGCGTTGATCGGCGACCTTTCGGCGGGCGACCTCTGCCGGCCATAAGACCCGTCAACTATCGACGATGCCCCCGAGGTTGTCTACGCCCCGGACCCGAACCGAGAGGTGGCTCGGGTAAATTCACGCTCGCTGTGCCATCCGCCCTGCGCTTGTCTCGCCTGCACCGCGAGATCCGTGCTTGTCGCCGTTGCGTCGTAGCTGGCTACCTGCCTGATGCCGCACCCGTGCTCAGCGGCTACGCCGACAACCGGATCATGTTGATCGGCCAGGCGCCCGGCGCGGTCGAAGCCGTCCGACGACTGCCCTTCCAGGGTCGTTCGGGAAAGATCCTGATGGCCTGGTTGACCCACGCCGGCTTTGCCTCTGAGGCGCAGGTCCGACGCAACATCTATATGACGTCGATCACCAAGTGCTTTCCGGGGAAGGGCACCGGCGGCGGTGATCGCCGTCCCAGCCGCGCCGAGGTCGAGCTCTGCCGGCCGCACCTGGACCGGCAGCTGGCGTTGATCGTGCCCGAACTCCTGATCCTGGTTGGCACCCTGGCGCATGAGCGCTTCTTGCCCGGCCGGCCACTGACAGCGTTGGTCGGGCGCGTATTCGATCGCGCCGGCCACGAGGTTGGGCCGCGCACCAGGTCGCGTCCGCTCCTCGTGCCGCTGCCGCATCCGTCGGGCGCCAGTCGCTGGCTGAACGGCGTCGAGAACCGCGCCCTGCTCGACCGGGCGCTTCAACGGCTGCGCCCGCTGGTTCGTCCCTTGCTTGACCGGTCACTGGCGGGCGCATAAACTTCCCGACAACATGGAGGGGGACGGCGAGCGCGACGTCATCGAACCCGAGCAGGCGCCCGGCAGGCCGCTGACCGCACCTGAGGAAGCGCCGGCCGGTGCCAAGTCCGCCGACGACATCCTCGCCGCGATTTTTGCGCCGGTTCCTGAGGCAAGTCCGCTCGAGCAGCTGGAGCAGACGATCCGGCACCCCAAGAAACTCATCTACATTGCGATGTCGAATCGCAACTTCTACTGGCGGATGCAGGTGTCCAAGCTGGTTCTCGACGAAGGCTACGTGCCGCTGAACCCTTTCATGCTCTTCGACTATTACCTGCTCCACACGGTACCCAAGCAACTCGTGCGAGAGGCGATCAACAACCTCCTCGCGCGCTGTGACGAGGTCTGGGTTTTCGGCACCATGAGCCTGGGCGTCAAAGTGCAGGTCGGGATCGCCAAGCGGTTGAAGAAACCGCTGCGCTTTTACGACATCACCGACCTGCCCGAGCAGGTCTATCGAATCAGCGAAAAGCTCGCCCAGGAAGAAGGAAGAGACTAAGGGCTCGAGGCGGAGCGGAGTGGCGGTCCCGCAGCCGACGACGTTGCCGATAGCCGGAGGAGGCGAGGGACCGGCCCGCAGCTTCGCCTCGAGGTCTTAGACCCTTGTAATCAAATCGCGTTCGAGGCTTTCGCGAGCCTGCAGTACCAGCTTGCGCAGCGCCGGACGATCGGTCACCGCCCACTCGATCTGCCGTAAGGCGCTATAGAGGCCCTTCAGCGACTTGACCGCGTCGCCGAGCTCGACTTCCATGGGGGCGCGGATTTCAGTGAGGGGCACGCCGCTGCACCAGTCGTAGGTGAAGTTGACGTAGTCGCCCGATAGCGGCCGCAGATTCTCTTCGCCACGGTCCTTCTCGCGCGCAGAGAACCGGAAATAAATAATGCGCAAGCGTTTCTGCGCGAGCGCGATCGCGCTGGTCGGAAAGCGTCGCCGTTCGCGCGGCCGGTCGCGATTGCGGTCCTCGGCCGTCACCATGACGAGGGAGGCCGCCAGTTCCGCCGGCGTCAGCTCCTGCAGCCAGCCGTCGGCGATCGCCTGGGTCACGATCAAGCTGTTCTCGCCGTAGATGCGTGAGGCCAGCAGGCCTTTCTCGCTCGGGACGTCGCCCTCGAGAAACCCCAGCTCCTGCAGGATGCCGCGCAGGGCATGCATTCGCCGCCGGTACTCGTCCTGGCTTCGTCCGGCATCATGTTCGGAGGCCTGGACGCGGCTGCGCAGCTCACGGACCTCGGCGTGATGGGCGCGATGCTCCGTCTGGAACTGACATTTGCGGCAGGGCAGGCGGTTCAGCTTGTGTTGCCAGCCGGCCAGATCGTCTTTGAGATCGGTAAGCGTCTGACCGGAGCTGGTCCTCGTCCCCGCGCGGCGTCGCCGCCCGCGACCGCGCCAATGCTCGCTGCGCAGCCGACGCATCTGCACCCGCAGCGATGCGATCGCCTCCTCGGCGCGCGTGAACGACGCGAACGTAAGAGATCGACCTCGTCCGGCTGGTGATAGCGCAACAGGTTCAGCGCCATGTTGTAGGTCGGCGCGAATTTGCTCTCGACCGTCATCTCCTCGCCGGTGGCCGCCTCGTAGATGGTGCCGAGGTCGACATCGGGCTCCTTGAGGATCACGCCGTGCCCGATCGGATCGATCCCGCGACGTCCTGCCCGGCCCATGAGTTGCGTCAGCTCGCCAGAGGTCAAATTGGCGAAGTCGCGCCCGTCGAATTTCGTAAAGGAGGACACCACGCAGGCCCGGGCCGGCATGTGAATGCCAAGCGAGAGCGTCTCGGTCGCGAATACGACTTTGATCAGGCCGCGTTGAAAGAGCACCTCGACGAGCTCCTTCAGATAGGGCAGCATGCCGGCGTGATGCATGGCCAGCCCACGGCGGAGCGTCCCGCCGTCGAGCAGGTCGAGATACAGCTCGGCCTCGTCGCGGTCTTCGACCTTGGCGAGATGACGCTTGACGAGCTCGTCGATCTCGACCTTCTCGGCCGGCGTCGTCAAATCGAAGCCGTGCGCGGCACACCGCGCCAGCGCCTCCCGGCAGCCCCGGCGCGAAAAAATAAAATAAATCGCGGGCAGGAATTCTTTCTCCCGCAGCCGATCGACGACGGGAAGCAGGTCGTTCTCCGGGGGGCGGCGCAGCTGGGAAAGCCGGAAGTCGGCGGAGTCTGGCGCCTGGGCCGCGTGGCGGGTGTCCCGCGGCATGCGGCCCTCCTCATCGAGCAAGGGATACAACTGGTTGCGGACCGAGAGCCAGAGCCGCAGCTCGACCGGGCGGCGGATCACGCTCACGGTCGCGAGGTCGCCCCGCTGCCGGCTCATCCAGTCGGCAACCTCCCGGTAATTACTGATGGTTGCGGAAAGCCCGATGAACTTGATGTGCACGGGCGCCTGGATGATGATCTCCTCCCAGACAGCGCCACGCGGAAAGTCGTCGATATAGTGCACCTCGTCGAGGATCACATAGCGGACACGATGGAGCCGCTCCGGATCTTCGTAGATCAGGTTTCGCAGAATCTCCGTGGTCATGACGACGACCGGGGCCATCGGGTTGATCGTGTTTTCGCCGGTGACCAGCCCGACATAGCCATCGCCGTGCAGTCGGCGATAGTCTCGATACTTTTGATTGGAGAGCGCTTTCAGGGGCGTGGTGTAGATCGCGCGCGTATCCGTCTGGAGCGCGCGGAAAACGGCATAGTCGGCGATCACCGTCTTGCCCGAGCTGGTGGGGGCCGAGACGAGCACCCCATGATGGGACTCGAGCTTTTCGATCGCCTCCACCTGAAACGCATCCAGCGGCCAGGGCAAGGTCGCCTGGAAGGCGTCGATCAGCGAGGTCGAGCTTGGAGAAAGCGACTGACTCACCGTGAGGCAATCGTACGGGTCGCTCGCCGCTCCAAGCGATCGATCAGCGCTTCTTGAGCGGCCCCATCAGTTCAGCCGTGGCGGCGCGATCACCGTCTTTCAGCCAGCGGCGGCGTGTGTCCTCGACTTCGTCCGTGTAGCGCTGCCGGCAGCGCCGCATCGCTTTGGCGACGGCATTGCGCACCAGTGGCTCGGGCCCTTTCGCCAGCCGCTCGAGAATCGATTTCGCGGCCGGCCAGTGGAAGGAGCCGATCGCGCTCGAGAACGCCATGGCGACATTCCATCGCACCATCGGATCGCGATCGCGAGACCAGTCGCGCAAGGCGCGCAGGGTTTCGTTGGGATTGATGCGAAGCAGGGCGTCGCCGATCGTGTATGGACCGAGATTGCGACGCACATATGCCTCTTCGGCGTGCAGCAGCGGCGCCAGCAGATCGAGAAGATCGGCGACCCGTTCCGGCTTGTCACGGCGGGCGGCGTATTTGACTGCGATCACCACCGCTCGTCGCAAGTTCTCCGATTTCGCGTTGCGAAAGACCTCGAGCCGCCCGCGCACGCCATTGAAATCACGGTCGAGGAGGGTGCCGAGCAAGCCACCGGCGGCTTCGCGGACTTCCCAGTGCGGGTCTTCCGCGAGAACTTCGGCGGCGCGGAGGACGCCCTCGCGGTCAGCGCGGTAACGGCTGACCAGAAGCAGGCAGGCCACCTGACGCCCGGTGGGCGAGGCCGAGGCCACCAGGGCGTCGATCCAACGGGCGACCCGACCGCTCTGTTCCGCAAGTGCCGTGGCCAGCCGCTCACCAACCTGCTGACGCAAGGCCGCCGGACTTCCGGGCCGGCCGTGATGGAGCTGGCCATCGAGCGCGGCGACCACGCCGGCCGGGTCGTCACGAGCCAGCGCGGCGAGCACCACCGCGATCGGCCCTTCTTCCACGCTGCCGACGGCGTCCGGGCCGATCGCCAGGTTCACGCGCGCAGAACCTCGATCCGATGCTCGGCGAGCACGGCTCCACCGTTATGGTCTTCCGCAAAATCGACGATCTTGCTCATGATTTCGTTCGCATGCCGACTGTCGTTGGGCGCGCAGGTGACACCGATCGCCAGCGTCTGCCATCGGTCGAGGTCAGCCACCTCAGCAACCGAGACGTTGAATCGGTTCCGAATCCGCTGCACAATCGAACGACTGACCTGCCGTTTTCCTTTAAGGCTCCGGTTTCCGGGCAATTGGAAGATGAGCTCGCAGATGCCCACAACCATGGCCGTGTTTAAAGGATACGTAAAGACTCGTCAAAGGCCTATGGCAAGCGGCAATCTTTACCTATAGTGGCGACATGAGTGCGGCGGTTCGCGCTCCGGAGCCGGCCCCCGAAGCTGGCGACGAGCCACAAAGCATTCCGGCCCTCTTCCAGGCGACCGCCGGCCGCCAGGCGGATGCGCCGGCGCTGTTTTTCCGGGCGGGCAGCGGCTGGGTGCCGATCAGCTGGGCGGAGTACCGCCGCGCGGTGACCCGCCTCGCCAACGCGCTGCTGGCCGAAGGTCTGCAGCCACAGGACCGGGTCGCACTCTGGTCGGCGAACCGTCCGGAGTGGCAGATCGCCGATCTCGCGGTGTTGCATGCGGGCGCCGTCACGGTCGCGATCTATCAGACTCTCGCACCCGACCAGGTGAAGTACCTGCTGACCCACTCCGAGTCGAGAGTCCTGATCGTGGAGAGCGTCCAGCTGCTCCAGCAAGTGCTCGAGATGCGAGGCGACCTGCCCCTGCTCCGCCGCGTGATCCTGATCGACGGCGAACCGAGTGCATCGGAGGAGTGGGTGATCGCCTGGCAGCCGGCGCTTCGGCGCGGTGACGCGTTTGGCCGTACCCGACCCGGCTTACTCACCAGCCGCTGGCAGGCGTTGAAGCCGGACGATACGGCCAGCCTGATCTACACCTCGGGAACGACCGGTCAGCCGAAGGCCGCGACGCTGACCCACCACAACCTGACCTGGACGTCGGCCCAGACGCTCCAGTGCTTTCGGGGCGATCCGAACGACCGCGTGGTGTCCTACCTGCCACTGGCGCACGTGCTGGAGCGCGTGGTCAGTCATCTTCGCCAGTTGATCACCGGCTGCCGCGTGTACTTCTGTCCCCAGGTGGACAAAGTCATGGAGGCGGTCCGCGAAGTGCATCCGACGTACTTCACGTCCGTGCCGCGACTTTGGGAAAAGATCTATGCCGGCGTCCGCGAGCGGATGGATGCGGTCCATCGTCCTCGCGCATTGATTCGCGATTGGGCGCTCCGCGTCGGGGCTCGACGCACCGCCGCCTATCAGGCCCAGCGTCCGCTTTCGCGCGTGCTGAGCTGGCAATGGTCGCTCGCCGACCGCCTGGTCTTCAAGAAGATCCGCGCAACCCTCGGCTTCGACCAGCTGCTGATCTGCATCAGTGGCTCGGCCGCGATTTCGCCGGAGATCCTGCGATTTTTCTATGGCATGGGAATCGAGATCCTCGAGGGCTACGGTCTCACCGAGACGACGGCCCCGGCGACCTTCAACCGGCCGGGTCATGCGCGCTTTGGCACGGTCGGCCTGCCGCTACCGGGCGTCGAGATCAAGCTCGCGTCGGACGGCGAGGTCCTGGTCAGGGGCGGCAACGTCTTTGGCGGCTATTTCAAAGATCCCAAGGCGACCCAGGAAACGTTCGATGACGGCTGGCTGCGCACCGGCGACATCGGCGAGCTGGACAAAGACGGTTATCTCAAGATCACCGATCGCAAGAAGGATCTCTTCAAGACCTCGGGAGGCAAGTACGTGGCGCCCGGCGCGATGGAGACCCAGCTTCGCCACCACCGCGGCATCGGTCAGGCCGTGGTGCTCGGCGATGGGAAGCCATTTGTCGCCGCGCTGATCATGGTCGATCGCGATGTGGTCAAGCCCGGCGACGCGCAGGCCGGTCAGCTGGTCGAGCAGGCCGTCGCCGACGTCAACCGCGGGCTGTCGCATCCCGAGCAGATCAAGAAATTCAAGATCCTCGACGCCGAGTTCAAGGTAGGCGATGAGCTGACCCCGAGCATGAAGGTGAAGCGCAAGCGGATCGCCGAGAAGTACGGAAAAGAAATCGACGCCCTCTACAGCGAGAAGAAGACCGCCTGAGGGTCGAGCGCTGGCTGCTCAGCGCATGCGCAGATAGGGGTTGCCGAGCCGCTCCTGGCCGATCGTCGTGTTCGCGCCGTGCCCCGGGTAG
>VBHQ01000003.1 GCA_005880395.1 Chloroflexota bacterium
TGAGCCACGAGAAGTTGCCGCTCAAGACCAGCCATAGCTGGGTGACGATGATCACCAGGCCGGCCGCATCGGAGATCGGCTGCGGAAATGCCAGGCCGATCGGCGCAATGAGCTGAGCGAAATGATTCCCCGCGACCTCAGCTTTGTGAAGAGGTCGTGGGAGATGGTGAAAGAACCAGCTCAGCGGATTCGGCATGGGCTGGGTTTCGTGGTGGTAGTAGAGGCAGGTCAGGTCGCGCCAGCAGGGATCGCCGCGTAGCTTGATCAGCCCTGCCCCGAACTCGACGCGAAACAGCAGCCAGCGGAACATCCAGATCACGACGATCGGCGGCGCGATCGACGCCGGCCCGAGGAAGATGGCGAGGAAACCGGCTTCGAGGAGGAGGGACTCCCAGCCAAAGCCGTAGAAGATTTGCCCGATGTTGACGATCGACAGATAGACCACCCACAACACCAGCCAGACGAGCATCCAGACGAGCACGGGCGCGGCGTCGACAATGCCCAGGACAATTGCCACGGACAGCACGATGCCGATGGCGGCGGCAGCCCGGAGGAGGCGGTCCGAGTAGCGAAGGTGAAACAGGCTCGGGATTCGATCGAAGGGAATCTGCCGGATGAAGTCGGGCGCAGGCAGCAGGCCGCGCTCACCGAGCAGGGCCGGAAACTGATTGAACGCGACGAGAAACGCAACCAGGTAAATCGCTCCCATGCCACGCGAAATGACCAGGCGGCTGAGCCAGTAGTCGGGGGCTTGCAGCCAGTTGAACGTGGTTATCGAGAGCGTCATGTCACCGCCCCTGCCGGGATTCCCAATATAGGGCGGCGATGCCGCCGGACGGCAAGTAAACTGACAGGGTGAGCACCGAGATCTCGAAGACCGACGCCGATTGGCGCGCCCAGCTGACGCCGGAGCAGTATGAAGTTCTCCGCCAAAAGGGCACGGAACGGCCCTTCACCGGTCAATATGTCCACACCAAGGGCGACGGCACCTATTGCTGCGCGGCCTGCGGCGCGGAGCTGTTCAGTTCAAAAACGAAGTTCGAGTCAGGCACGGGTTGGCCAAGCTTCTACGAGCCCGCGAACCGGGAGGCCGTTGAGCTGCGCCCGGACAATGGCTTATTCATGCGGCGCACGGAAGTCGTATGCCGTCGCTGTGGGTCGCATCTCGGCCACGTCTTCGACGACGGACCACAGCCGACCGGTCAGCGCTACTGCATCAACTCCGTGTCGCTGGACCTGAAGCCGGAAGCCTAACCCAGCGGGAGTCTTTGGTCAGGCGGCTTTGACGGCGCCGACCAGCTTGGTCAGCGAGTCCTTGGCATCGCCGAAGAGCATGATCGTCTTCGGGTCGTAGAGCAGCTCGTTGTCGATGCCCGCGAACCCGGGCCGCATGCTGCGCTTCATAAAGACGATGTTCTTCGCCTGGTCGACGTTGAGGATCGGCATGCCGTAGATCGGGCTGCCTGGCGTGTTGCGCGCCGCTGGATTGACCACGTCATTGGCCCCCACCACCATGGCGACGTCCGCCGACTGGAACTCACCGTTGATGTCATCCATTTCCTTCAGTTGCTCATACGGCACGTTGGCCTCGGCGAGCAGGACATTCATGTGCCCGGGCATCCGGCCGGCCACGGGATGGATCGCGTAATCGACTTCGACGCCGCGCTTCTCCAGCTCATCCGCCAGCTCCTTGACGGCGTGCTGACCCTGGGCCACGGCCAGGCCGTACCCGGGCACGATGATCACTTTGCGCGCGTAGGCGAGCATGGTCCCGACATCTTCCGGGCTGCCCGAACGGACCGACTTGCCTTCCGCCGTGACGGCGGTGCCGCCTGCCGCCGTTTGCACCTGGCCGAAGGCGCCGAACAGGACGTTGGCAAGCGAGCGGCCCATCGCCTGGCTCATCAGCGTCGTCAGCAACGTGCCCGACGCGCCGACAAGCGTTCCGGCAACGATCAAGGCGAAGTTGTTGAGGACAAACCCGCTTGCCGCAACGGAAAGCCCGGTGAAGGCGTTGAGGAGAGAAATCACGACCGGCATGTCGGCGCCGCCGATTGGAATGACAAAGGCGACGCCAAGCACGAGCGCGAGCAGGAGTAGTGGGATGAAGAAGACCGCCTGCGAGCCAATCGCGAGGTTCGCAACCGCCAGCGCCACGATCGCGATCGCGAGCAGGGCATTGACGACCTGCTGACCGGCATAGGTGATCGGCGTCCCGGTGACGAGGCCCTGCAGCTTGGCAAAGGCGACCGCGCTTCCGGCGAACGAGATGCCACCAACCACCATGGAAAAGATGCTGGGGAAGGTGATCTGGAAGGCGGGATGAGCGGACCTGGCGCGCCGAAACGGCGCCGATCGGCGCCCCGATGGCGAGCCCGAGGATGATCACCACGATGCCCGCCGTGGTGAAGCGCAGCGACGGCAGCGTGGCCAGCAGCGCAATCACCATGCCGACCGCCGCCGTCTGGTTGCCGCGACGTGCGCCGCGCGGCGAGCTCAGCTGTTTCAGACCCAGGATGAAGAGGACCGCCGCCAGGAGGTACGCGAGCGCAATCCAGATCGTCACTTCGTCGGCTGCTTGGACGGCGGCTGGCGCCCTTTGAACATTTCGAGCATCCGATCGGTGACCACGAAGCCGCCGACAACATTGAGTGTCGCCAGCACCACGGCGACGAAGCCGAGGACGATCTCGAGCGGAGTCCTGGCATTGGCCGCAATCACGATCGCCCCGACCAGGATGATGCCGTGGATGGCATTCGTTCCCGACATCAGCGGTGTGTGAAGAATGGTCGGAACCCGCGAGATGACCTCGATGCCGACGAAAATGGCGAGCACGAAGTAGGTGAATTCGGTCAGGAGCTCGGAATTCACGCCTTCGATGTCTCCAGCAGGGCTTTTGCCTGCGGATGAACCAGCTCGCCGGCGTTGGTCAGGCAGCAGCCTTTGACGATCTCGTCGCTGAAATCGAGCTTTACCTGGCCGTCCTTGACCAGGCTCAGCAAGAGGGTGCTGACGTTGCGACTGAAGAGCTGGCTGGCGTGCACCGGCATGGTGGTGGCCAGGTTACGGCTGCCGTCGATAGTCACGCCGTTGAGCACGATCGCCTCGCCGGGCTTGGTCACTTCGACATTACCACCCGTGTCGGCGGCGAGGTCCACGATCACCGAACCGGGACGCATGCGGACGACCATGTCCCTGGTCACGAGCGTCGGTGCCCGGCGCCCGGGAACGGCCGCCGTCGTGATGACGACGTCGGCGGTCGCCACGTGATCGCCGATCAGCTCGCGCTGCCGGCGCAGGAATTCCTCGGACTGCTGCGCCGCGTACCCGCCCTGCCCCTCCTGCGCTTCAAGCGGCAGTTCGACGAAGGTTGCGCCGAGGCTTTTGACTTCATCCTTGACCGCTGGCCGCACGTCGTACGCCTCGACGACGGCGCCGAGCCGTCGCGCGGTCGCGATCGCCTGGAGACCAGCCACACCCACTCCCAGCACGAGCACGCGAGCCGGCGTCACGGTGCCTGCGGCCGTGATCAGCAGCGGGAAGAACTTGCCGAGCCGGTTGGCGGCGAGGAGCACGGACTTGTATCCAGAAACGCCCGCCTGTGAGGAAAGCGCATCCATACTCTGCGCGCGGCTGATGCGGGGGACCAGCTCGAGGCTGAAGGCGGTCACTTTTTGGCTGGCCAGCGCCTTGACGACGTCCGCATGAGCGGATGGTTGCAAGAAGCTGATCAGGATCGCGCCGGGCTTCAGCGCGGCTACCTCGTCGATCGATGGCGGCTGGACCTTGAGCACGGCATCGGCGTCACTCAAGATTCGGCGGCCCTGAGGCCGACGCGGCGTTCGCCGGGCAGGATCTCCTTGACGGCGCCGACCTTCATGTGGCCCCCACCCTGCCCTCCCCCAGAGGGGGAGGGAAATTGAGGGCGGGCACCTGGCGGGCAAACTCCGCCAGATCGAAATAGACCCGCTCGCCGGTAAAGAGACCGTCCCTGACAGGGAAGAAGATGACAACCCGGTAGCGCAGCGGGCGGCCGCTCGGTTCGACGCCGAAGAGCGGCCCCTCCATGGTGCCGTAAACCTCCGATTCCTCGACGATGCAATCGTCCGCGTCCACCCGGTTGAGCAACTCGAGCTTGACGTCGGGGATACCACGCCAGAGGCCTCGATAAAACTCGCGAACTTGATCCTTGCCTTGCCAGCGCTGACCGAGAGGAATCACCTCGTACTCGCAGTCGTCGTGCAAGGTGGCGATCAATCGCTCGAGCTCGCGGCGATTTTCAGCGCGCGCATGCTCGATCCAGAGCTTGTAGTTCGCCTGCGCCAGCGGGCTCTGCGCCCGCGTTTCAAAGGGACTGCTCTGGACTCCCGCGCGCAACACATTAGAAGGATACGGATTAGAAGGTTGCGGAACGGACCGCTGGTACCATTGAAGTCGATTTGGCCGCGCATCGCGTGACCTTGATCCCGGGTGATGGGGTCGGTCCCGAAGTCAGTGAAGCCACCCGCCGGGTCCTGGAAGCCACCGGTGTGGAATTCGACTGGGACGTCCAGAACGCCGGGCTCGGGGTGGTGAAGCAGTACGGCACCCCCATGCCGGATCACGTCCTCGAATCGATCCGGCGAAACAAGGTTGCCATCAAGGGCCCGCTGACGACGCCGATCGGCAAGGGGATCCGGTCGGTCAACGTCGCGCTGCGCAAGGAGCTCGACCTCTATGCGCTGGTTCGGCCCTGCAAGACCTATCCAGGCGTGCGGTCGCGTTACGACAACATCGATCTCATCATCGTTCGCGAAAACACCGAGGACATCTACGCCGGCATCGAGTTCCAGGAAGGCAAGCCGGAAACCGAGGAGATGATCGGACGGATCAGCGCCGCCACCGGCAAGTCGATCCGGCCGGACTCGGGCCTGAGCATCAAGCCCATCTCCGTGACCGCGAGCGCGCGGATCGTCAACTTCGCCTTCAACTACGCTCGGACGCACGGCCGCCGGAAGGTGACCGCGGTCCATAAGGCGAACATCATGAAGTTCACGGACGGGCTCTTTCTCCAGGTCGCCGAGGAGATCGCCAAGGAGCACCCGGACATGCAGTTCAACGACCGGATCGTGGACAACATGTCGATGCAACTGGTCCAGAATCCGCGCGAATACGACGTCATCGTCATGCCCAACCTCTACGGCGACATCCTGTCCGATCTTTGCGCCGGCCTGGTCGGGGGCTTGGGATTGGCGCCGGGAGCCAACCTGGGAGATGAGATCGCGCTCTTCGAGGCTACGCATGGCAGCGCTCCGAAATACGCCGGGACGAACAAGATCAACCCGATGGCGATGATGCTTTCAGGCGTGATGATGCTGCGGCACCTCGGCGAAACCTACGCCGCGAACATGCTCGAAGGCGCGATTGCCGAAACGATTCGCGAAGGCAAGGCCGTGACCTACGACATGAAGGCGGATCGCAACGATCCGACGGCCGTGGGCACGAGGGAAGTCACGGACGCGGTGGTCGGTCGGCTGGAGCGGGCGGCGACGCCGACCACGATCTAAGGGGCCCCATCCTGCCCTGCCCCAGAGAGGGAGGGAACGAGAGTGGAATTTATTCCGTCAAACGTGGGTAGACTTTTGTAGGACATGGCCAGTTACCGCGACATGCTGAGGGCCGTCAAGGGCCGGATTCGAGAAGTCGACGTCCGCCAACTGGATGCCTCTCGGAAGGACGGTCAGAAGCCCGTTCTGATCGACGTCCGGGAGCAGGACGAGGTCGAGCAGGGTGTCATCCCGGGCGCGATTCACATTCCGCGCGGCTATCTCGAGTCGCGGGTCGAGCAGTACATTGGCGACTACCAGACGCCGATCGTCGCCTATTGCGCCGCTGGAAACCGGTCGGCCTTCGCCGCAGAAACGCTCCAGCAGATGGGCTACAAGAATGTCGCCTCGCTCAAGGGCGGCTTCGGCGCCTGGAAGGACGCCGGGCTCGAGTTCGTGGTGCCGCGCGAGCTCACCCCCTCGCAGATGAAGCGCTACAGCCGCCACGTCCTCATTCCCGAGGTGGGGAAGGAGGGGCAGCTCAAATTGCTCGACTCGAAGGTGCTGATCATCGGCGCCGGCGGTCTCGGCTCACCCTCCGCCTACTACCTGGCGGCGGCTGGTGTCGGAACGATCGGCATCGTTGACTCCGACGTCGTCGACGAAAGCAACCTGCAGCGCCAGATCCTGCACAACAGCAAGCGGATCGGTGAGCCCAAGGTCGAGTCGGCGAAGCAGACGCTCGAAGACCTGAACCCGGACGTGAAAGTCGTCCCCTATCAGACGCGCTTGACGCGCGACAACATCATCGAGATCTTCAAGGACTACGACCTGATCGTCGACGGCAGCGACAACTTCCCGACTCGCTACCTGGTCAATGACGCCAGCGTCTTGCTGAAGAAGACGGTGGTCCACGGCAGCATCTTCCGGTTCGACGGCCAGGTGAGCGTCTTCAAGCCGTTCGAAGGCCCGTGCTATCGCTGCGTGTTCCCGGAGCCGCCACCGCCCGAGCTCGCCCCGAGTTGCGATGAAGCCGGCACCCTTGGCATCCTCCCGGGCATCGTCGGCCTGTTCGAAGCCAATGAGGCGGTCAAGCTCTTACTCGGAATTGGCGAGCCGCTCATCGGCCGGCTCCTGATGGTGGACGCGCTGGCGGACGAATTCCGCACTCTGCGCCTCAAGCGCGATCCGAACTGTCCGGTTTGCGGCGACGGGGCGCACTTCAAAGACTTTGTCGATTACGAAGTCTCGACCTCGATTCCGACGCCCGCTTGATGCAGCAGACGCCTAACGGTCAGGTTCGCGTCCTGGTCGTCATGGCCCACCCGGATGACGCGGAGTTCGGCGCCGCGGGGACGATCGCAAGGTGGGCCGCGGAAGGCCGGCAGGTCACCTACTTGATCCTCACCGACGGCAACCGCGGCAGCAGCGACCCGGCAATGACGGCCGAGCGGCTCGCCCAGATCCGCCACGCGGAGCAGCGCGCCGCTGCTATGAAGTTGGGGGTCAAGGACGTGTTCTTCCTCGGGTATGACGACGGGTCCCTGCAGCCGACGCTCGACCTTCGCCGCCAGATCACCCGCTGGATCCGCCGGACCAAGCCCGATGTCGTCGTTGCTCCCGATCCCACGCGGCGCTGGACCGGCCAGCGCTACATCAATCACCCGGACCATCGGGCCGCCGGCGAGGCGACGCTCGACGCGATCATTCCCGGGTCTGACACGCGCCTCGTCTTTCCCGAACTGATCGAGGAGGGGCTCGATCCGCACGAGGTCAAGGAGATCTACCTTTCGGGATCCAATGAGGCCGATGTTTGGGTCGACATCAGCGATACGATCGGGCTCAAGATCGAGGCGCTCAAGGAGCACAAGAGCCAGGTGGGCGATTGGGAAGAGCTCGAGCAAACTATCCGCGAGCGGGCCGCCGAGATGGGAAAGAGCCAGGGCCTCCCGGTCGCGGAAGGTTTCAAGTACTTCCGGCTGCACGAATGAGTGATGGAGACCCAAAACAGAAACGCGCCTGGCTCGAGCTAGAGCGCTTCCGGAGTGCGCGGGCATTCGGCTACGGCGGCTGCCTCCTCGCCGTCCTGATCGCGAGCGCCGGTTTATCGTTCCTGATCTCATTTTTGACCAGGCTCGCCTGACGTAGAAGGCGCCGGGCTTGCACGGCGAACATATGTTCGCTAAGATGCGTTGGACATGTCGATCGAGATGGCGCTGGATCGGCTGCTTGTCCAGGATGAGTTTCGCCGCCAGCTGACGCTCGATCACACGCTGCCGGCTCGTCAGGCGCGGTACGCGGCGTTTCCTGAGGCGCTCGACTACCGGCTGGGGCAGGCGCTGGCGGCGAGAGGCATTACGCGGCTTTACACCCACCAGGCCGAGGCGACCCGGCTGGCGCTGGCCGGCAAGGACGTGGTGGTTGTCACGCCGACCGCTTCAGGAAAGACCGTCTGCTACAACCTGCCGGTCTTGCAGGCGCTGCTCAAGGATCGCGAGGCCCGAGCGCTCTATCTCTTTCCGACCAAGGCCCTGGCACAGGACCAGCTCGCCGAGCTGCATGGGCTCGTTGGCGAGCTGAAGGTCGATCTCAAGACCTACACCTACGACGGCGACACACCGGTCAGCGCCCGACAGGCAATTCGCCAGGCAGGCCACATCGTCGTCACGAATCCAGACATGTTGCACACCGGCGTGCTGCCCCATCACACCCGATGGGTCAAGCTGTTTGCCAACCTCAAGTACGTCGTCATCGACGAGCTGCACGCCTACCGCGGCGTGTTCGGTAGCCACCTGGCGAACGTTCTGCGGCGGCTCTGGCGAGTTTGTGCCTTCTACGACAGCCACCCGGTTGTGGTCTGTTGCTCGGCGACGATCGCCAACCCGAAGGAGCTGGCCGAGCGATTGAGCGGACGTCCCATGAGCTTGGTCGACAACAACGGCGCCCCAACCGGGCCCAAGCGCCTGCTGTTCTACAACCCGCCGGTCATCAATCGCGAGCTCGGCATCCGTCGCTCGTCGACACTGGAAAGCCAGCGCATCGCCGAGACCTTCCTTCGCGCCGGCGTTCAGACGATCGTGTTTGGCCGGACCCGGCTTCAGGTCGAGATTCTCCTCAGCTATCTGCAGCAGTCCCTCGGGAACCGGCTGGGGAATTCCCATGCGATTCGCGGCTATCGCGGCGGCTACCTTCCGCTGCAGCGCCGGGAAATCGAGCATGGGCTGCGTGATGGATCGGTCCGTGGTGTGGTCAGCACCAATGCGCTCGAACTCGGGATCGACATCGGGCATCTGGATGCGGCGATTCTCTGCGGCTACCCGGGGACGATCGCGAGCACCTGGCAGCAGGTCGGCCGGGCAGGCCGCCGGCGAGGTGTCGCGGCAGCGGTGTTTATCGCGTCGAGCAGCCCGCTCGACCAATACCTTGTCAACCATCCCGAGTACTTCCTCGGACGGGATCCCGAGCAGGGGCTGATCGACCCCGACAACCTGCTGATTCTCAGCGCCCACCTGCAGGCCGCCACGTTCGAGTTGCCGCTATCGAGCGGTGAGCCGTTTGGCCAGGCGCCCGTCGCCGAACTACTGCGCATCCTCGAAGAAGACGGCGCCGTGCATCAAGCGGGGGATGCCTGGCACTGGAGCGCGGATGCCTTTCCGGCCGAAGGCGTGAGTCTTCGCAGCGCGAACGCCGACAACGTCGTGATCGTCGACCTTACCCGCGGCGCCAGGGTCGTCGGTGAGATGGACCAGTTCTCGGCGCCGGTGTTCTTGCACGAAGAAGCGATCTACCTCCATGAAGGCATGCAGTATCACGTCGACCGCCTCGACTGGGACGAAAAGAAAGCGTATGTCCGGCCGGTCAAGGTCGATTACTATACCGACGCCAACCTCGCCGTCAGTATCAAGGTGCTGGAGACCTTCGCCAGCGCGACTGCGACCGAGCTGGGCGTCCATCACGGCGAGGTTCGGGTCACGGCCCTGCCAACGGTCTTCAAGAAAATTCGGTTCCACACTCACGAGAACATCGGATCCGGGCCGATCAGCCTGCCGGAGCAGCAGCTGCATACCACGGCGTTCTGGCTCGATCTTCCGCCAGAGGTTGCCCGGCGGTTCCCGCGCCCCGCCCTGCAGGGCGGTTTGCACGGGATGGCGAACGTCATCAGCCAGGTTGCGTGCCTGTTCTTGATGTGCGACGCGCGAGATCTTGGCGCCTATGCCGAAACGCGGGCGCCTCATTCCGGGATGCCATCGGTCTTCGTCTATGAGCGCTATCCCGGCGGCGTCGGCATGAGTGCTCGCCTCTTCGAAATGACGGGCGCGGTACTGGCGGCAGCTCATGACCTCGTTTCGCGCTGTGCATGCGAGAGTGGCTGCCCTTCGTGCGTCGGCCCGGCGCTCGAGGTGGGGGAGGAGGGGAAAGCGGTGGTGCTGCAGCTGCTGGAGTTGGCAGCGCTCGCTCCCGCAAGTTGACAGCTGACCTGGTTGCGCTGCGCGCACGCATCGCGGCCATCAGCTCCCGCCCTCGGATCAATCGCAGCAGTGGGGACGCCGCCTCGCCTCCGCCACCCGCCTGCCATGAGGAAGCGACGCCGTTCGGCCCGGTGATGGCCCGCCGCGAGTGGCTGGCCGATGAAGGGGCCTGCCAGGTGGCGGCGCTTGCAACCTGCCTCGGCTTTGCGCCCGATAACTTGCAGCGGCCGCTTTTCCTGGACACGGAGACAACGGGTTTGTCGGGCGGCACTGGAACGGTTGCCTTTCTGATCGGCCTCGCATGGAGGGAAGGCGGCGGCCTGCGTCTGGTCCAGTTCTTCCTCTCAGATTTCAACCAGGAAGATGCCCTTCTGTGGGCAGTTGGGCAATACGTCCAGCAGGCCGGCGTCCTGGTGAGCTACAACGGCCGTACCTTCGACTGGCCGCTGCTCCAGACGCGGCTCGTTATGCGGCGCATCGCTCCTTCCTGGCCGTCGCCGCCGCATCTCGACCTCTTGACGCTCGCCCGACGGATCTTCAAGCCGAGGCTGCCTGATTGCGCGCTGCAGACGATTGAACAGGCGGTGCTCGATCTTCACCGCACTGAAGATCTACCAGGGACGCTGATCCCGAGCCGCTATTTCGCCTGGCTGCGGCATGGCGACGAACGGCTTCTGGAGCCGGTCTTTGTGCACAATCGACAGGACGTCCTCTCGATGGCGTTGTTGCTGGCGCGCTTCGAGAGCATGCTCGATGGATCCGAGGAGCTTGAGCCGTTGGACCGTTTCGGCCGCGCGCGATTTTTCGAGTCGAGGGGCATGACGAGTCAGGCGGTCGAGGAATATCGGCGTCTCTGGCGGCAGAGCCGTGGTGCGCGGGCCGTCCCGTTTACCGCTCGCGGGGCGATCGGCCTGCGGCTCGCCAGGCTTCTGCGACGCCGCGGGATGTGGATGGAGGCGCGCGAGGTGCTCGAGGAATGCTGGCAGACACAAGTCTTTCCGTATCCGGCCGCCATTGAACTCGCCAAGTTGCTCGAGCATCAAGCCCGCGACCTGGATGGCGCGCGCCGGGTTGTCGGGGATGCGTTGCGGCTGCTGGCCATCGCGGTCGTGCCCAATCCTCAATGGCAAGCCGACCTCGAGCAACGCGTCCGCCGGCTCGATCGACGGTTGGACACCCGCGCGCGACCGGTGCTGGGCCTTACTGGTTGAAGCTGTTCGGGCCGTTCGGCGGGAGGTAGGGGAGAGGATTGGTCGGGTTGCCGCCGTAGCGGTATTCGAAGTGGACGTGCGGCCCGGTGGAGTTGCCAGTGGACCCCTCGTAGCCGATGACCTGGCCCTGGTGCACGCTGTCACCGGCTTTGACGACGTAGCCAAGCAGGTGCCCGTAGAGCGAGAAGAAGTTATTGCGGTGGGCGACGATGATGTAGTTGCCATAGCCCACCAGCTGACCGTTGAGCACGCTGGAGCTGGCAGCCACCACGATGCCGTCGTCGGCCGCCAGGATCGGCGTGCCCTGCTTGTAGGCGATATCAACGCCGGTATGGAAGTGGGAATAGCCGAACCCGGGTGGTTCGAACGGCAGCGTGCAAGGGCCGAACTGCAGGGTGATGGTGCCCTGCTGCAGCGGCCAGATCAACGGGTACTTGGTTGAGTGGTTCGCGCTGGCGTTCGGGAGGTTGAACAGGTTGTTCTGCATCCAGAACTGCGCCTGTTGCCAGGCGGCCTGCTCGGCTTCGGCGATCAGCTGGTCCTGACGGGCGATCTCCATGTCAGCGATCCGTTGTGCCAGGGCAGCCGACTGAGTGTCGATCACTTTGATCTCGTACTTGACCTGCACGATGCTCTGCTGCAGCTTGTTTTGCAGGTCCTTCTCGTGCGCCTGCTGCTGTAGAAGCGCCGCTCTTTGGCTGACCAAATCGGTCCGCTGCTTATCCGCCTCTTGCTTCTTCGCTTTGACCGCGTCCTGCTGCTCGTGTAACTGCTGATCGACCTGATGGATGTAGCCGATCAGCCGGCTGCTGAGATAGGTCAGGTGTTCGATTGCCACCGCCCGGTTAAGGAAGCCCTGAAAGTCGGGCGCCCCGAGCAGTTGCGCCAGTGGATCGGATTGGCTCTTGTAGACGCTCCGGGCGAAGCTGGCGTACTCATCTTTGGTTCTGCGGAGTTCCAGCTGCTCTTGCGCGATCTTGGCATCGAGCGCTTCGATCTGGCTTTCCAGGTCCGCGATCCGCCGCTCCGTCGCGGCGATCTTGTCCATGGTCTGGTTGATCGTGTCCTGCGTCTCCTGCAACTGCTGCTGCAGCGCGATTTCCTGTGCCTGCGCTTTTTGCAGGTTGTCTTTGAGCGTCCCCTTCAGCCGGTTGATGACCTGGAGGCGCGCCTGTGCGTCGGTGATGTCATCGGCGGCAGCCGGCGGCGCCGCCGCCAGCACCATGCTCGCCACGAGCCCGCCGGCCAGCAGCCAGCGAACAACGGTCCCCCTCAGGCCCATGGAGCCAGTGATAGCGCCGGAGTGTTGCGGCCTCCCCTGCGCTTATGTGACGGACTCGCGACGCGACCATGACGCCGAATTCAAACGCAGGCGAGACACGAGGTCGCCGCGATGAGCGCTGGCTATAATGGCGTGTCGCAGCGCGGGAGTAGCTCAGTTGGTAGAGCGCAACGTTGCCAACGTTGAGGTCGCGAGTTCGAGACTCGTCTCCCGCTAATTGTTGAGCTAGAGCTTGCTGCTGTGACGCGCCGTTTAAAGTTCGGTGAGCGCCGTGGTCGGTGCCGCAGCATCCTGCGCGCTTCGAGATTGGCATGGGTCTACGTGCATCTGGCCGTGCGATCGCCAGCGACAGGGTATTCCGCGCATGATCAGGGCGGAGTCGAATTCGATGGAGCCGAGGGGGAACAGATTGGTGTTACCGAAGAAGGCTGACTCCCACGCCTCCACATGAAGGGCCTGCACCTGCCACCATTTCGAGACCAATTCCAGACCATCCAGCCGATTCGCGGCCGCGGCCGGCGAGAAACCAAGACCCCCCTCCTCGAAGAACCTGGAGGCTTCATCAAGGGACCGAAAGACTGAGTTCTCAGCAAGGCGATCGCTAATGCGTCCAGAGACGTAGGCGTCCGCTCGACCGTCGGCAGACTTTACCTGCACGCTGACGTGGCCGTCGCCTTCAGTGATTGCAAAGCCCGCCAGTTCATAGACACCTGGAAAGACGCGCCCCCCCAGCGCTCGCACGAGCCGAGAGTTCGTGTCGCGACGCGGAATATAAACGCCCTGCCGTCGACCCGATTCATCTGCCCACTCAACCGCGATTCGGTGTGCGGCATTCTCGGTTCGCAGGCCGAGGACCGCTGGGATTCGTCCAGGTCGCAGGTTGCCGAGTCCGATGAGACAGATACCCGCCATGGCCCAACCATCGACGAGCCGTGGCTCGAATGGCGCCGGCAAAAGTTCCTGGACCACGACAGTGCGGACGCGAAAGTTGACGAGAAGGCGCCGCCGGATCACCGCGTTGACTGACAGCGAGGTGGACATTAGATCACCCCTGGAATTCGCAGATCGGCGCGTGTGAATGGCCCCGCAGTTGGCAGACCAGCCCTGAGCACCTCGTCGGATAGGGGCGTTCGAGGAACTAGATCTTCCGGCAATGGATCGACGTTTCCCCACGGTTCAACTAGTCCCTCGTCGAGCATCCGGACCTGCGCGAGTGATGCCAGCGGAATCCTCATGACTCGCTCAGCCACTCCGGCCACCACGTAATTGACCGCAGCCGGAGCCGGGACGACTAGCGCATGCTTGCCGATGAGGCGCCCGACCCGTTTCGCTACCTCGCTGAGTCGAAGGGTTTCAGGTCCTAGCACCGCCACCGTCTGTCGGGAGAGCCGTCCGCCAATAAGGGCTGCCGCCAAGACCTGCACGACATCCTGGACGGCAACCGGCCGAACCAGCTTTTCCCGCAGGCCCACCGTGACAAAGACGGGGAGGGTGTAAAGCAGGTGACTCAGATGGTCGAGCATGTGATCGCCGGGCCCGAAGGTCATACTCGCCTTCACGACCGTGTAATCCAGGCCGCTTTTCCTTACGAGCTCCTCGGCCGCCCACTTTGACTCGTGATAGGGAGATCCGCAGGCTGGCCGAGCCCGCAGAAAGCTCAACATCACGATCTTTCGAACGCCGGCGGCCCGAGCAGCGGTGATGACATTGGCTGTTCCTTTCACATGCACGGAAGGGTAGGTCTGGGCACCGATCTGCCGGTTGATGCCTGCGCAGTGCGCAACCGCATCGCAGCCAGCAAAGGCATTCCGCAGCGTCTCGACCTCCATGACGCCGGCTTTGACCGTGCGTGCACCGTGGAGTTTGGCCACCGTCGGGTCCCGTCGATCAATCCCTCGTGCCACGAGCACCACATCGTGTCCCTCGCTGGCCAGAGCTCGGGCGAGATGTCGTCCGACGAAGCCTGTACCGCCGGTGATTGCAATTCTCATGCGGTTCTGCCTCGGACCCGGCGCCGTAGGCTTATTTGCGCCGGGCAGACCGCACTGATGAAGTCGCTAACGGTTAGTGCGAGCCGGTCGGCGTCGAGGCGGTACAAGATGCGATTTCCGGCGCGGCGCTCATTCACCAGTCCGGCCGATTTGAGGATGGCAAGATGCCGAGAAACCGAGGGACCACTGATCGGGAGTCGTTCGACGATCGCGCCCGCGGCCAATTCGCCCGTCTTGAGGTACTGGAGTATCTGGCGTCGGGTGGGATCGGCTAGCGCTCGAAAGACGGCCGTCTCGCTCATTTGCTGTCTATTTTAGCTAATTTGCTAAATAGCTAATGACAGCGTCGTCACGCTTGCGCCCGTCACCCGTCACAGCTGCCTTGCATCTCGGGCCGTCAAAGTCAGTCGGTAGCTCAGCCGAACTCGGATTTGCTGAGTGGGGAATGCGCGGAAGACCCTCGTCTCCCGCTAATTGCTGAGTTTGAGCTTGGTCACTGGTGCATCGCTGTCCAGCGCGGCACCAAGAATAGGCCCAACCAGCAAAGACCATGAGGCACGGCCGCGACCGCACTTCCGGCGCCGGAATTTCTCAGTCGATTTAAGGCAGAGAGTACACGCGGATTGCAGTGACCCGAACCGTGCCCTTCCCGTTGCCAAAAATTGCAAACGAAGGTCCCTGGCGAGGCGGGTTCGGTTCATGTCGAACGTTGATCACCCTGGCTCCATCTAGGTAGATCTGGTACTGCGGAGGCTTAACGAGGGCAGAAACGATGAAGCGACGCCCTTCCTGAAGACGCTGGATCGCCACCTGAGGGCCCAGGTATTCCGTGTGGTCACCGTACACGAAATAGGCGAGCTGCATTGCCTGGGCTTGTGTATCGATATAGACCAGATGCTGGCCGAACTGATTTGAACCGTCACCGGTGAAGAAGTCGAACCAGAAGATCACCGCGGAGCCAGGCCTGACCGACAGCTCAACCTCAGCGAAGTAAGCAGCCAGCGGAGGCATCGCCAGGCTGTTGCCGGTATTTCCTCCCGGTTTCAGCACAGAGTACTCAACGGCTCCTTGACCAAAGCGGATCGCTGAGGCATCCGAGTCCCCCAGCGTGTACCGAATACTGAATCCGAACCCGGAGCCATCTAACTGGGCTTGATAGGCAAGCCCGCCGTGCCGTACATACGCCTCGGTGTCCGCTGGCGACATGCCGACGTCTTTATCGGACCAGATCAGGAGGCCAGCCAAGCCTACGGCCATCATCGTCAGGATCGGGCGACGGGTCCGATCACCTTTCGGAGGGGATGGTGGCGCGACGGCTGGTCCGGTGGTTTGGGCAGGCGGGGAGCCAGTTGATGGCGCTAGCGATTGCGAGCTCTTGGCTGACCATGTTGCGATCTGGGCGCGATTGTTGGCGCCAAGCTTATTGAGGATGTTTTGGACGTGGGTCCCGGCGGTTCGCTCGGAGATGCCAAGCCGGGCCGCAATCTGCCGGTTGGTCAACCCAAGACCAACCAAGGATGCAACCTCGCGCTCGCGGGGCGTCAGCAGCACGGATGCGGAACGATCGCCCACCCTTGAGCTCCCTGGCCCAAATTAGCAGATGCGCATCTCCGATATTCCAGCGAACTAAGTAATTCTCACGATGCCGGCGGGCGCCGCCTGGGCTAGGGTACGAGGGCCAAAGGGCGAAGGAGGGGACATAACTGGTAACCGTCGCAGGATGCTTGGAGCGATCGGGGCGGCGCCTATCACTAAGTCGACAGCCGGAAGATGGAGGGAGAGAGGAATGCGTCGTATTGCTGCATTAACGTTCGTTGTTGGACTCCTGCTCGGTGTGCTCGGCATGCGTTTTTTGGGTCACAGCCAATCGGCGTACGCGACCGGCAACTGCACAAACCAGAGCCTCGTCGGGAGTTATAGCTATTTGATCTGGGACAAATTTGTTAGCGCGCCGAGCGGCAGCAACCCGACAGTCACCGCGTATGTCACTGACGGTGGGCTGATGACCTTCGATGGCCGAGGCAATGTCACCTTTGTCGCAGAAGGATCTTTCAACGGGCTTTCGCAGTTCGGGCCGGAGAATCGGTCGGGTTCCTACTCGGTGCAAGCGAACTGCATGGGCTCTTTCACGATGCACTTTGATGCATCGCCATCGTGCTGCACCAATCACTACGACTTCGTGATCGTCGCAAGCGGTCGCGAATTGACGATCTTCCAGCGCGATGGCGGGACTGTATCTGCGGGCAACGCAATCAAGCAGGGAAGCATCGAGAGCTGACACAGCCGGTTCGTCTGAAAGGGCGGTCGAAAGGCCGCCCTGGTTCAACTGTGAACTGGGCTGCGATCTTCCTAGATAGTGCCATTACCGCTGGGCTGAAAACTCGTTGAGAGCGGCCGCGTCGCAACCTACGCCTCGCATCAACCAATGGCGCCGGGTCGTCGCGGCCCTCCTGGTTCTGGCCGGAGTCCTGAGCGTGGGCTACATCGGGATCTCGAGCTACGTTGCCGAACAGCTCGTCTACCGAACACCCTCGCCGATTCACAGAACGCCAACCGATCTGGGGCTTCGTTTCGCGTACGTCTCGTTCCCCAGCCGGGACGATCACCTTGTCTTGAGGGGTTGGTTGATACCGGGGGTTCTCCCAGATGGCTCGCTTACTGTCGATCGGACCATTGTGGTCGTCCACGGCACATGGGCAAATCGCGAGGACAGGGGCGATCACCTGCTGGAGCTAACGTCCGACCTCGCCCGCCGTGGCCTTGCAATCCTGGCGTTCGACATGCGCGGAATGGGGGAGTCGACGCCGGCGCCACTCTCCTTCGGGTACTTCGAGCAGCGCGACGTGCTCGGCGCGGTCGATTACCTGCGCTGGGGCCGTCTTCCGTTTCCGGAGCTTGGACGGCCCCGGGCTATCGGCGGCTTGGGTATCTCGATGGGCGCGGCTACCCTGCTGCTTGCCTCGGCCCGAGAGCCGGCGATCCAGGCGGCCGTCTCGGATTCAGCGTACGCGGCAATCACGCCCTTGATAGAGCGCGACCTGTCCCGGTACCGGGTCGCCGTCATCGGTACGGTGCCCTGGGTTTTCGCCCCATCGGCGATCGTGATGGCCCGCCTCCTCTATGGGATCGATTTCTTCGCTGTGCGGCCCGTGGACTCCGTCACGAACGTGGCACCGCGACCGCTCTTCTTGATTCATGGGGCCCGCGATAATTACATACCGGTCGCCAACTTCGAACAACTGCGCGCGGCGGCAACTTCCTTTCCGACCGCGCACGTAACGTCTTGGCTGGTAGCGAGAGCTCGGCATGCGCAG
>VBHQ01000171.1 GCA_005880395.1 Chloroflexota bacterium
TCTGCCTTATCTCGATGCTCAATCGCGGAAGCAACGTCCAACTCACGGGCTACATCGGCCGCCAAGCGCAGGTTAGTCTGGACGCGTGCGGCCTTTTCGGTTTCCGCCAAGGTGAGCACCTCCTTGTAGCTTGGTAGCTAGCTACCACAGTCTAGCTCAGGGGGAACGGTTTTGGCAACGATCAAGTTACGGCCGAGTAAGAGGTTGCAAAGGGGCTTTTACAGGGAAGCTCCGTTCCTAGGCTGGGCCTCCCGCAGCGCCGGCCCGGCGGGTTTCTCCGAGGGGAATTTAGGCGCCCTCACCACCCCAGGCTAGGCGGAAAGACCTCTGGCCGGCCAGGGCACGGCCGGCGTCACTTAGGGGTCCGCTGAGTCGAACGCAAGATTGAGGGGGTAAGCTGTGCGCTCCCATGGGGATCATCTCCCTTCCGGCTGAGGATTGGGGACAAGTTGCCAATCGGATCCGCAAGGCAGACGGCCCGATCGCGTGGTGTTGGGCCGCGGCTCGCGCCGGTGCAGACTGGAAGTTCGCCCTCCTCACTATTCGGGGTGCCACGCGGATCGCTCGGAACTTCCTCAAATACCCAAACCTCATGATCTCGACCCAAGAAATCTCGCCGGCCACCGCAGCCAAGCGGTTCGCGACTGGTGCTGCAGGTCCCGTGCCACACATTAAGGGCGGCCTACGATTCGCGTCCCAGCAAGGCCAAGCCAATCCCTTCTGGATGACGACTGAGCCCGAACACCGTTATCGGCTTGCGCTTGCTGACTGGCCACACTACTACGTCAATTCGAATCCCGGGCCATTGAGCAATCTCCACGTCGGAATGGATGACCCCGTCCTCGGAGGGAGCGATCTTCCTTACTACCCATCAGTCCGAGCCGCGCTCGCCGACCTCGTATACGGGGTGGCACCCGCAGAACTGCAGGGTGCCTTCAACCCCGAGATCTTGGTTCGATTACCGGACCTACGAGGTCGTGTAGAGAGCGTGGCCTTTAAGCAAGGAACTGTTCAGGTTACGGTCGCGCAGGGGAAGCCCTCAGGACTCGCCGGATTCTCGCTTCGCGCGGCCTGGCGGCTCGAGCCCGGACAAAGCGCGTGGAGCAAGTCCGATCTGCCACTCACTGGACCAGGCATGTTCACCTTCGTGACTGGCGACGTACCAGCCGAGATGTCCGTGATTCTCGTTGATGCATCGTCGATGCTGGTCGATCGCTATCAGTGGAGCGACGTCGTTGGTCAGCGCCCCCAGGTGCTTGGTCCACTTTCTGCGCGCCTCGCCCGGTGGGTAACGGAGGGAGAGCATGAACACCTCGAATACAAGCAAGAGCTCGGACACGAGAAGGTCAACCGCTCTTTCGCTGATACTGTCGCCGCTTTTGCCAACGGGGACGGTGGGATCGTCCTCGTCGGCGTCGCTGACGACATGACCGTCGTGGGCTGGGACCGCCGAAATGCCAAAGATCAAAGATCCGCCGGTTAACGGCCGCGCCGCAGGCGCTTATCCGCCGAATGAGACCCGGCTAGGTCGACGCTTGATAGCAAGCGTGTGGCCCGCCGCAGCCACTATTTAGCGGGGCTCGTCCCGGGCAGCAAGAATTACGGCCTCCTAGGTGGCTATGTCGCCGCGGCGAGCTCGGGAAGTCATTGCCTCCGGACGGGGTTTTGCTCAACCGGCCGGTGACCCGATTCATGGTGGTCGCAGACCCAGAGAGCACGTTTCGAACGCAGACCGACCGCGACGCCAAGAAACGGCATCCGGCTACCAAACCCCAGGAGGTCAGGACCCAGCTGGAGACCTTGGCCGTGGTCGAGACATGGAACGCTGCGGATTCCTTTGATTCGCGCATTTCACCGAAGACGAGATCGTCGCCGGCGTCAGCGACCTACGCGCTCGCAGCACGTCCGGAGCCGTTGGTGCCCACAGCCGGAGTAGCTGCCATCCCGAAAACGGCGGGCAACCTTAAAGCGCTTCTGCACCGCTTACCGATCGCCCGTATCCTGAAGCAAGTCATCGACCTGGCGGCGATGAGCCTTCGCCGGAGCACCGCCCGCAGAGTCTGAATCCTCGGCGCTCGCGCGGGGCGCGCCAGCGTCAAGTTCGAGGTCCCGGTCTCTGAATGTTTCACTGGCGATGACCACATTGCGCTCGTTGCGTGCCTGCATGAGTTCGAGCGTGGACATTTCAGGACCGTACCGCGCGAAGCCGTGGGTCGACATGGTAAAGCCAGTAATGCCTGAACCAAAAAACCGGCGCTATCGCCCCGGATGCTCGCAACGCGCTGCGATTACCTGAACAAGGTCAGTCACGAATCGCGAACGAAAGCCGCTATGTGATGCCCAGATTTGCCCGAGATCCCACTGAATCACTGGGAGGCAGAGCCTATCGTTGCTGTGGCGCAGTACCTGGTTTGCCTGCGCGATCAGATTATGCGGCCGAACCGCCGTCGACCCGAGTGGCTGAGGCGTTCGGAACCTGCGCCGACGCCTTGGAGGTCAGTTCCTTCCACTTCATGACTGCCCTTTGGTCCGCATTCTGAACTTGGAGGGCGAGCGCTCCCACCGCCCTTGCGCGACTAACGCGTAGTGCTTTGTCGGGGCCGCTGACCGCCTCACGGAAGCGAGCCAGTGCCCGAGCTGTCTGACGGATTAGCCGATGGGTTTCATTGACTAGGCCGGTAGTGGGCGGCGGTAGTTCCGCCCGATCGATCCTTTCAGCCAGGACCCGCAATCTTGTCTCCGCCGCATTCAGACCGGCGTCGTTCGGAGGCAGGGACTCCGATAGCGCGCCCACGATGACATTCAGTTGCGGCTTGACAAGGTAAACAAGATCTGCGAGGCGGGCCGCATTCGACGGCAGCTCGCCGAGCCACTTACGTGTTATTAGTCCGACAGCCGGCAAATCATCAGCGGGATTTCCGTTCGGCAGCTCATGTCGGAAGAAGGTGACAGGCTCCCTTGACTCCAACGCTACGGTTACCTCATCGATCGATTTCCACGCACCAAAGATGGCTGCCACAAGGGATGGCACCTTGGGAAGTTCCTGAATCTTCGCGGCCTCAACGAGCCTGCCGTTGAGCCGGAGTGCGGAGCCGTGCTGCTGAAATTCGACGTCGAGCAATCCTCCGAGCCCGGCGAGCAGGCGGATAATAGCCTCACGCTCACGCTCGGTCGGTTGAACGGACGCGACTGCTGCCGCAACCTTTGGGTCCGCGTGTGTCATCAACCAGGGGAAAATGCCTAGCTGGAGGGCGAGAACCGTCTCCTGCAGGCAGGCGAATTCCTCGACAAACTCTGCATCGGTCAATTCGACCGTCTTTTCATCGACTAAAACGCCCGCCTTAATCGATTGCTGGGTCAATCTGACTCCGGTGTCGGTTATCGTCGCTCCGGAGTGGGCGCCTGCGTTCCTAATGAGTAGGTCGACGGCATGGTCCCACGGTCCACCAATTCGACCAAGCTCTTGGACCACATCCCCGGCTTGTATGCCTCGAGCCGCCATCCGTTCGTAGGAGGCGTTTCGCTGGTCGCCGCGTCGGGCCCGGATGGCGATCACCAGAGCGCCTCCGAGATCTCGGACGGGTCCCTCGACAAGAGATCCGTAGACATTAATAAGGAGCTGAAGCATCATCCGGCGCGATTGCGCGCCAAGGGAGGCAAAGCCCACGCGCTCGGCGAGCTCAATCACGGCACGGACGCCCACACTAATGCGCTCTGTGAGCTCCGAGGGGTCTCCGATCCAACCGGCCACCGTGCCGTCCGCTTCATCGAGTAGCGACCGAATAAGGACAGCACGCTTAGCCAGAAGCGTCGGATCGGCAACCCGAAGGCCAAAAACTGTAGCTGGAAGCAGTTGGAGGGCGTAGGCGTCATGGAGGAGGGGAATTCCAGGAATCATGGAGAGTGCGGACCGCACGACATCGGCCGCGGCCGAGATGCTGGTCGGACGGTTACCAACCCCTTCCCACGCCACCGTCGCGAAATCCAGAACATCGTGGGCCATCCAAGCGCTGTCCGGCGGGGCTTTCGCGATCCGCTGGAGTAGAGGCGAAAAGCGCTCGAGAATAGCTGCAGCTTCAGTGATGAGCGCCTGACCTTCATCTCTCCTTGCCAAAGCCGCCTCCGGGTCGGTTGCAACCAATGCCATGGTCATGGAGAGATAACCTCTCGCCGCTTCGGCCAAGGCGCGAGCCAGAATGCGGTGGGGGGCACGCAGGTCGACTGGCGGCACTCGGCCGAGGAGGTCAGCTACCAAATCGATTTGCTGGTCGAGCTCTCCCACCACTCGGTGAAAAAATGGGATGCACTCGGGCTCTCGAGCATCCCAGTGGACAGCCGCAAGATCTTTACGGAGTGCATCACTGAGATCCTGATGTCGAGCGATGGACTGCCGGATTAAGCCCAAGTGCTCCGTTAGCGAAAGCGTCGCCCCTTTACGCGCAAACTTAGGGTCGCCGAGACCGGTGGCCACTGCACGCTGGGCGAGCTGTAGCAAACGGCGCTTGAAGGCTGCTCGGCGCGCCTGGACCGCAGGATCACGAGCGGTTGCAGCTTCGCCTCTATGGGCCTCACCGCAAACGACGCAGCGTCGATCGTGCCGCAAGGCAACCGCCTGGCCGCACTGCTCGCATATGATTCGCGCGAAAACTAGGCTCAGGCTGATTTGGGCACCCTGCTCCGAGGAGCTGCTACTCTGCCCGACGATCAGCTCGCCACCACAGAGCGGGCATCTGCGGAGTTCTGGATCGTTCTGGCCACACCGGCAGCTAGAGCAATGCCGCTCGTGTGTTGCATGCTCCTGATCCCCCTCTGAATGTGTAAGCCCGGCAGTGTCGTTGGTCAAAGGCCTTTATCCAGCCCACCAGATTGCATGCGCGAGCGGAACGCGTGGATATTTACCGATACGGCGCTCGGACCTAGATGCCAGGGGCGGTCGCGGGATATCGCGCCCACGAGCGCGTTGCGGACATTCCAACGGCCAGGGTCGCGGTGGCCCAACCCGACAAGGTCGCCGGCTGGGCCGTGGTCCAGCAGAACCTCTCGGCAAGAGTCGTCCTGACGGAAGGCTGCTTCGCGGTGGACCTCCGAGAGCTTCGGAGTCAGGATCAGACTCCGCGCTTCAAGATGGCCGACCGTGACAACGACGGCCTAGCCAGGCGCGCGATCGAATGGAGACCCGACGTCAATCGCCCTGATCCGTATTCGGAGTTAGCCTCTGCCTAATACCAGTAGTTCGAGCCTTCGGCGTGGCTTCCGCCGGGTGCCGGCTCGTCGCGGAGCAGTCCTTTGGGGCCGGCCAGGGTGCGGACGGCTTGCTCGACGCGAGCGATGAACCGGTCATAGTCTTCGCCCGCTTCGGGGCGCAGCGGATCCCCGAACTTGATGCTGCTCGCGTGATGGCGAGGGATGCGGCGGAATCGTGGGAAAACTTCATAGAGGCCCTCAACGTACGCGGGGACGATTGGGACGCCGGCGTCGATCGCCAGGATGGCGGCCCCCTTCTTGAATGTCCCGATGTTGCCGGTGCGCGACAGCGTCCCCTCCGGAAAGATCACAACGGACCAGCCGTGCGACAGATGTTCCTTAAGGCGATCGAGGGCGGGGCGCGCGCCGCCGGCGCGCGGAATTGGAAAGGTATTGATGAGGAGTTCGGTCAGCGATGCCTCCCACTTGTGTTTGAAGATCGAGTCCGCCGCCGCCACCACGAACGCCCGGTAGCGAAGGCGACTGGGCAACGCTTGCAGCATGATGACCGCATCCAGGGCGCTGCTGTGATTCGAGATGAAGATCGCCCCGCCCTTGAGCGGCTTGACCTTTGCCTGGTCGATCACCGTCAGGGGACTGAAAAACCCCATCAGCGGGAAGATCACGAACGTCTGGAGCACGGCGCGGACGCGCCGGATCGGTCTGGCCTGTGGCCACCGGGGCGTTGTCACCGGCGACGGGCTTGCGGTTTCCACTTTCGCCTCCTGGTGGCTTCCCCGCTAAAGTAGCCTGAGGGGAGCCATGCCGGACTATCGCAAGCGTAGCAACCACCGTGCGTGCGGCGAAGATGCGATGGGATTGTGGAGGCGGAGCTGATGGCCCAACGCCTTCAAGAGACGCCGAACGCTTCGGCAGAGATCAGTCGCAACCTGGCGCTCGAGATGGTGCGGGTCACCGAAGCCGGCGCGCTCGCGAGTGCCCGCTGGATGGGGAGGGGCGATAAGAACCAGGCCGACGGCGCTGCTGTTTCCGCCATGCGCAACGCGCTCGGCAAGATCGAGATGGACGGCGTCGTCGTCATCGGCGAGGGGGAGAAGGACGAAGCGCCCATGCTCTATATCGGCGAGCGGATTGGGAACGGCTCGCCGCCAGAGGTCGATATCGCCGTTGATCCGGTCGAGGGCACGACGCTCCTTTCCAAAGGCTTGCCAAATGCGATTTCTGTCATCGCACTCGCGGGTGGGCATGGAGCCCTCTATGACGCCAAGCACGTTGCCTACATGCACAAGCTGGCGACCGGCGCCGAGGCGGCCGGCTCGTTCAATATCGACGATCCGGTCCAGGTCAACCTGCAGCGCATTGCGCGCGCCAAGCGCATGCGAGTCAGCGCGCTGACGGTCGTCATTCTGGATCGTCCACGCCACGAAGACATGATCAAGCAGGTCCGCGATACGGGCGCCCGCATCAAGCTGATCAGCGACGGCGATGTGGCCGGCGCCTTGA
>VBHQ01000172.1 GCA_005880395.1 Chloroflexota bacterium
AGGTATCCTCCCTCTTCACGAATGGCTGAAGCACTGGACGACCTGCCGTGTCCAGCGCTGGTTCCTATTTTGCGCCCATTGCGGGCGGAATGTTCCCTGCCACGGGGACGGCTGATCTACGTTTGTGCTTCCTCGACGACGGTGGGGCCAGTCTTGTCGCCAAAGCGATCAAGAACCTTCGAGGCGATTAATCTGTCGCGCGCAAACTTGGCTTCATCAGAAGACGCGAACTCGATTTGGAGAAAGACCTCGTTCGGGTCTTCGACGCCACGGAAAATGCGCAGCGACTTGGCTGATTCTCTGGCGCGGGGCGCGTCCTGGTCGAACATCGGCTTCCAGGTGTCGTAATTACCCACCTGGATGCGCGTCATTACGTATGCCACTGAGCTCCTCCCTTGGGATGACGAAGTACTGCCGCGTGGAGCACTTTATCTTAGTGAGGCCTTTACGCTCGCGATGCCAGCACCGGTGTGAAGGCGCGCAGGCACCCTCGAACTGAAAGTTGCCCGTTGCGCCTGTGCTCTGGTTACGGCTCGCCCAGGAGCTTGAGCTTGTAGGTGGATTTGAGTTCATCGACCCACTCCATCGAAAGCGCGGTCGGGATGAGATCTGATCGCGACTCTGAACAGTTCCCCCGGCAGGGCCGGGATCTTCGGAATCGCATCAATAATGTTGGTTCAGTCAGATCGTGGGTCTCTGCACGGCATTTGGCAGGGCGACTTCGACTGCTCGCCCAATTCTCAGCACCATGTCCTCCCGCCAGCGCCGACACACCACCTGCAACCCGATCGGCATGGCATCCGCATCCCAGCCGCACGGCACGGAGAGCGCGGGACAGGGCGGCACGAGGTTGAAAACGCCAGTCATATCGGCCGCATGGTAGCGACCATCCGTGGGCGGGTCGTGCTTCGGCTGCTCCGCCTTCGCGGCTGGGCTTGGCCCGGTCGCCATCGATGGACACAGGATGGCATCGTGATCGGCGAGGACCGCCGCGACCCGTCGCCACAGGTCGGTGCGCTCCAGCTCCAGATGCTTGAGCTGGACGGCGGTCAGCGCATTGCCTCGTTCGATCAACAGAAGGACCTCAGGATCCATCTTTGCGGCGAACCTCTCCACGAGGTGCCCGTAGTAGGTGGCCATGAAGACGCCCCATAAATCCGCCCAAACCTCGTTGTCCCGGACGGTGAGACGGAGGTCGACTTCCTCGACGGTAGCGCCTGCGTCGCGCAGCCCATCCGCGGCGCGGCGCACTGCTTTCTCGATGTCCGGATCGACCGCCCAGCAGCCCAAATCGATCGACAGCGCCAGGCGCATGCCCTCGACGGCCGCCGGGACTGGCGACCGCAAGTCGAGCGGGCAGGGCACCGACAGGATGTCGGCGTCATCGGGACCCTGGGTCGCATGCAAGAACAGGCGCGCCTCATCGACGGTACGCGCCAATGGCCCATGGTGCGAGAGCAGATCGAACAAGCCGGGCAGTGTATCCATCGGGATGCGACCGAGGCCCGGCTTTAAGCCCACGATGCCGCACCAGGCCGCCGGGATCCGTACCGATCCGCCCATGTCAGTGCCCTCCGCCAGGGGAACGCAGCCCGCCGCCACGGCCGCCGCACTCCCGCCGGACGATCCGCCGGGCGTCAGCGCGAGGTTCCATGGGTTTCGCGTTACGCCCCACAGTGGGCTGTCGGTGAGGAGCGTGTGCGCGAATTCCGGCGTGGTCGTCTTGCCTACCACGATTGCGCCGGCGCGCCGCAGCGCTCGGACGATGTACGCGTCCCGATCGGGAACCCAATGTTCATGCGTAAAGGACCCGAGCGTTGTTCGGTGACCGGCCGTTGGCGTCGTGTCCTTGAGCGCCACCGGCACGCCGTGGAGTGGACCCAGCGCCGCGCCGCGGACGATGGCGTCGGCCGCTGATCGTGCGGCCTCGAGCGCTTCGTCGTGCCAGACGAAGCAAAAACAGTTCAGCTTGGGATTGACCTCCTCGATGCGGGCCAGGCTGTTGGCGACGACTTGAACCGGTGAGACCGTCCGCTCGGCGACCATGTGTGCGAGGTCGACCGCCGAGGTAAAAGCGAGGTCCAGGTCGGTCATCGGCGCACAGGCTATACGTTTCGGCGCAGTAAGGCCGTCAAAAAACGGGGGCCAGTTTTCCGTTACTCCGCCTTCAAAGACCGGTGACATGCCTGCCCCTCGCCAAGGGCATTTCACTGCTACCGTTGCTCCATGCGGGCTCGGGGGCTACGGCTTGCGCTCGGTCGGGCGGCACTCCTCACACTATTGGGCGCATCTCAGGCCTGTCAGGCATCGGCCCAAGGTCGGCAGCTCGACATCAACTACGCGACGACGAGCGGCATCGGATCGACGACGGGTGCTTCGGTTACCCTGCCGCACGGCCGCTACACCTTCTTTACCTACGCTGACCCGCCCAACTGCCTGCAAAGCGTTGCCCTTCTGGACCACCAGGGAAAACCGGTCGGCGATGATGCCACGCAGCGGGTCGCAACTGTACCCGCAAGCTTCCCGTCCGGATTCCCTACGACGACAGCTAACAGTCTGTCGATGCAGATGGTGCCAACCTTCGTGCAACAGGAACTGCAGTCCGGCGTCTATCGACTCAAGGTCTCCGCGGGTAGTGTCGGTTGTGCCTGGGAGGTTGAGCAGATTCTCAACTCAGTGCTGAGCAACGAAACGCCTCCCAAGCCGATTGTTCCGCCGTCTGCACCAGACGTCAATGTTTTTCTGGACAACTCCAGCGCAGACCTCCACTTTCGTATCCCAACCGCTGGGATGTATGAGGTCCGTTGGAGCGTGACTCCGTGCGCCAAATACTCAGGAGACCTGATTCGGAGCAATGGCGGTACAGTCCACCTCGGCGATGGAACTGCCGCCGCCATGCCACCTGGCTCATTCGTCGGACCACAGACCAGCGATACACCAGCCTTCCTGGGCGCCGGCGACTGGACCGCCCACATGGCAACCATGTGTTTCTGGCAACTGCAGGTCACGCCTCAGCGCGGCCCAAACGGTGGCGGCACCCAAGGGTTCAGTCGATAGGAGCTGAACCAAACCGCGACCTTGCGGCTACGCCATTTCGACTGCCGAAACCGCCTCATCTCATAAGGATCCGTTGGCGCCACGCTTTTAAAGACCAACAGGTTCTTACACCCCGACCGGGTCGTGTCCAAAACCGCGCCGTCGCGCTAGCCGAAGGACCTCTAGCAGCGCCTTAGGAAGACGCGGCGACGCCATCGGGGGTGGCGACCGACGACGCCCGGCCAGAGGTAAGAGCAAAGGCCGTGATGGCGCCCAGGCCGGAGACGGCGATCACGCCCGCCATCGGCAGCGCGGTGCCGGTCCCGGCGATGCCGACGATCGGCGCGCCGAGCGCTGCGACCCCGCTCTGAATGACGCCAAGCAGTGCGGATCCAGTGCCGGCCGCGTCGGGGCGTCGGGAGAGGGCCAGTGCAATGGCGTTCGGGACGATGAACCCGACGCTCGACGCAAGTAGAAAGAGCGGCAGCAGGACGGCCAGCAGTCCAAACCCGCTGACGACGACAAACAGCAGCGCCAGGCCCGCGGTCGCATTGGCGATCAAACCGCCGGTGAGAAGACGTGCCGGTCGAATACGACCGACGAGACTGCCGTTAATTTGGCTGGCCACCACAAACCCGAGAGCGTTCACCCCGAAGATCAAACTGAAGGTCTGCGGCGAGACGTGAAAGATGCTCTGCAGCACAAACGGTGAGCCAGCGATGTAGGCGAACATCGCACCGAAGGCAAGGCCGGCGGCCACCGCATAGCCAACGAATGGCGTATCTCTGATGAGCTGACCAAAGATGTTGAACGTCCCGGCGAGGCTCCCCGTGCGCCGATGCGCCGCTGGCAAGGTTTCGGGCAGGCCAAGCGCGGCACCCAGCCAGAGCAGTGCCGTGACGATCGTCAGCAACAGGAATATGCCGCGCCAGGTGCTGAAGCGGAGAACCTGGGCGCCGAGGACCGGGGCGAGGATCGGCGCCAGTCCCATCACGAGAATGAGCCGCGAGAAATAGCGGGCGGCCGCTGACCCGGAGTAGAGATCGCGGACGATGGCACGAGCGATCACAATGCCGGCGGCGCCCGTCAGCCCCTGGATAAGCCGAAGGACAACCAAGAGCCATGCCGATGGTGCGATCGCGCAGAGCAGGGACACGACCACGTATCCAGCGACGCCAATCAGTAATGGCCGGCGACGCCCAAGACTGTCACTGAGCGGGCCGGCGACTATCTGACCGAGCGCCAGCCCGATGAGGCAAGCGGTGAGGGTGAGTTGCACGACGGACTCGCTGGCCGCCAGGTCGCGTGCGATCGCCGGGAGGGCCGGGAGGTACATGTCGATCGAGAGAGGCCCAAAGGCCGTCAAGCTGCCCAGAAGTACGAACAGCCGCAACCGCTCGGCGCGAGTCAGGTTCGAGGGATCGCCGGATCTCAACAGCGCTGCCTCGAGGGCAGCGCGACGGGCCAAGGCCATAGGATCAAAAACACCAATCCAGACTGGGTGATTCCATCCGGCGGCCGCACGTGCGGCTCACGAGCCGGCCGGAATCAGCTCGAAGGTAGCCTGTTCGCTGAGCCTCGGGGGCTCGCCTGGTTGCGGCGGACCGAATCCTGGTCCGTACTTGCTTCCGTACAGCTCGGAAATCATGCGCGTCTCGCCAGGATCGATCACGTAGAGGCGATGGCCATCGGTCACGACGAAAATCGTCACATCGTAAGGTTTGCCGGTCTTACGCCCAAAAGTCGTGAAAGTGACCTCTCGCTCATTTTTCGCGGCGTCGATCACGTCTTGGCTCAGGAAGCTGCGACGGTTCTCAGGGGCCCGAAATTCCACTCAATAATCCTTTTCAGCACGTTTTCGAATTCGCCAGCCCGGTTCAAAAACATGTTTTTGACGGGCCTCGCCCCCGCGAGTGGCGCTTTAGTCCCATACGAGCGTTTGAGAGCTTGGTGTCCCCGACAGGATTTGAACCTGTGCTCCTGGCTCCGGAGGCCAGTGCTCTATCCAGGCTGAGCTACGGGGACGCGGAGGAACTCGATTATAAATAGGCCCCTCCGAGGGCGCAGTCGGACTCCTTAAGGGCCCGCGTCCAGTTCGCGAAGCACCCTTACGAAATCCGTTACAGGAGTCACCCTGCCGATGGACACTCGTCCATAAGCTGGCGTCAGGACAGGCCGAATCCGAACGAGCTGCCTGTTCCGGAGGTGGCACCATGCGGCAATTCCTCAACCCCTGGATCCTGCTGGCCATCGCGGCGGCCGTGCTGGCCTGCGCAGACGTCTGGCCGAACCCGACCTAGCCGGTCGTGCGCTGTAAAGCGCAGATGATTAGACTGTAGGCAGTGCTTACCAAACGGCGCTCCAGGCGATCCTCAGCGGACCGTCCCGGGGCGCCGTCGGCTTTAGGCCGGCGCATTCGTGAGGCCCGACAGGCGCTCGGAATCAGCCTGGCGGCGGTGGCAGGCAAAGACTTCAGCCGCGCGTTCTTGAACCAGGTGGAGCTCGGGCGTGCACAGCCCTCAATGCAAACGCTGCGCGTCATCGCGCATCGGCTGCAGCAACCAATCGAGTATTTCCTGGAGGACGCAATCGACTCGTCAGCTGCGATCGAGCTCGGGCTCGCCGAGGCGGAGATCGATCTGCATCGCGGCGAGGCGAAGCGCGCCGAGGCGCTGATCACGAGCGTGCTCCAGCGGCCGGTCGCCCTCGAGGTCCGCACTCGCGCGCAAGTAACCCTGGCGGCGGCCTTGCTCAAGCAAGGCCGACCGCTCGACGCACAGCCGATTCTCGATGAGGCGATCGCCGTGGCGGAACGCTCAGGCTGGCAACCGCTGCTGGTCGAGCTCTACGACCGCATGGGCAGCGTCCACTACCTGCTTCGCCGAGCGAATTCTGCCGGCCAATGGTTCGATCGGGCGATCTCGTGTTACGAGCGCGCCGGTCTCGCCGATCCGGTGCTCAAGGCTCGCCTGCTCGGGCATCGCGCCAACCTGCATT
>VBHQ01000141.1 GCA_005880395.1 Chloroflexota bacterium
CAGGGCGTGGCCGCGGCGCGAAAACCAATCACGAAGGCCGCGAGCTGATGACCGAGAAGGTCGACGCCATCGTCCTCGGCATGGGCGTCGGTGGTGAGGAAGTCGCGGAGTGCCTTGCAACCAATGGCCTGAACGTCATCGGCATCGAGCATCACCTGCTCGGCGGCGAGTGTCCCTATTACGGTTGCGTCCCGACCAAGATGATGATTCGGGCCGATGACATGCTGGCCGAAGGCCGGCGGATCCCCGGCTTTGCCGGAGCGTCAACAGTCGGGCCGGATTGGAGCCCGGTCGCCCGCCGCATCCGCGAGGTCGCGACCGATAACTGGGATGACCGCGTCGCGGTCGAGCGCTTCGAGAAGAAGGGTGGTCGTTTTGTTCGCGGCACGGGCCGGCTCGCCGGACCAGGCAAGGTCACGGTTAATGGCAGGACGTTTGAGGCGGGGCGCGCGGTCGTGATCGGTACCGGAACGTCTCCCGCGATTCCACCGATTTCGGGCCTGGCCGATGTCCCGTACTGGACAAACCGGGAGGCGGTCAAGGTCGAGCGGCTCCCCGAGTCGCTCCTGATCCTCGGAGGTGGCGCCATCGGGCTCGAGCTGTCCCAGGTCTTTGCGCGCTTCGGCGTGAAGGTGAGCATCGTGGAGGGGATGGACCACGTGCTGGCGATGGAGGAGCCCGAGGCGGGCGCCGTGCTGGGGGAGGTTCTACGTCGCGACGGCATCGACCTCTATCTGGGAGTGCATGCAAAGTCCGTCGAGTCGAGTGGCGGCGTTAGGGTCAATCTCGATAACGGCCAGCAGGTCCGCGCGGAACAGTTGCTGGTGGCGACCGGGCGGCGTACCAACATCAAAGACATCGGCCTGGAGACGATCGGGCTCGACCCGGCGGCCCGGTTCCTGGAGCCGGATCCGTATATGCGCGTCGCCGAGCAGACGTGGGCCATTGGAGACGTCACCGCACACGGCGGGTTCACCCATATGGCGATCTACCACGCCGACATCGTCGTCAACGACGTTCTCGGCCGGCGCGGCCCTGCCGCCGATTACCGGGCGAAGCCGCGCGTAACCTTCACCGATCCCGAGGTCGGCGCGGCCGGCCTCACCGAGGCACAGGCTCGCAAGCAGGGCATCAAGGTGCGGACCGGCATCCAGAAGGCGTCCGTCACCTCACGGGGCTGGATCCACGGGCCGGGCAACGACGGCTTGATCAAAGTCGTCGAGGATGCGGATCGCGGCGTGCTGGTGGGAGCGACAGCGATGGGCCCGCGAGGCGGCGACATTCTGGGCATTTTTGAGCTCGCCATCAGGAACCAGATCCCGACCGACGACCTGCGGCATCTGATCTACGCCTACCCGACCTTTTACCGCGGCGTTGGTGAAGCCGTCCGCAACCTGGGCGAGGACATCCACCAGCCGCTGCGCTAGGCCGCCGGTCGTTCAAGAATATTGTTGACTGTCACGCCGGCGCCCTGCTATGTTCAACAAAGTGGTTGAACATATCGACCGGACCTTCGCGGCCCTGGCCCACCCGACCCGGCGAGCGCTTCTGATCGCCCTCCGATCCGGCGACGCCCGCATCACCGACCTCGCCGAACCGCTCCCGATGACTTTCGCCGGAGTCGCGCGACACGTCGCCGTTCTGGAGTCGGCCGGCCTCGTCCGCCGGGAAGTCCGTGGCCGCGAGCACTGGCTGGCGATGCAGCCGAGCGGCCTTTTGGAAGCGGAACACTGGATCGCCGAGCAACACGCGTTCTGGTTGAAACGCGCTGACGCGTTAGCTGCCCAGTTGGCACGGCGAACGGCTCAGCGCGACCCATCTACCAGGCCGGGCCGCGTTTCCCGAAGCGGCTGAGCGATGGCCAGCAGGGCCCCGGCGGCGAGGATGACCACCGAGAGCATCAGTCCGGCCCGTACCCCGCTGGGGCCGTCGGAAATCACCCCCGCAAGCACCGGGCCGAGGCATTGGCCCAGGGCGAATGCAACAGTCAACGCGGCGATGGCCTTAGTCCAAAGCTGTGGCTCGTAGACCCGCCGTGCGAAGGCGGTGACCGCAGTTGGCACCGTCAGAAACGAGCCAAACAGCAGGGCTGAGGCGAACGCACCGCCGCCAGAGTTCCAGATCAATGGCAACAAGGCGCCGAGCGTCACCACCCCGATGACCAGCGCAATGCCACTGCCCCCGCGCAGGCGGCCCAACACGGGACTCCACACGAACGACCAGCCGATCGCGGCCAACCCGAACAAGACCCAGAATGCGCTGATTCGTCCAGTGCCCGAGCCTTCCGCCTTTAGGAAGGCGACGATGAAGGTCACGTAGGCGATGTAGCCCGCGCCGAACAGCGCGTAGGCGCCCGTAGTTACCGCAGTCGGCCCTGGCCGCCAACGGCGTGTGCCATTGCTCGAGTCCCGGCTAGGCTCCGGCGAGCGACGGACGGCGGGTAACGCCCCAGCAGCTCCCGCGAACGCCAACGCGCCCAGGACCACCCACCCCCACCGCCAATTCCCCGCACCCGCGTTCGCGAGTAGCGGCGGGATGAGCAAACCCGTCACGGCGATACCGAACCCACCGCCCGCGAAGTACAGGCCAAGCACCGAGGCGGCTTGGCCCTCCGACCCGCGAGCGACATGTGCCGCGAGCGCGGCACCGACGATAAAGCTCACCGCCCCCGTGATCCCGGCCACCAGGCGCAGCAAGATCAGGATCGCGAAGGTCCGCGAGGCCGCACATCCTACTAGCGCGAACGCCGTGACCAGCAGGCTGCCGATGAAGGCGCGGCGCGCACCGCTCCGCGCCGCGGTTGGTGCAGCGAGAAACGCGCCGATGAGGTAGCCAACGGCGTTGGCGGTGTTCATCGTCCCCGCCTGCGCGAACGACCAGGACAGGTCCGAGCGCATGCTCGGCAGTAGCAGCCCATACGCGAAGCGTCCCAAGCCCAACGCCACCGCGGGCCCTAGCGCCAGACCAAGGGCAATCGCCCACGAGCGATGGTTACGACGATTTAGAAGACCGGCGTCGTTCAGCCGAGTTCTTGGGCAAGCCCGATAAGAAGTACGGCGAACATGACGCGTAGGTAGCCGAGAGCATTCACCGGGGCGTTCCGGTGATCAGCGACCGCAAGCGGCGTGAGAAATCGCGAGATCTCGAGCCGGCTGTGGCCGTCTGGCGTGCGCATCATGGCCATCTCGACGCGCATGTCGCGCAGTCCAGTGACGCGCTCTGCCCAGTCTCCTTCGATCGTGGCTTGCCCTTCGAGCTCGAGGCCGAGCTCGCGAAAGAACTCAATCGTCGCTGCGAGGTCGTCGACGACGATGCCGACATTGTCCATCCGCTTAAGCGCCATATGCCGACTCTACAACGTCGCCCGCGCTTCCCCTACTTCGTAGTCGACGTGACAACCGCGGCGACGTCGGCCCGGGCGGCTTCGATCGCGACGCGACGAACTGCGTAGCGTAGGTGCGTGACCATTGGCGAATTAATCGCCTCCACGATGGCCAGGGAGACCGCCCGCTTGTCGACCCCCTCGAATAGGCGGGCGCCGGCTCCGAACAGAACGGGCGACACCGCGAGGGAGAATTCATCGACCAGGCCCGCGTTGAGGTACTGGACGATGGTGTGGCCGCCCCCGGCAATCCGGATGTCCTTGCCGCGGGCCACTTCGCGCGCCTGCCGCAACGCGCTCTCGATGCCGTCGTTGACGAACTTCCTCAGGCCAGCTGATTTCCCCGCCGTCGAACATTCGCTTCCCCATGATGCTCACGCCGGTGCGGTTGAAGGTCTCTTCGAGGATGCGGTTGTCCTCACCCGTCTCCCCGCCGTCGCCAAGTTTCAAATTCTCACGAAAGAACCGCTGCTCGAAGACGTACTTTTGGAGTTCCATCCACTCGTTGATCCATTGCTCGGGGGGCCGGCCCAATTCCATAAATTCCGGAGCGATGAAGCCGTCGAGTGACATCGTCACGCTGAAGAACACCTTGCTCATGTTTTCTCCTTTCCGCTGATTACCGGCTTGTCGCGATTAGGTCAACCACGTACGCCGAGAGCCGCCCGAGGTGATCGGTGCCGCGCTCGAGGGCCCCGTACTGTTCGATTACCGCGTCGCATTGTTCCTTGGTCGCGAAGACCGCGCGCATCGTGACCTCTGTCACGGGCCCGCGTTCGACGAGCGTCACGGTTGACACGAACGCGCGCGGGTCGTCGTCGCCTTCACCGTGCAGGTAAACGATGCGCTCGGGCGGTACGATCTCGCGCCATTCGATCCAATTCGGCAAATCGGTACCGTCCGGGGTGTGCATGATGAAATCCCACACGCCGCCGGGACGAAACTCGAACGCTCGGGTCGTCGTAGTGAATCCATTCGGACCCCACCACTGGCTCAGATGCCTGACGCTCGTAAATGCCTCGTAGACGAGGCGCCGCGGGCCGTCGATGGTGCGCGACACGACGATCTCGCGATCTGAAGCCCTGCGACTGCTAGGAGCGGATGCCACGGCTTTTCTCCTTGCGCTCAAGTTCCTGTACGTACTCGTTGAGCCGGTCGAGGCTCCCGCTCCAGAACTGCTCGAACCCGCCGACCCAAGCGTGAATTGGCTTGAGGCCGCGCGCCTCCAGCGCGTAGAGCCGGCGCTGCCCGGACCCGCGGACGCGCACGAGGCCCACCTGGCGGAGCACCCGCAGGTGCTTCGACGCGCGTGACGGGGTGATGCGCAACGCGTGCGCCAGGTCGTTGACCGGGCGCTCATGCCCTTTGAGCACGCTTAGAATCCGGCGGCGCTGCGGCTCCGCGATCGCGTTGAAGGCGTCAGTGGTGGTGGCGGCTCGTGCCATGTCCGTAGTATATGCCCATATCGGCAGATATGTCGACCCGGTCTCTTCCGATTCGAGACAACTGATTTCAGTCAGGGGGATTGGTGCAGGGTATTCATGCCAGGCTCGGGAGGTTCCGCAGACGGCCCGTATACACTCCCCAACCCCCCGTATGTTGCTGACGCTCGGCCTCGCTCGGCAGGCCCAGGTGGCGCAGCCGAAGAAGGGTGGCTCCCTCTTCCGAAGTTAGCGTGATCTCGACAGTGGTCGAGCCCGGCGGCACCGTCGGATGCCCCTCCCAGCCCCAGGACATGACGAGCCGGTGTGGAGGATCGATCTCGCGGTACTCACCACTGGCGATGTGCTCGCCGTCGACGTCGATGCGGTATCGGCCGCCGGGGCGAGCATCGAGTGCCGCCCCGATCCCCATCCATTGGGTAAAGCGCGCGCTGTCCGTCAGGTAGGAGAAGACGATCTCAGGCGGTGCCTCGATCCGCTGCGTGACCTCGATGACGCTACTCAGATCCTCGATCACCGACGGCTTCTTCTCCCCTTCGCCTCGTCTTCCGCCAGCTGCTTGAGACGTCCGAGGTCGGCGGCCCACATCTGGCGGAGTATGGACTCGAGCGGTCCGAGCGCTCGCCGCTCTACCCGGTAATAGCGATGCGTACCGTCACGGCGCTCCGAGAGCAGGCCCGATGCCCTGAGCACGCGAAGGTTCTGCGAGACGGCCGGCCAGGTGACGTCGGACGCCGCGGCGATTTCCCCGGCCGATCGTTCCGCAGTCCAGACCAATTTCAGGATCTTGCGCCGGCGAGGGTTCGCGATCGCTTCCATCAGATCCTGGAGTGAGGTCGGGTGACTTCGAGTTCGCGCTTGCATTTCTTGGTTCTATTATTTAAGCTGCAGCTAAATTAAGCACTTTCTTCAGGAGGATCCTACCATGGGCGTATCGCTGGTACACCAGGTCAACATCAACGCCACGCCGGAAACGCTTTACAGGGCGGTGTCGACCGAGGAGGGATTTGCAAGTTTCTGGACGTCCGATACCAGGGCGCAGTCCAAGCTCGGCGCGATCGCGAGCTTTGGCTTCGGCGGACCGACGCAGCGAATGCGCGTCGACGAGCTGGTGCCCGGCAAACGGGTCAAGTGGACCGCGCTCCCCGATTTCCCCAATTGGGGCGATACGACGGTGGACTGGGAGATCAAGCCCGCCGAGAACGCCCAGACCAGCCTGACGTTTCGCCACACGAATTGGCCCGCGTCGGTCACCGCCGACGATCTTGGCTCGATCAACCTCACCTGGGCCCTGGTTGTCGACCGTCTCAAGCAATACACCGAGACGGGTAAACCGGTCCCCTACTTCGCCTTCGCCACCAGGTAGGAGAAGCCGGTTAACCGGAGGCTGAGCTCAGGACGTCGGCGGCAAGCTCGATCGCCGCTTCTACGCTGGCCACCCGGTTGGTCGCGCGGCCGCCCGGCCAGTGGTACTCCCGGACCTGGGTCTTGCCATCGACCGAGACGCCGATGTAGGTCAGGCCAACCGGCTTGCCATCCTGCTCTTCCGGGCCGGCCACGCCGGTGATGCTGATCGCCAGGCCGGCGCCCAGCAGACGCCGAGCGCCCTCCGCCATCAGTCGGGCGGTCGCCTGGCTCACCACGCCATCCTTACTAATGACGGCCTCCGGGATACCCAGCAACTCCATCTTCTTGTCCGCCGTGTAGCTGACAACACCGCCGAGGAAGCGCTTCGACGACTCGGGCAGGTCCGCCAGGGTCGCCGCCAGCAGACCCGCGGTCATCGATTCGGCGACGGCGACCGTCAAGTCCCGCTGCCGCAATTGGTCACCCAGGCGGGTCAGCGACGGGCCGAGCGATCCGCTGATGGCCATCTCGATACACCGACGATATCATCCTGTGTGAGCGTCCACGTTCGGTGACGCAAGACCTCGTCACCTGCGGTAATCTTTGCGGCTGTATGGCGGCGTCAAGCCCCCGGAGCGCGCTACGGCGGTAGAGCGTTTCCCCCGGCCGTCGGAGCCGGAGCAGGACTTTGATGAGGTCGTTCAGGTGGCCCTCGACGTGGCCGGCTCCCTGGAGCCGCGCCAGGTCATCACACGGATCCTGGAGCGCGGGGTCCATGCCTTGCAGGCGGATCGCGCCACCCTCTCGAGCCTGATTGACGACCAGGTCGTGATCGAAGCCTCGATCGGCCGAGCCGGCAACGTGACCTGGGTTGGACAGCGCTACTCGGTGGATTACTTCGCCGGCCAGCCTCTGGTCAAGAAGGCCATCGAGACCCTCGAACCGGTGTTTGGCGGCCAGCTGGCGATCGACACGGCGGCGCCCGAGTTCCGCACCGCGCTGGCGGACGTCAAGCATGTGGCGGTGCTGCCGCTCGTCCATGGGGGTAGGGCTGTCGGAATGCTCGTCCTGAGCCGGCACGAGGATCGCCCCTTTGGGCCGCACGACCGTGCCGCATTGACCTTGATCGGCGCGATTTCCGGGTTGGCGCTGCGCAATGCAAGACTTTATGACGAAGTGCTGGCGGCTCGGCAACGCGCTGACTTGACGACCACCCGGCTGCGGATCGCGGTCGAGGCGGCCGAGCAGGTGGCGAGTCAGACGGAGCTTGACAAAGTGCTCATTCAACTGCTTCAGGGCGCCTGTTCGTCAGTGGGCGCCGACGGTGCGTCGCTGGCGCGACTCGACGGCAGTGAGATGGTGATCGAGTCGACTCTTACCGGGGAGGGTATCGGCACCCGCTGGCCGCTGGCGCCGAAAGTGCTGGCCGGGGTTGGACGCGGCCGGCCGGTCGAGCTATCTGCCGCCGAGTACACCGGCGCGCCTCAGGGTCTGGAAGCGATCGTTCAGCCCTACGGCCGCTTTCTGGTGGCGCCGCTGATCGTCGGAGGCGAGAGCATCGGCCTGCTCGCGATGGGACGGAACGCCGATCGCCCGTTTGATCCCGCGGCAATCCAATCCCTGCAGCAGTTTTCGACGCTGGGAGCGCTGCTGCTTCGAAATGCGCGGCTCATCGCCCGGACCCAGGAGGCGGAGCGCGCCAAGAGCGAGTTCATGAACTTCGCGGTGCACGAGCTGCGGGCGCCATTGACCGTGACCAGCGGCTACCTCGACATGGCGCTCGAGGGTGGGTTCGGCGAGCTCCCGAAGGCCTTGCGTGACGTGCTCGGGATTGCCAAACGTAAGTCGGAAGAAGCAAAGTTGCTCGCCGATGAGCTGCTGACCGTCGCCCGCCTCGAGGGCGGCGCATTGATCCCGAACAAAGAGCAGCTCTCGATGAGCGCGGCCGTGCAGGATGCGGTGACGCGCGCCCGTCCTCGCGCGGACCTGTTGAGTGCGAAGCTCGACGTCACGCTCGGTGCCGGGCTGGTGGCCATTGCGGATATCGCGCTGGTTGCCAAGATCCTCGACAACCTGCTCA
>VBHQ01000142.1 GCA_005880395.1 Chloroflexota bacterium
CGGCGGTACGGCTGATGATCGAGACCACGCGCAACCTGGTCGAGCCGGCGGGCGCCGCACCTCTGGCCGCGGCGCTCCGGCTCAAGGAACAGTTAGCCGGCAAACGGATCGCCCTCATCCTCAGCGGGTCCAATGTGACCCCGGCGCAGCTCCGCGACCTGCTGAGCTAACCGACCCGAGGGACTGGCCGGCTCGGCGCGGGAACAAACGCCCGGCGCCCGTCATTATTAGTGGTATGGCGCTCATCCCGGACGAAACACGTCAGCAGCTCAAGGAGCGATTTCAGACCAGGCTCAGCGGTCCCGTCCGGCTCACGTTGTATACGAAGCCCGGGTCGTCCCGTCTCGTCCTGCCATCGGGGCTCGGCTGCCCGACCTGTGACGATGCCCGCCAGATCGCCGAGCTGATCCGGGATTCCGCGCCGGACAAAGTCACCCTTGAAATCGTTGACATCAGCCAGGATGGCGCCCGTGCCGAGATCGACGAGGTCTTCGAGGTGCCGACGATGGCGATTGCCGCCGACACGAACCCCGGGCGCATCCGCTTCCAGGGCCTTCCGACCGGCAGCGAGTTCCCGGCGCTGATCGACGCGGTGGAACGCGTTTCCAGCGGCGACCATGGACTCAAGCCGGAAACCCTGATCGCACTGGCAAAGCTGACCGAGCCGACCGAGGTGATGGTCTTTGCGACGCCGACCTGACCCTACTGTCCGCGGGCAGTTAGCCTCGCAAACCGGATGGCGATGGCGTCTGCCCAGGTTCGCGCGCTCTGTGTGGAGGCCAATGAATTTCCCGAGCTGTCCAATCACTTCCGGGTCCGCGGCGTACCGCATACCGTGATCAACCGTCGCGCGGCGTTCGTGGGGGCCCTGCCCGAACCGGATTTCGTAGCGGCGACGCTGGAAGGGGCCGGCGTCAACGTCGACGAGGAGCCAGGCCCGCACCAAGACGTTCCCACCAGCAGCCGCTAATGCCGGTCGTCGACGGGCATTCGATCACCGTTACGCATCCGGACAAGATCCTCTTTCCGGACGACGGCATCACCAAGGGCGAGCTCGTCGACTATTACCAGCGGATCGCCGGCCGGATGCTGCCGCAGGTTCGCGACCGGCCCTTGCATATGAATCGCTTTCCTGATGGCATCCACGGCATCGCGATCCAGCAGAAGCGCATTCCCGACTCGTTTCCCCAGTGGATCCAGCGCGTGACGGTCGGCAAACAGGGCGGCACCGTCACCCACGCGCTGATCAACGACACGGCGACGCTCGTCTATCTCGCGAACTACAACATGGTGACGGCGCACGTCTGGCTCTCGCGGACGGAGGCGGTCGACCATCCCGACCTGCTGATTTTCGACCTGGACCCCGCCGACGAAGACTTTGGCCTCGTTCGCCGAACAGCCCTCAAGGTCAAGGCGATGCTCGCCGATTACCAGCTGGTTGCCTTTGTCAAGACGACGGGGTCACGGGGGCTGCATGTCGTCGTTCCCATCGAGCCCAGCGAGACCTTCGAGGAGAGCCATCTCTTCGCCGACTTCCTCGCCCAGCGGCTTGCTACGGATGATCCCGACCATCTGACGACCGAGTTCATCAAGGAGCAGCGCCGGGGCCGGCTCTTCCTCGATGTCAATCGCAACGCCTACGCGCAAACGGTGGTCGCGCCGTATGCCGTCCGCGCGAAGGCGGGCGCCCCGGTCGCGATGCCGATCGACTGGGCGATGGTCGAGTCCGCTGAGCTCCGCCCGAACAGCGTCACGATACGAAGTGTGTCGGATTGGTTAAAGCGGCATGCCGACCCATGGGCTGGAATGGACGCGGCACGCCGGCCGCTTCCGCGCCTTGCCGAATCCCAGCGACCGGATCGCTCGGGACGTCGGCGCGGCGTGAGTCGCAAACAGCGTGACGGGAACGCCGTCCACCGCGCGGAATAGATCACGGCCTGCCTCGGTTTTGATCTCCGAATGGCCGATAACGAGCTCAGGCGCTTCCGTGCGGAAAAGGACCACTTGTTTGCGCATGACCCTGGCTCGCCGTTGACCCCCCAGCAGCGCAGCGCGTTTCACGGGCTCGTGTATTTCGAGGAAAATCCGAAGTTCGTGATCCATGCCTCCATCGATCGCGATGTTGAGCCGGGCGATGTGGTCATGGCAACCACGGCCGGCGACGAGCAAGTCTACCGGCGCTACGGTCGGGTGCGGTTTGATGTCGACGGCCAACGGGCGGACCTGACCCTGTATGCGTCCGATGATTCCGACGAGCTCTTCCTTCCTTTCCGCGACGCCACGTCCGGTCATGAGAGCTATGGCGCAGGCCGCTATCTCGAGCTGCATGCGCACGGCGAGACGGTGACGGTTGATTTAAATTACGCCTACAACCCGAATTGCGCGTACGACCCCTCATGGAGCTGTCCGCTGCCTCCGCCGGAGAACTGGCTGAAGGTCCCAATCCGCGCCGGGGAGAGGGTCTTCCCGGGCGCTGCCGACCACTAACACCGCCGGTTTCCCGATCGCGTCTCGTTAGTTCTTCCGAAATGCCCCCACGGGGCTCGCGCGGGAGGATCCTTGTCCTCTTGCCGGTGGCCGCCCTCGCCGCGTTCCTGATTGCGCCGATTCCGGCCGCCGCGGCCGGACTCTGTGGAACCCCGGGACGAGACGGCTCGCCCACCCTCAACGGCGTTATCAACACGTATTACCCAGGCGCCGCCACCGCATCGGCCGGCGCCACCTCCATCACGCTGGGCGCCGCCATCGGTGCGGCGACGCCAATCGCGTCCGGCGACCTGCTTCTCGTCATCCAGATGCAGGATGCGCCAATCGACGCCACGAACACGGGAGCTTACGGTGACGGCGTCGCCGGTGATCCGGCCACCGGATGGACCGCGCCCAACAACGCCGGGCGTTACGAGTACGCGGTTGCGACTAACACGGTGGGGCTGGGGGGAGGCGCGCTGACGATCAGCAGCGGGCTCATCAACACCTACACGGCTGCCGCACCGACCGGTGCTCAGGGACAGCGTGACTTCCAGGTCGTCCGCGTGCCGCAGTACGTCGCCGCGACGCTCGCCGCCGGCGCGACCGCGGCGCCATTCAACGGCTCGACCGGCGGAATTCTCGCGTTCGATGTCGACGGCGCCCTCAACCTGAATGGGGCCGCCGTGAGCGTTTCGCAACAGGGCTTCCGGGGTGGTCTCGGTCGCGTGCTAACGGGTGGCGCCGGGGGAGCCGCGACTGATTATCGAAACCTGAGCGTCAATAATTTCCACGCACAGAAGGGTGAGGGCATTGCCGGAACGCCGCAGTACACCTACGACTCGGCCACTGGAATGACGGTTAACGACGGCATCGACGGCTATCCCAATGGCAGCACCGCGCGGGGCGCTCCGGGCACCGCGGGAGGCGGGGGCACCGATCCCAATCCGACCGCAAACGATCAGAACACCGGCGGCGGCGGCGGCGCGAACGGTGGCAGCGGCGGTCAGGGCGGGAACTCGTGGCTCAGCGGCCTAGCCCGCGGCGGCTTCGGTGGGTCCGCATTTCCGGCGGCGCCCGCACAAGTGACAGCAGGAGCCGGCGGCGGCGCCGGCACACACAACAACGGCGGAGTCGCCAACTCGAGCAGCGGCGGTTCCGGAGGCGGCATCGTGATGATCCGCGCCGGAAGCGTCACCGGCACGGGCTCGATCACCACCGACGGAGGAACGGGACCGGCGCCGGACAACGACGGCGCCGGTGGTGGCGGCGCCGGGGGAACGATCGTGGTCACAACGCAAACCGGCGGTCTCGCCGGCCTGACCGCAAACGCTCAAGGCGGCGCCGGTGCCGACGCCTGGTCGACGGATGCCGGCGGTCCGACCGATTACCACGGGCCTGGCGGCGGCGGTGGTGGCGGGGTGATTCTCACCACAAGTGCGCCCGGCACGATGAACCTGAGCGGCGGCGTCAACGGCACGACGACAACCGACAAGGCCGCCTATGGTGCCACCCCCGGTATTGCCGGGGTCCACTCGACGATCACGGCAAGCCAGATTCCGGGGGCCGGTTCGGGCGCCCAGTGCACATCGGACCTCACACTGGTGAAGGCCCATACCGATCCCTTCCTGCGCGGCAGCACGGACACCTACTCGATCGATGTCAGCAACATCGGCCTCGTGGCTAGCAGCGGGCTCGTCACGGTCACAGATACTCTCCCTGGGGGACTGACGCCAACCTCCGCGTTGGGAGCGGGCTGGGCTTGTAGTATCGCGATGCAGGTCGTTACCTGTACGAGGTCGGACGCGCTGGCCGCCAGTGCCAGCTACCCACGGATCACAGTGAGCGTCACCGTCAGCCAGTCGGCCCCGTCCGGCCTGAGCAACAGCGCCACCGTGACCGGCGGCGGCGACAGCAACGCCACCAACAACTCGTCGACCGATCCAACGACTGTGAGCTCGCAAGCTGACGTGGGGGTGACAAAGATCGCGAGCCGCGCCACGGTGCCGGTTGGCTCCTCGGTCAGTTATACGATCACCGCCTTCAACAAC